>NZ_QNQN01000050.1:0-56223 GCF_004103285.1 Pseudoalteromonas sp. A757
GCGATATGACACCAATTGGTTATCTTGAGGCTGCATAAAATTCTACGAAATAGCTGTACTAAATTGGGTGGAGTTACTTTGTGACGTAAGTCTTAAATATTACCTTCCTCTATAGATTCCCTGTACTTACGCTTAAAGTACTTCAAACTGGCATTGATCTCTTTAATTTCCATCCTTGATTCCACCGCTAAATCTCTCATTTCTTTGACTCGCTTTGAAATAAGGTAAATAAAGAGGGGAATTGGTATACATAAAAAAATAAAACCTATGTAAACAAGCGCACTTATGACGCTGATACTACTCCACATTACTTCCATCATATAATTCTCCTTGAAATTTCCTATGTATTATTTATGTAAAGCTGGCAAAAATACGTAAATAAAGTTACTCCTTTCAACGCCATAAAACTAGCTTTATATGACCTGCGTCTACAAATTTTGGAGAATTATGAAACGGAAGTATTAGGTAATGGCACTACTTGGGTCAAGGTGATGAAAAACATGCGACCTTCAAAATGGTATAAATAAGTCCGAGGTAGCTCACTTAAAATGAAGCACCCCATACCAATAAGTCGAACCGAAATTTTAAGATTTACCGAGGTTTTTTTCGTAGACTTTAAGTGCGTGTTCTAAATCTTCTATCAAGTCTTCTACGTCTTCAAGACCAATGTGAAGGCGGATCACGGGGCCCAATGCCCAACCTGTGGTTGATCGCAAATGCTCCATGGTTTTATTAGCTGTAACTAAACTTTCATAGCCGCCCCATGAGAAACCCATTTTAAAATGGGATAAGGCATCTAAGAAGCGGTTAATCGCCTTTTGGCTACCTTCTTTCATTACGATTGAAAATAAACCATTACTACCATCAAAGTCTCGCTTGAAGAATTCATGGCCTGGGCAAGTCTCAAAAGCGGGATGTCTAACGTGGTCCACGAGCGGATGCGTTTCGAGCCATTTCGCCACTGTCATTGCCGACAGCTCGTGCTGTTTTAACCTTGCAGGCATAGTACGTAACCCACGTAGTGCTAAATAGGCATCATCTGCAGAGGTACATTGACCAAGTAAATACGAGTGCTCTCTAAGCTCAGGCCAATAGCGCTCATTTGCAACGGCAACCCCCATCATGACATCCGAATGCCCAACAATATACTTGGTTGCGGCTTGAATGCTGATATCAACACCATGATCGAGCGGACGAAACTGCCAGCCATTACCCCACGTATTATCAAGCATAGTGATAACGCCACGGCGCTTTGCAACTTCAACCATCGCTGGCACGTCTTGAACTTCCATGGTGATTGAACCTGGAGACTCTAAGAACAACACTTTGGTATTGTCTTGAATTAACGCGTCAATACCAGCGCCAACCATAGGGTCATAATAAGTGGTTTCGATACCATAACCTTTTAACAACTTATCGCACAAATCTCTGGTTGGTTCATAGGCAGTATCCACCATCAGCAGGTGATCGCCTGCTTTTAAAAATGACAGTAGTGACTGTGCGATAGCAGCAGCACCAGACGGATATAAGGCGCAACCCGCACCATTTTCAAGCTCAGTAATGGCATCTTGCAAGGCGAAATGGGTATTGGTGCCACGGCGGCCGTAAAACAGGGTGCGATGTCCACGGCCTTTTATCGCTTCTTGCATTTCGGCAACACTCTCAAAAACTACGGTAGAGGCGCGCTGAACAACTGGGTTTACTACCCCTTTGGTATATTCTGCTTTTCTTCCAGCAGCAACGATTTTAGTATGCTTTTTCATAATTACTCTTCTGATTGTGCACGCCAGTATTCAACTAAATATCTGGAGATAGAGTCTTCTCTGGTGAGTTTATAGCCGGGCTTTGTATCACCCCACTCTGAAAATGTATTAAGCTCCGCCCGTGAAAACCATTTAGCTTGCTCAAGCTCATCTTGCTCGACAAAAATCTCTGTGGTTTTCGCCTTCGCGATAAACCCAAGCATAAGTGAAGACGGGAACGGCCAAGGCTGTGAGGCAATATAAGTGGCGTCGTATGCTTCAACCCCCGCCTCTTCCATCACTTCCCTTATCACGGCTTGCTCTAACGTCTCGCCGGGGTCAACAAACCCAGCCAGCGTCGAAAATACACCTTCTGGCCAAACAGCCTGACGGCCCAACAAACAGCGTTCAACGCCATCAGGGAAAACATGAGTGACAAGCATGATAACGGCGGGATCTGTACGTGGAAACGTCATATGGCGGCATTCAGGGTTAACACAACGTCTTGCATGACCTGCTTCAACCATTTTATTGGGTTGCCCACAACGCCCGCAAAAACAATGGGTTTTATGCCAGTAACATAAGCCTCGTGCAAGCACACCAATTGAGCCCTGTTGCTTTGGTAAGTTACGACCCACTTGGCGCATATCGATAAATTCTGATTCGGAGTCAATAAAAGAAAGCTTTTCTTGTTGTTTGGAGACATCAAGCGCAAAATAGCTGTGCGCTTCGTCACGACCTAAGAATATCGCGTCTTGAAGTGCTAAATCAGCGACTTCTGTGCGAGAAAGATAGTGTAATTCATTATCTCGGGCATGCACTAAATTAGCGTCGTCTTGAATTAATAACCAGCGACTGTTGTCACCCATTTGAGATAATAACCAGTTTTGATCTTTTCTTTCGTTAGATGCTCTGTCCAACGTCATTTGAGTGTAATACAGCAAGCCCCTATCCCTTCGTGTTTTGGAACAATTTATCCACCTCGGCGAGACCTTAAAGCTACCATAGCACAAAGGTACAGGCAAAAAAAAAAGCCCATAAATGGGCTTTTGAAAACTACAGTGTGATTTCACACTACAGAGAGGCAAGATAGTCCAACAGCTTTTGATTTTCGTTTTCAATATGCTTATAGAATTCAATATCTTTTAGCTTAGATGCCGCAGCTTCATCGATGACGATTACAGCATCACGATGCATTTGTAGTGCCGAAGCCGGACACGCTGCCGTTAACGGGCCTTCCACCATAGCAACAACGGCATCAGCTTTATTTTCACCAGTCGCTAATAACACGACTTTTTTAGCATCTAAAATCGTGCCAATACCCATAGTGATTGACAAGTGAGGTTGGTACTCATCTGCTTTAAAAAAACGGGCGTTATCATCAATCGTCGCTTTCGTTAGGGTTTTAACCCGAGTGCGTGACGTTAAGCCTGAAGACGGCTCGTTAAAGCCAATATGGCCATTTCTGCCAATACCTAACAGTTGTACATCAATACCACCAGCCGATTTAATACGCGCTTCATATTCGCCGCACGCCGTAATTGGATTTTTTGCATCCCCCGGCGGTACGTGCGTGTTACTTTTATCAATGTTGATATGGTCAAACAGCTGCTGCTGCATAAAGTAACGATAACTTTGTGGGTGCGAGCCATCTAAGCCTAAATATTCATCTAGGTTAAAGCTGGTAACTTCAGCAAAACTGATTTCGTTCGCTTGGTTACGCTTAATTAATTCTTGATACAAAGCGACCGGTGTTGAACCCGTCGCTAATCCCAACACAGAGTTAGCTTTACGCTTTAATTGCGTTGTAAAAATGTCTGCACCATATGCTGCCACTTCGGCAGCGTCTTTTAAAATGACTACTTGCATACGATTAACCAAATGTTGAGATGATTAGAATAAAATGGGATCTGAGCCTTGCCTCGCGTGCAATCAAAGCAAGGTCAGATCGAACCTAATTGGGATACACAACATTAGGTTATTACCATTATGACAACGCTGTCATTATTATCAGAAATAATTCGCTTGTAAAGCAAAAGTGAAAAAAAAATATGGATATTTTTTACTCTATGCAATCGAAAGATGTTAAAAAGCCCAAAACGGTGGGCTTTTTGGAAGAAGGCTTGTGATTATTATACACTTACAAAAATACGGCGTTTATACATCCAATGCAGCACTAAAAGCTGTACCGCCAGTAGCGCAAAAACAGCAATTAATGGTTGCCACGCAATTGGCACTGAGGCGATCACGCCACCGAATACGCTTTTACTAATAAAGGTCCAATTCACTAAGCTTGATGCTAAATAAATAATAATGGAGTTAGCCCCAATAATAACAAATGGATACGCCCAACGCTGAAAACTCAGTACATCTACTATCGCGTAAAATACCGCAAGTAGAATTGCGCTCCAGCCAACGGTTACTAGCACAAATGAGCTTGTCCACAGTTCTTTATTAACTGGAAATTGCATGTCCCAAAGCCAACCTAGTGCTAAGACGAGTACACCTGAGGCTGCCAAAATACCAACGGTTTTCCACTCTCCTTGCGTTTGTGCATTGGCAATCGCACGACCAGCAAATACACCTGCGATAGCGTTTACAATGGCAGGTAAGCTTGACAGCACACCTTCTGGGTCAACCGGACGGTTTTGATAACTGATCCCTGGTAGAAAATACGTATCAATAAACGCATTCCAACTACCAACACCATTTGCACTTAAGTCCCCCGCTTGCCCACCAGGAACCGGGATAAAGCAAAGCAGTAACCAATAAAATAACAATATGCCTAAACCCGCATAGGCTAAGGTTCGCAAGCTGGTATGCCAAACCAGTAAAGCACAAAAGAACCAAGCAAACGCGATACGACCTAATACACTGGCGTAGCGAATACCGTCAGGATCCATTGGGATCCCAGTTCCCCAACCATGGTTGTATAACACGCCAAAAGCACACAGTAACAAAAGGCGCTTCAGTGCTTTGAGATAAAACGGTTTACGTTCTTTGAAGGGTAGATGGTCGATACGTTTAGGTGACAAGCCCATCGCCACACCCGATAAAAAGATAAATAGTGGAAAGATAAGATCATAAAAAGTGAAGCCATGCCAAGGGCTGTGCAGCGTGTGCGCTTCGAACGCCTTCCACCCTTGCCACCCAGTTAGTACAAACAGTGCCGCAAAAATAGACTGGCCACCTAAGATCCAGAACATATCCATGCCGCGTAAGGCATCTAAAGACGCAAGTCGCTTTGGCTTATTATTCGTTGTCATTGTTATTTATCCACGTGAAAACATTTACTATGGAGCGCTCAATCACGCAAATCCATTTGCCTCAAGGTGAGTTTTGATGCGCGTTGCAATCGCGACTGCATCATTACGCACACTACTCTAACTTCCTGAGTTGTCGATCCACCAATGCTTAACCAAATACCGGTTAAGCTAAAAAAACAAAGCCCCGCGGTACTGCTGCGGGGTTTTATCAGGGAAACTTAAACGGCCATTTCGGCCCACTATTCAATTGCAAATCAGTTATAACAACTGACCACCAATATAGGTTTGCTTCACAATCAAATCGCTGTCGAGCACCACGAAATCAGCATCAGCACCCGATCTTAGATGCCCCTTTTGGGACAAGCCAAGATATTGCGCAGGGTAAAGAGAGGCCATGCGCAAACTCTCCGCTAGACTCACGTTAAGCGTATTGACGGTATTTCGCACCGCACTTGCCATATCCAATACACTGCCAGCAAGCTCACCGGTTGTTGAATTTAATCGATCACCGGTACGAATAACTTTTCTGCCATCAAAAAAGTCAAACTCCGTATCATCTGTCCCAACTGGAGGCATGGCATCCGTCACTAGCATCATTTTGCCACGCTGCTTAGTACGAATCGCAAGCTGCGCCGACAATGGGTGAACGTGATGACCATCAACAATCAAACCACACCAGCTATTGTCATTCCAAAGCGCGGCACCGACAACGCCCGGCTCACGGGAAGTAAACGCAGACATTGCATTAAATAGATGCGTAAAACCATCCACGCCAACGTTTAGTGCAGCGTTAGCGGTGTCATAGTCCGCGTTTGAATGACCGATACACACTTTTACGCCCAATGAAATCAAGCGTTCGATATCACTAAGTGGCACGGTTTCAGGTGCTAAAGTCACCATTTTGATGCCTAAATCTTGACGCGCGTAAACCGCAAATTCTTGCTCTGAAATTGGTCTGATGAACTTTTCGCTATGCGTACCCTTTTTAGGATGAGATAAGTGTGGACCTTCAAAGTGGATCCCAAGCACTCCGGGCTGATTAGTAGCAATCGCTTCTGCTGTTGCGTCTGCCGCTTGTTGCATCACTTCAATCTTGTCAGTAATAAGGGTTGGCATTAATCCCGTGGAACCAAATTGGCCATGTGCTCTAACCATAGTCGCCAAGCATGCCGTCGATTGCTCGGCGTTAAAAAATGCACCGCCACCACCATTAACTTGAACGTCAATAAAGCCTGGAACAACCAACCCTGAAAGTTTCCTAACATTGGTTACTTGCGACTCAGTTACATAACGAATTTGACCGTTCTTTACCTCGAAAAAAACGTTATTTTTAAAACATTCACCATCAAAAAACTCTGGAGCAAAATAACATTGAGTTGTCATTAGTTCGCCTTTTTAAATTCTTGACCTGCACTTTGAATAGCAAAGTAAATAGCCCCCATTTCAGGAGGTTGCTTTGGTAATTGGACTTGCTTTGCAACGTCTGGGTCGAGCCAAGGTTGTAGCGGCTCGGATAATCCGCCGATCATAGAGAGTCTAGGCGGGTTTAATTCAAGTAAACGCTGCGCTAACCGACTGATATATTCCGCACCTGACTTCACAATTGAGAGGGCAACTTCATCATTTAGCTTTGCTTGCTCTAATACATAACGAGCCAGCTTTGCATAGCCGCTAGACGGCTGCCCCGCCATTTGCTCTGCAATACCCATTGCCCCTTTCGCACTGAAATGCTCTAGCAATACTCGGCTCAATGACGTTTTTTCGCCAAGGCCATCGAGATCGAGTAACGCAGCTTTTACCGCCTCTAATCCCATCCAAGCGCCACTGCCCATATCACCTTGCGCAAAACCATGACCACCATAGTTCACTGTTTTACCATCAACTAACGCAAAACCACAGGAACCGGTGCCCGTAATAATCACGGCACCATCGCTACCTTCATGAGCACCAATACACGCGGTGTGTAGGTCTGTGGTAAGGAACATTTGTTTAAAGGGATGTTCCCACTGCATGATTTTGTCATAGAGCGCGGGTAAGTTAACACCTGCAAGGCCAAGACCTGCATTTAGCTCATGTACTTGTTCAACACGAAGACCCGCGTCTTGTAACGCCATTTGTGTCGACACCATGATAGATTCAAGCGTGCGCTCTAGACCATGTAGGGGATTCGCAGGACCGCCTAGACCCGTACCCAAAACGCCATGTTGAAGAGAATAAATTGTAGCGCGGCATTTTGTTCCACCACCATCGACGCCGATGTATAGTTGGTCTTGGTTAACCTGTTTAGCCATCATGTAAAGACCCCTACTTTGTTCTGGATTAGACCGCGTTATTGTTTTCGTTGGACACGGTTTTTCATTCATGTTGAATTGATGTTACACAACAAATGACAGCGTTGTCATTAAATTTTTCAAGAAATTTCTTCATTTTGAAAAAAACTAATATTGCATAGTTTGTGAGGATTGTCAGTGAAAAATTGCAATAATCGTCAAATTACAAGGGCTAACAGAGATTAGGGATTGTTAGACACATAATAAAAAAGCGACTCAATATTACATCAAGTCGCTTTAAAGATTTAACCTTATCGTTCAGGTTATTCGCTATCGTAAGTCTAGATTACTTAACCCCAAGTTCTCTTAAACGCTCTTGCAAATAGCTATCTGCAGTGTAACGCTCTGACAACACAACATCCGGTCTTGGATGTAAGAATAGTGGCAATGAAATACGAGATTTCGTCGACGCTTTTCCTGTGGGGTTAATCACACGGTGAATTGTCGATGGGAAGTAATCACCCGACGCTTCTTGTAGCATGTCACCAATGTTAATAATTAGCGAACCAAAGTCGCATGGTACGTCTAACCAGCTGCCATCTTGTCTTTGCACTTGTAGGCCAGGCTCATTTGCCGCAGGCAATACAGTAAGTAGATTGATATCACCATGAGCTGCGGCGCGAATTGCACCCGGTTCTTCATCACCTGTCATCGGCGGGTAATGAAGAATACGCAGCAATGTTTGCTCTGATTCTTTGATCATATCTTTGAGATCAATAGAGAATCTCGCTCTCACATCTTCAGGCGCTTCAGCTTGTACCCAGCTTAGTAATTCTTGCGCAAACTCGTTCGCTAAACGGTAATATTCACGAATTTCTGCTTCTAATTGAGCCGGTACACGACCTTTTGGATAAACGTGAAAGTACTCTTTAATGTCTTTTACTGTAAAACCTTTCGCAACCTCGGATACTTCTGGTGGGAAGTAACCATCTTGGGTTTCTTTATTGAAAAGGAACTCGTGTTTTTCTTCTGAATTAAAAAATTCTTGCCAATGTTTGTAGATTGATTCAACCAACTCTTGTGGGATTGGGTGATTTTTTAGTACACCGAAACCCGTGTTTCTTAAAGATTCTACAAATTCTTTCGCAGCATTTGGCGATTGATAGTCTACGGTAGGTAACTGTTGCATAATGGTTCCACCAAAATTATTAGTAATTCATGGTTATTTACTCAATTGCACATTGGGGTAAATAACGCACTTCCCGTGTCATCTCAACACTGCGTACCTAGTAGAAGGTAAGGCGTATGTTATCGGGTCTGTTAACCTAGTGGGTTGTTTTAAACAATAAACTTGTGTTTAACAAGTCTCGCTAAAAACAGCAACAGCAAAGGCTAAAAAGCCCTTATACGATCGTGTTGTCGATAATTCTTCAAAAAGTGTAGCTAATTACATAGTTAGCAGAGTACTTTTTAAAGATTACGTTTTAACAGCGAGCGAGCTTATTGAATTAGGGCAAATGATATAAGGACTTATGTCCGCTTTTATATATAGGACCTGCTACTTTTGACGCAGATCAAGCATTCTCGGGAGGATCTATCGGTATTTGGATATCCCACTCCAATCCTTGCGGTGTATTTCTCACACTAAACTCTCCGTTAAGTGCCCCTGACACCAAATTAGCAGCTAAGTTCGCGCTTAATCCAACATGGCCTGCATTACCTCTTTTTGTCGTCACAAATGGCTTTAATAACTCGTGTGTACTAATTCCTCTGAGCCCTACTCCATTATCGGAGTAATTAACATGTAAGTTGTTACCCAAAAGCGTAAAAGTGATGATGGCAAGATGATCATGGTCAATCCACGCATGAGCGATAGAATTTTCAACTAAGTTGCTCAAGACCTCAATCAATGCTTGTCCATCAACATAAACCTCCATTGATGTGTTACCAACAAACTGGATTTGTACGTCTTGCTTGGAAAAGTCTTTTTTCAGTCTTGTTTCTATTTCTTTCAATTTGATTTCAATACAGCAACTATCTCGCTCTGACTGAGAAATTGACTTTAACAAACTGACAAACTTAGCGACTTTCTCTAAGTTGCGGCTACACAGCGCGCTGCTGTCTTTGATTTGCTCAAATCCCGCAGCCAACCCATCCTGCGTAAGCTTACCTGCGGTAAGTGCACTCTGCAGCTCTTCCATGACACCTTCTAAAAAGGTGTTTGATGTAATACAGGTACCGAGGGGAGTATTAATTTCGTGTGCTATCCCCATCACCATTTGGTTTATGGCTTTAGATAACTGCTGTTTTACTGCTAACTTTTGCGCTTCAATTAACTTAAATTGGGTGTTTACTCTGGCTATAATTTCAGCGGGTTTATAGGGTTTAGTGATGTAGTCAACACCACCAACCTCGAATGCTTGTACTAAGCTCTCGCTGTCTTCGTATGCACTGACAAAGACAACAGGAATGACCGCCGTCGAATTGTCGGACTTAAGCACCTTACAAAGTTCAATTCCCGACATATTTGGCATTTTTATATCGGTAATTATTAATTCAGGCTGATGCTTTTTAACGATACCCAGTGCAATGTCCCCTCCTCGAGCTGCTAATACTTTGTATCCTTCTTTTCTTAGTATGAGTTGCAATACTTGAAGGTTTTCCGGCATATCATCAACAATTAGAATGTCAGACATTTAACGGTACTCAACGTCCTAAAGATAGACACTTTTTACATCATAGCTTGAGAATTTGTATATCGCGACTATGTTTATATATAAATTCACGCGTAAATAATAACTTATGTCCTCAAAAGCATTATTAAGTTGGGTGGCACTTTTCGCCATAATGGCAGCCATAGGAAGCGCAGCGCTTATATACTATGCAACAACTACCCAAAGCACACTCGCGACCGACATCAATACTGCTTACCACAACCATTTGTCTCTTGAGATGTATAGTAAAGACAAAAATTCCCAATGGCTCGATGACATCAAACCTGCACCGAGTCATACAATACCACTTCCGCTACAACAAATTTATGAAACCCAAGCAAGATTAAAATCTCGATTGTTAGCAGATGCAGTTGAAAATACGGATTTCCCTCAAAGCTATCAAAGCGCCATTTCACAACTGCCTATCATTGCTAACGCTGAACTTGAAACAAGTACCAATCAACAACTACAAATATTGTTTATTACTGGTCTTGCTTTCGCGGTATTAACACTATTTTTAAGCTTTTATGTTTGGTTCATGCGCACCAAGCATTTTTCACCGCTCTATCGCATAGTCAATACCCTACGTGCACAAGCGTTAAACGGTGCCCCCCTTTCTGTTGGTCCTACAAATAGTGATGCGGATGTAAAACGACTCACACATGCAATCCATGCAGCCACCACCTCACAAAGCCAAAAGTTAGCGTCAGCCGCAATTATCGAAAGTTATAATCGCGAACTCAAATCTATCACCGGCTCAGAGCCTATTGTTCGCCATGCCCTAGAGTTTATTGCCAATGAGTTCAATGCTCCGAGTGTCTGTCTCTACGCCAATTTAGAAGATAGTACCGTGTCTCTAGTGAAAAGCCATGGGGTTACGCCGAGCCAATCAATTATTACGTCCACAATTGAGCTTTGCGCGGCAAATAACGAGCCACAAATACAACAAGAACCCCTGTGGCTCAAAGCGCAAGGAGCTGAAATCAAGATCCAAGGCCGTTATTGCTTTCCACTGACCATTGGTAATCATGTAGTTTACGTACTGCTCGTCGGGAGTGCTCAGTCGCTCATAGACAGTCAATTTGAAGCACTTGAATACTTGTGTAAGGACTTAAGTCTCGCGCTTGCTATTAATGAAAATATCGAAAAGCAACAAAAAACGGAGTCAGCCTTAAGCGAACAGCTTGAGCTTACTCATCATATAATTAATGCTATCCCAAATCCTACTTACTATCGGTCGACTGACGGTGTATTTATGGGGGTAAACAAGTCCTTTTTGGCACTGTTAGATCAATTCGAAGTAGATGTGATTGGCGCCAAACTAGACGAGGTTTTTGATTTAGGAATAGCCAGTCTATTTGAGTCCAAGGCCCACGAAATTATCACCACAACCCAAGAGCAAACCTACGAAGTACTTTTGCTTGATGGCCAAGAACAGGCTCGAGAACTTATTGTATACGAAGCGCCATTTTTTAATGAAAATGGCGCTGTCGCTGGAGTTGTTGGCATGTACCTTGATGTCTCGGAGAGGAACCAGCTACAACGTGAGCTCATAGAAGCAAAAGACTTGGCCCAAAACTCGGCAAAAGCGAAAAGCGAATTTCTCGCCAACATGAGCCATGAAATTAGAACCCCAATGAACGCGATTATTGGTATGTCTCATCTCGCACTCGCAACCGAATTAAATGCAAAACAGCACGACTACGTATCAAAAATAGATACTGCGGCAAAACAATTACTAAGATTGATCAACGATATACTCGATTTTTCAAAAATCGAAGCGGGCAAAATCGAGTTAGAATATCAGGCTTTTTCAACAGAAAAGCTACTCGACAGTGTCGCCACCATCGTCAGTGTAAAAGCCCAAGAAAAACAACTAGAGTTGGTCTTCGATCTCGACTCACAAGTGCCCTACTGCGTGATTGGTGATCAATTTAGAATAAGTCAAGTCCTCATCAATCTAGCGGGTAACGCGGTTAAATTCACAGAAACTGGTGAGGTTGTTATTCGTGTTGCCCTTGTCAATGTCGAAAAAGGGTTAGCAAAAATTAAATTTAGCGTAAAAGACTCTGGTATTGGCATGAATAAGCGCCAGCAAAAAAATCTATTCCAATCTTTCTCTCAAGCGGACAACTCAATCACACGTAAATATGGTGGTACAGGACTCGGCCTCACTATTTCGCAACAACTGGTTAAGCTGATGGGGGGAGAGATATACGTAGAGAGTGAAGAAAACGTCGGTTCGGAGTTTTATTTCACATTAGAGATGGAAGTCAGTGACGAACTGAGTCAGGCGAAAATGGCCTCAACTCACTTATCTGGACTGTCAGCAACAATCATTGATGACAACCAGCACGCTTTGGACGTGCTAAGCGGCATGCTAACAAACTTTGGTATGCAGGTTTGTGCTTATTTAGACCCTCATAAGGCGTTAAATCAGTTCGTCCTGACACAAGACTTACCAGACCTTATTTTCGTCGATTGGCATATGCCAAAAATAGATGGCATCGAACTAATTACTAAGCTGCAATCGCAAATTGATATATCACAGAGTAAATTTATTTTAGTCACAGCTTATGGTCGGGAGTTAAACCTCAACGATAGCCAAGCCAATTTAGTCGATGGTGTACTTTTAAAACCGATTAATCCATCAAATCTCGTGGATGTTATTCAAAATGCCGTGTTTGACTCACCAGAAGTAAGAACCACTATCACCAAAAAAGAACAAACAATTAGTAAACAAGCACTAAATGGCATATCGATTTTGGTTGCGGAGGATCAACCTGTCAATCAGGAGATCGCTGTAGAGATATTGTCTAGCTTCGGAGCTCAAGTGTCAGTCGCTGATAATGGGCAAGAAGCCATTGAGCAAGTTCATAACAAACACATAGATATTGTTTTAATGGATATGCAAATGCCAGTGATGGATGGTATTACCGCGACGCAAAACCTTCGTATGGAGTTCGATGAAAGTGCGCTTCCTATTCTTGCTATGACCGCCAATGCGATGGAAGAAGACATCCAAACTTGCATTGATGCTGGTATGAATGACCACGTCGCCAAACCCATCGATGTTGAGCAACTCGTTAACAGTATTTTGAAATACGCAAACGCTGAGACCGATATCCTTTCAACGGAACCTGTGGCAACCCCACCAGAAGCCTCTGCAGAAGTAGAGGAAGTTAATGAAGTCATTGAGTTTGAAGGCATTGATATTGCGGAGGGCATTGCTCGAGCCGCAGGCAACCAAAAGGTTTACTTCGATATATTAGAAAAGTTTCTATCCCAGCAGGTTGAGGAGCTGATCAATTTAAAACAGGCTTTAGCGATTGAGAATTTTGAACTTGCACATAGTATGTTACATGCATTAAAGGGCGCTAGCGCTAACCTTTCGATTGTTAAGCTGACCGAGGAGTTTAAGCAGATTGAAGCCTCTCTAAACGTCCGCCCTCCTAATGCGAGCGAAATTGACGAGCTGATTAAATACGTTAAATATGCACAGGAACAATGCCAAAAGCGCCGTAAAAGAGAAGCGTCTCAACAAGTAGAAAATGTAATGAAAAACAATGAGGCGACAGCCGGAAATAGTCAACTAGAGGAACTCATTCAGCTCGCGTGTGCGTTAAGAGATTATGATACTCAAGCTACAGAACTCGTAGACTCAATTTCAGTAAGTAGCTATTTGACTGAACCAGAGCTACAGAAATTAAAAACCGCCATTGCCCGTTTTGAGTTCAATGAAGCCTTTATGATGCTGACATCTATTAAACATGTAGAAGAAGCACCCGAGCTGAATATAGAAAAAGGCGCACTACATTAGGGCTATTGCTATATATTTATCCGAAGCCGAAATGAAGATTTTGCCGTAATAAAAAGGCCAATGATATGGCCTTTCTTTATATGCTCCAAGATGTTTACTTAAAAACGGTTATTACAGTCCCAACTGATCCATAAAGTCGTCATCTACAACATCTTCTTCCTGCGGCTTCGCCGGCTTTTTCTTTTCAGCCTGACTTGCAATAATGTCATCTGGATCTACCGACTCAGCAATATCAAAGTCATGTAGCTTAATGAATTCAGTTTTATCCATTGCCAATTCAAGATAGAAAATATTCTGGCCTTGAGTGGTAAAGGTAACGCGTCTTGCCTGCGGGCGATCCATCGTTGTGTCTACCGAGATCTGCACCTGTTTGTTGATGGCCATCATCTTAGGCTGGTTTTGCGTGATAGAGGTATGTAGCTGCTCGCGTACTTTGTTGGTGAAATCACCGACAATCTGGTTCATCAACTCACCCAATACGTTGGCAACGTCATCGGACAAATGACTATGCGCAATTTCTTCTTCAGGCATGCCCATATTACGCATGTAGTCGGTATACACCTCCATTGCTGCTTGCGCGGTAAAGTTAGTTACGACTAAACCGGTAAAACCGCCATCAAACAATACGAAACAGCCGATGTCAGGTCTCATACAGGTACGAGTGATCTTCTGTACCATCGCGGAATAGTTAATTTGGTTGCCGCTTGCCGATGACAGAACTTCTGTTACTGAGTGGCATAGCGTTGAAAGAATATCTTCTGTGCTAATCACTTTGCTTTTCGCCATTTTTGGTCTCATATTTACTTCTTATTGTTAATAGTAGCCAAGCTACTGAATTTATCACTGACTATCCAGCATAAAATGCTAAAATAGCGAGATTATTTTCAAAGAGAGATTTAATGTGACGGGCAAAGACAGTATTTATGCCACTGAGCAAGCAGTAAAAGATTTCACTTTTGACGCCAATGTCGTCGAAGTGTTTCCAGATATGATCCAGCGCTCAGTGCCGGGCTACGCGACAATAGTAAGCACAATGGGCAAACTTGCGGGTACTTACGCGCAAAGTAACTCTAACCTATATGACTTAGGCTGCTCTTTAGGCGCGGTCACACTAAGCATGCGTAGAAATATAGATAAAGAAAACTGTCATATCATTGCCGTGGATAATTCCCAGCCCATGGTAGAGCGCTGCCAACTGCATTTAAAAGGCTTTAAATCCGATGTCCCAGTCTCAGTCACTTTAGGTGATATCAATGAAATAGAGATTAGCAACGCGTCTGTCGTTGCGATGAACTTCACCCTACAGTTTATCCCATCAGAAAACCGCAAAGCGGTTCTAGAAAAAATATACCAAGGCCTGAAACCTGGTGGCGTACTGTTATTAAGTGAAAAAATTCGCGGTGAAAACGGTACTAAAGACAACTTACTTATTGACCTTCATCACGACTTTAAACGTCACAATGGCTACTCAGAATTAGAGATCAGCCAAAAACGCACCGCGATCGAAAACGTAATGCGTACGGACTCATTAAGTACTCATATGACAAGATTAGAGGATATCGGCTTTAATCAAACTCAAGTGTGGTATCAGTGTTTTAACTTCTGCTCAATGGTAGCAATAAAATAGAGGCAATTATGAATCATTGGTTTACCGACTTTTATGCAACCATTGCAAAAACACCACTAAGCCATTGGCTAGAAACATTACCTGCTCAGCTTAGCCATTGGCAGAAAGAGGCCCAACATGGCGACTGGCCGAAGTGGGAAAAAGTCATAAAAAATCTACCAGAGATCTCAACCACGCATGTTGATATAAAAACCAAAGTTGAGATAGGTACTGGCGAAGACGTTAGTGAAGGTCATCAAAAGCAGTTAACACATTTACTAAAACGCATGATGCCGTGGCGTAAGGGACCTTTTCACTTGCATGGTGTCCATATTGATACTGAGTGGCGCAGCGACTGGAAATGGGACAGATTGCTTCCTCATATTAGTGACCTTTATGGCCGTAATGTGTTGGATATTGGCTGTGGCTCTGGTTATCACTTGTGGCGTATGCGCGGTGAAGGCGCAGAGCTTGTAGTTGGTATTGATCCTTCCGATCTGTTTTTGTGTCAATTCCAGACTATTAAACACTTTAACCCCGATCCCAATGTACATTTACTACCGCTAGGTGTAGAGCAACTGCCTGAGCTAAAAGCATTTGATACTGTGTTTTCAATGGGCGTGCTGTATCACCGTCGTTCACCAATCGACTTCTTAGCACAGCTAAGGTCTCAACTAAGAAAAGGTGGCGAATTAGTGCTAGAAACGCTCGTGGTAGAAGGCGATGTAAATACAGTATTAGTGCCGACCGATCGCTACGCAAAAATGCGCAATGTATGGTTTATTCCAAGCTGTGATGCATTAACATTGTGGCTGGAGCGCGTGGGCTTTAAAGATATCAAGGTAGTAAACAAAGATGTCACGTCGTTAGACGAACAGCGCCAAACTCATTGGATGGAAACAGAGTCGCTTGCTGACTTTTTAGACCCTAATGACTCAAGCAAAACGATAGAAGGCTACCCAGCTCCGCTCCGTGCAATTTTTATCGCAAAGGCTTAAGCAGTCTATTCCAAGTGAAAGTGAACGCTAAGTCATTTCAGCTAGATGTTGCCTTGTTCTCGAACGAGGTCAACATCTCAATTTGAGTACAGCTTAGGCTCAAGGGTCAGTCTAGTATCTTATTAACTATTGCGATCTCACGTTATTTAGCAATATCGCAGTAGGCTTTGCTTAACTCTTCAAACCAGCTCGATGTAAAACCACCACCCCCTACTTGTGGTGTTAACTTTTGGTTAAGTGACTTTTTATCGGACAGGTTCAATATGCTCTTCTTTTTTATTTTTAACTTCATTTGTTATCCTTAATTACGATTTAATGTTACATACCTTTTACCAAAATATAAGCAAAAATAAAACACTTCGCAAATACTTGGCTATCTCTTTTCGCTTAGTTAGTGTCTCAATTGAGCTAAATTTTGAATCCCAGAAGTGCTTACATCGCATGAGCTATATTAGATCCACTAGATGGAAATTGAGCCCTAGTTGCTTGCTCAAAGCCAAATGATATACCAGCAAGGCTAGAAAGTTACTCCCTGCTATTGCGAGAGCACAACTGTGCAATGAGTAGGATCATGCAAAGTCACACAAAAATTGAAGCTCGATAAGATCGAGCTTCAATTTTTAATTCGATATAGCATTAGAAGCTATAAGAAATAGTCGCATAGACGAAGCGACCAATATTATCGTACGAACCACTATCACCGCCTGTGGCTGTAGTATATTTGATTGGCTTTTTATCAAATATATTGTCTACTCCAACTTTAATCGAGAGCCCCATATCAAAGTTGTAGCCAGCTGTAATATCGCTTACAACATACGACGGCCACTCCATAAAGTTCGACGGGTTAGGGTTAGTTTCTAATTCATCTGGGCGGAAACGATCTGAACGCTCAATGTAGCGCATTCTCCAAGAAGCAAAATAGTTCTCATAATCATAGTTAATATCCAGCGTACCTTGCCATGATGGTTCGGTATCGACACCTGCATATTCTTCAAAACGATCTAATTCCTCTTGGAAAGGATACCTTTTTCGTTCAATCAATCGCGTTGCCATTAAACGTGAACTAAAGTTACCAATATCAGTGTTAAAGGAATAATTTAGTTCGAAATCGACACCCGATGCCTCTTGTTTCGATATATTCAGCACCTGGTTCTTAATATTCGTAATCTTACCGGACGTATCACGTGTGATTAAAGCACAGTATTGATTGTCTATACTCGCAGCGTCAACACAACGTTCGAGAATTTGCTGAGCCAAGATACTACTGATTGAATCCTCTAATTCAATATTCCAATAATCTACTGTAAAGCTCAGACCTGAAATACTGCTAGGTGTAAATACTGCACCTACGGTATAACTACTTGACTCTTCAGGTGATAGGTTACGATTACCACTAGACTCTCCAGGTAGCCTCGAATCATCGTATGGTTCATCGAACCCTACTGGTACACCTAAAGCCGAACAACTCGCTTGTCGAGCAGCTCGTTTGTCACCTGATATTTCATTAAGGTATTTGGCACGGCAAGGATCGTCTACACCAAAAAAGTTTTGACTTTTTGCACCAAAAATTTCGCTAATATTTGGCGCTCGAATCGCTTCAGAGACCGTTGAACGGAATCTTAAGTCATCATATACTTGCCAATCCAAACCCACTTTCCAAGTAGTAACATCACCAACCGTACTGTAATCAGCATATCGCGCAGCAATTTCCACAGTCATTGTATCGATTAGCGGTAAATCACCGAGTATAGGAATAGACGTTTCAGCGAACACTTCTGAGACATCATATTTACCTTTGTCTTCACCTAGAGCATTGAAGAATGTATCACCGTCTTTCGCGTTATCATCCTCAGTGCTTTCACTTTTTTCTTCTCTATATTCCAAACCAAAAGCAATACCTACAGGGCCGGCTGGTAGCTCATAAATGGCGGAGTTAGTTATCGTCGCACCGACGTTTAGTTGTTCAATTGTGCTTGTACCAACTGATACTGTATTAACGTAATTAATCGACTCTTGGCTAGGACGACCATAGCCCATAATGTCCATTGGGATACAACCATTATTTCGAGCATCTGCACTGCGACAAACTACATTACCACTGCCATCGTCTATCGCATCAATAGCTGCCATAAAATTAGGTACTACTAGGTTATTATGATTCGCTCGTTCAATCTCAGTCTCACCTGAGTTAACAAACACCTCATAATCCCACTCTTCAGCGACTACCCCTTTGATACCAGCAACAAAACGAGTCGTTTCCCTAGTATTTATTTCGTACCTTCTACCGATATCACCATTGAATCGGTTAACTCTAATAGAATCAAGCCCATTTTCATCCATTAACTTTGCGGTAGTTGGGTGTAAAAAGGCGTTATCACGAGTAATGTTTAAAGCAGAACCTAAATAATAGAAGCTTGGCTGTCCCCAATCTTCAGATTCAATTTTTGAATATTTACCTTCAAAGTAGACTCTCGTGTCATCGTTAATTTCATAGTTGGTTTTGAAGTTAATAATGTGGCGATCAAAACTAGGCTGTATTTCTGTAAACTTACGTAGATTCATAAATTCACAGTTTTCACAACTTATGCCGTCAACTATGCCATTTAGTTGTATTGGACGAGAAGAGCCATCTGGGTTGAAAGTATACCAAGTGCCTCCCACATTAAATGCGCCAGGCTCATTCAACGCGAAGAGGCCCGCATTCTCATAGAAAATCTGGTCTGGATTATCTAGTGCATCTGGGCGAGTTGGGTCTTGATTTGGGTTAGTTAATTCTCGATAAGAGCCATTAGTAAAGTCACTATCTAGCGCGTTCAGTCTATCCTGTTGAGCAAACTCATAGGAAATACCAAAATTTCCCTTGCCGTTTAGGAAGCTTTGTCCATATGAGAAAGAAAACTTATCGTTACTATAATCGGAGTGCTCAGCCTCTCCTCGTGTATAAGACACCGATAAGCCCTCGATATCTTCTTTAAGAATAAAGTTTACAACACCTGTTACCGCATCAGCACCATAAACAGCAGACGCGCCACCAGTGATAACTTCAACTCTATCTATCCATGCCGTTGGGATAGTATTTGTATCAACAGACGCAGTACCTGCGCTACTTGCAACATGACGCTTACCATTTACGAGTACTAGAGTACGATCTGTACCCATACCACGAAGGTCCAAAATATTAAGGCCAGAAGTACCAATATAGCGTCCTGAATTCTGAAGACCAAATGTCGGTTTCAAACTGGGCATTTTATTCAATGCTTCACCAATATTGAGCGCGCCAGTATTAATTAGCTCCTCTCCAGAAATAACAGATACTGGACTTGGTGCAATAGCTCCTTCTCTGAGAATGCGAGAGCCAGTTACCTCGATTGTCTCTATTTCTTTTTCTTCTGCGGATACCGCTTGGATAGGCGCGCCAACAACAGTACTGACACATAGAAGCTTTACCGCAGCACTCAAGGGATTTACTTTAACCATTTCATATCCTTAAATTTATTATTTTAACATCACTTATACATTTAGAAATCGCAACAAAAAAATCAGATCAAAATATAAGCAATAAAGATACTAATACGGGAACATCTCAGTTGTAAACAATATGATGACGAATGAAAGATCAATTTAGAGGATCAAAGGTAATAAAAATGAAATTAAAATGAAAATAAAACAAGGTAAAATGTAAAGCCCTATCCCACCTTTTAAACTAAACCCCTCCTGCAAACCGAAACTAGAACTTTTACCAATTCCCGCCCATCTAAAAGGTTTAACCCGACACAAACTACACTAAAGTTTATTATTTACCCAGATGTTCAAGTGAAGCTCTGATTTGGTATTAACTGCTTAAAAGTAATGGAAAAATAATGAGGGAAAGTATAGCGAGTGAAGTTATTGAAGGTAGATATCTCGCATTCATCCATGAATGCGATACCTTAACTTAACCAAATTAAGCAACATACATCATTTCTTCTAATGCAACTGCCAATTGCTAACAGCCTAATACTTCTCGACAGATCGCTTTTGCGTAGCATTGTGAACTTAGTATCTTTTCGCTAACTTCTCTTAAATCAACACCTTTATTTAAATATTATCGTTGCACACCACCTGTACTTTCATTTGCTCCGAACTTTCACGAGCAATCAAGAGCTATCTTGTGACGCTGATACCCATGGTAACTCTGCGTACTTTTCGGCCAACAAAAGCGTAACTCTTTTAGTCGTTGACTCTATCTTCTAAAAATCCATGGAAGTCGTATTTATGATTTAAAGCAAAGCCTCAGGCCATTTGAAAGCACATTTGTCTTATCTATTTTTTGTGAACTCTCTGTGTAACTAAGTCATAGAGTCGTTGGTTGGAAAAGTAATCCTATTGAAGACTGTATATATCGGACTAAACTTAGCTTATCGCCGTATTACAAATACGATATTTTAACCTGAAATACTTGGATAAATACTTGGGGAAGTAAATTACGGCACCGTTTAATACCTCTTTCCTCAATTAAGATTCCTGTTTTGAGGCAAGAAAAAACGTCTGATTTACATCCTAAAATTGGGCTAGCATTAAAAGAAGCGGTATAGCACTCTACTCTGTCTATGCAAACGATGAGTATGATGAGCTTTGTCCTCTAACAAGGTATTTAATGGCTAAGGAGACTCGATGACGGTAAAAAAATCAGAACCGAATTATACACATGTAAAACAATTACTTCGTAAAATGGAGCCTGAAGTAGCCGCTAGCTTTAGCTATAAACAACGCAAAGCATTACAAAAAGCGATAAACACTCGAGGATGGAATAATCATAAGATCGACTTTAGGCCGACACTAGCACTACCGTTTTTACCTTGGAGTTTTTACTTTGTTTTTCTCGGAGGATTAAATAGGCGTACGTTGAGCTCAACTGAAAGAGTCAGCGCCGCAATAATGTTTATAATTGCTTTGCTAATTTGTGGGCTAATTCTACTTGGTACTCTTTTTGTGCTGCTCTATTTACTTAAATCTTGGCTCGGTATAGATGTTTTTTCCAATGAATCACTGGGGTTATGGGACCAGTTTAAAGCGTTATTTTGGTAAGTAAAAAGTCGAATGGCAAGCCAGAACTTCAACTTTTAGCTTCTATACAAATCAAAAAGCAATGGCACGTAATGCCTTGGCTTTTGCACAATACTAAAAAAGGAGCAACGATATGCTCCTTTTTTAGTACGTACAGCTAATGGGGAATTAGCCCAATAGTTCACCTAACTGCTTGCTTACCGCATCAACAGCTTGTGTACCATCTAGTTTGTGATATTGCGTGTTACCGGCGTCTGCTTCCGCACTATAGTAATCTACTAGAGGTTTTGTTTGCTCATGGTAAATCGCTAGACGTTTACGTACTGTCTCTTCAGTGTCGTCATCACGAATGATTAGGTCTTCACCCGTTACGTCATCTTTACCTTCAACTTTAGGCGGATTGTAAACGATGTGGTAAACACGACCAGAACCTGGGTGTACGCGACGACCGCTCATACGCTCAACGATGATCTCATCTGCCACGTCAAATTCGATAACATGGTCAACTTTGATGCCATTTTCTTTCATTGCATCTGCTTGTGGAATTGTGCGAGGGAAGCCATCAAGCAAGAAGCCATTTGCACAATCTTCTTTTGCGATGCGCTCTTTTACCAAGCCGATAATGATTTCATCAGATACTAGCTGACCTGCATCCATGACTTTTTTCGCTTCAAGACCCAGCGGAGTCCCTTCTTTGATAGCAGCACGTAGCATGTCGCCTGTAGAGATCTGAGGGATCCCATATTTGTCCATTAGAAATTGAGCTTGAGTACCTTTACCTGCACCCGGCGCGCCTAGCAAGATGATGCGCATAATTGAATCCTCGTTTGGAGTTATTGGTGTTTGTGTGGTGAATTTTTCCATATACGGTGCCGATCCTCAAGGAACTTATACTAATTGATAAGGAAGAATGGCAATTTTTCCGTCAAAAACAAAAAAGCTCCGCGATCTGCAGAGCTTTTGGTCAGAAATTAATCCTGATTATAAAAATGCACCTAGTGCTTTAACTTGGTCTAGCATGCGGCAAGAGAAGCCCCACTCGTTATCATACCAAGCCATCACTTTTACCAGCTTTCCATCTACTTTGGTTTGTGTAGAGTCAAACACTGAGGAAGCCGGGTTATGGTTGAAGTCGATAGAAACCAAGGGTAATTCATTGTATTCAAGGATTTCACTCATCGCGCCCTCAGCAGCTGCTTTGATTGCTGCATTCACTTCTT
Organism: Pseudoalteromonas sp. A757; assembly: GCF_004103285.1. Classification (NCBI taxonomy): domain Bacteria; kingdom Pseudomonadati; phylum Pseudomonadota; class Gammaproteobacteria; order Alteromonadales; family Pseudoalteromonadaceae; genus Pseudoalteromonas; species Pseudoalteromonas sp. A757. The sequence continues at coordinate 22,683 of NZ_QNQN01000050.1, forward strand.
CTTTTGAAGTCTCACGCTTGGCAACAAACGTTAAATCAACCAGTGATACGTTGATGGTTGGCACACGAACCGCCATACCATCTAATTTACCCGCAAGTTCAGGAAGCACTAAGCCAACCGCTTTTGCTGCACCTGTTTTTGTTGGGATCATCGATTGTGTTGCGCTTCGAGCACGGTACAAATCTTTGTGGTATACATCGGACAAGTTCTGGTCGTTCGTGTACGCATGAATAGTTGTCATGCTACCTTGCTCAATACCAATAGTGTCATTCAAAACTTTTGCAATAGGCGCAAGACAGTTTGTGGTACAAGATGCGTTAGAGATAATAGTTGATTCAGCATTTAGTACTTCGCTGTTAACGCCATGAACAACCGTTGCATCCATATCTGTGCCCGGCGCAGATACAATCACTTTTTTCGCACCGGCTTCAATGTGTTTAGCCGCAGCTTCGCGAGAGGTGAACAGCCCAGTACATTCAAGTACGATATCAACGTTTAGCGCTTTCCAAGGAAGATTTGCAGGGTCACGCTCTTGCGTTAGCGTGATTTCGTCACCACCGATAACAAGTGTGTTGTCGCTCAGAACAACCTGCTCTTGAAAGCGGCCATGTACAGAGTCAAATTGAGTCAAATGCGCGTTTACGTTTGCAGGTGCGAGATCGTTGATGGCAACGACTTTGATGTCTTTATTCTGACCTGACTCGTACAGTGCACGAAGTACGTTACGACCGATACGTCCATAGCCATTAATTGCAATATTAATCATGATAACTGTCCCCTAATCTATTTTACTTCACTTGCTTGTTTCGCAAGCGCTTCAATGGCTTGCCAGTCTTTGTTTGCGATAAGTGCTTTATCAAGCATCCAAGTACCGCCCACACATACCACATTGTCGAGTGCAAGATACTTAGGTGCAGTTGCCAACGAAATACCACCCGTTGGACAGAATTTTACTTGTGGAATTGGTCCGCCAATGGATTTAAGCATTGGTGCACCACCTGCAGCTTCTGCTGGGAAAAACTTTAAGAATTCAAAGCCATGACTTGCAAGCTTCATCACTTCGCTTGGCGTTGCAGCACCCGGAAGAAATGGAATACTTGACGACTTAGCCAGTTCCAATAATTCATCATTGACACCTGGACTTACCATGAAGTCAGCGCCAGCTTCTACTGAGGCATTAAAGGTTGCCTTATCCACTACCGTACCAGTACCAACATAGGCGTCTGGTAAAGCCGCTTTAATGTCTTTTACCGCTTGCGCTGCCACCGGTGTACGAAGTGTCACTTCGAGTGCTTTTAAGCCACCATTAAACAATGCCGTAGCAAGCGGCACCGCGTCTTCGAGGTTATCAATAACGATAACCGGAACCACTGGTGCTGCTGACAATATCTCTTTAATACTCATGCTCACCCTCATTCCCACTGTTATTATTCTTCGATGCCAAATGAGCATGCGCCTTGATCTGCACTGCTCACTACGTGTCTAAATCCTGAGAATAGCTCTCGACCCGTACCAAATGTTTGCGATTGCGGTGAAAGCTGTAATTCGCGCTGTGCCATTTCTTCATCAGATACGTGTAACACTAATTCGCCTTTAGGTGCATTTAGGGTGATCAAGTCACCTTCGTGCACTTTTGCAATTGCACCACCTTCAACCGCTTCCGGCGCAAGGTGGATCGCCGCAGGTACTTTACCCGAAGCACCTGACATACGACCATCTGTGACAATCGCCACTTTAAAGCCTTGGTCTTGTAATGTAGCCATAACAGGTGTCAGTTTATGTAACTCAGGCATACCTTTCGCTTTAGGGCCTTGTTCTTTAATCACGGCAATAAAGTCTTGGTTAAGCTTGCCAGCAGCAAAGGCTTCTTGTAATTCACCTTGAGAACTGAATACCTTCGCCGGTGCAGTCACAGTTTGATGCTGCTCTTGTACCGCAGACACTTTAATCACCGCTTTACCCAAATTACCATTAAGTAATTGCAAGCCGCCTTGCTTGTTAAATGGATTTGCCACTGGGCGAAGCACTTCTTCATCCAGTGAGTTCTCAGGTACCGGTACCCATTTCACTTTGGCAGGGCCTTGATTATCGCTGATGATCACATTGCTGTTGATATCCAGTAGTGGTTCCATCGTGTAAGCATCAAGCCCCGCACCCACAATCGTTTTTACGTCATTGTGTAAGAAGCCGCCATCTCTTAATTCACGCATTAAGAACCCCATGCCACCAGCCGCTTGAAAGTGGTTTACATCGGCATGGCCATTTGGATAGATACGCGTTAACAGCGGTACCACTTCAGACAAATCCGCCATGTCTTTCCAAGTGATTTGAACACCCGCCGCTTTTGCCATTGCGACTAAGTGAATAGCATGATTGGTAGAACCACCAGTAGACAACAGACCAACTAAGCCATTAATAACGGTTTTTTCACTCACGATATCCGCAAGTGCATTGCCGCTTTTACCGTCAAGTAGCTGAGTTAGCATGGTCTCAACCGCACTCGCCGTTAAGCCATCTCTTAATTCTGTGTATGGATTGATAAACGAGCTACCTGGTAAATGAAGACCCATGATCTCCATTAGCATCTGGTTCGAGTTCGCCGTACCGTAGAAAGTACAAGTACCTGCACTGTGGTATGAAGCACTCTCAGCTTCCAGTAACTCTTCGCGGCTGACTAAGCCCTGTGCAAACTTTTGACGAATGCGCGCCTTTTCTTTGTTCGGGATCCCTGATTGCATTGGACCTGCGGGTAAAAAGAAAATGGGTAAATGACCAAAAGACAAAGCACCGATTAATAGTCCTGGGACGATTTTGTCACAGACACCAAGACAGAAAACCCCATCGAAGACATCATGTGACAACGCCACCGCTGTTGACATGGCAATGACATCTCGAGAAAACAAAGATAGTTCCATGCCATCGCGGCCTTGGGTCACCCCGTCACACATTGCAGGTACACCGCCTGCGACTTGTGCAGTCGCGTCAAACTTATTTGCCACTGCTTTAATTAAATCTGGATATTCTTTATATGGTTCGTGCGCCGACAACATGTCATTGTACGAATTGATAATTGCTAAATTTGGTTGTTCGTCTTCCTTCAGACGTGCTTTGTCACTGCTTGAGCAAGCAGCCATTACGTGTGCTAGGTTTCCACAGCCCAGTCCCGCTCGTACGCGCGTTTGTTTTTTTGCTTGTTGGATTCGAGCTAAATAGGCTTGACGTGTTGCTTTGCTTCGCTCAATGACGCGTTCGGTGACTTCCTGAATTCGTGGATGCAACATATTACTGACTCTCTAGTGTTAGAGGAAAAAGGCTCTGCACGATTACCAGCATTCGTGGTAATCCTTGTACAGAGCTGCTTTGATTTACCCGTTCAAAGGTACGCTATCAGGTTGTCTCTCACCTCAACCTGACACCGGTGTCACTATATTTACGCATAAAGCTGACACCGGTGTCAACCTTTCTTATAAATTTAGTCTAACTTTTTAAAATGACCAAATTATAACCATCTAAAATTTCTTATACGTGCGTTTTTTTAACTGGGTTGAATGTCAAACTTAGCAGCAATAACTCTGACACAATCCACTGCGCCCTTCATTGTCTCAAATCACAATATCACGGTTGTATTGCGACAGTTCAATATGCTGGAGTTGCTCGCATCAAATGACCAAAACCGCAAAGAGTAGTATTCTGACTTGGCATTTAAATGATCTTGTCTATTTGAACTGGAAACTTTGACAGTAGTTAAGTGTGGAATTGAATATCCAAATATAGGCTATGTATAGCGAGAACAAGAAACGCTGATTTACTCAGTGATACCTAATCTAGGTATATCAACTTTCAGCGTTTTACATTATGTACATTGTGGTTGCAGAGTACTGTTATAGCAATTCCACTATTCGCGCTCCCCTCAATAGAGAGCAACTAGAAGTAATTTAGAAAATGCCCTATCTAAGTATTGTGGCCTTAGACTTTTTCGCCCAACTTAAATAAAGCAAATTCACCAGGCTCAAGCTTTTGCCATTGCTCATCGTTAGTAAGCGGTCGAGTTGCGATCACTGTAACGATATCATCTGGTGTGGTCTCCTTTTGAAAATCCACCACCATATCAGCATCGATTAATGTGGCCTTACCAAATGGGGCTCTACGGGTTATCCAATGCAGGTTATTAGTACAATACGCCAACACATAAATGCCATCAGTGATCAACATGTTGAACACTCCTTTATCTCTCAAAGTATGTGCTAACTTTGCGATGTACCTAAAAACTGAGACCATGTTTGACGGACGACTTGGGTATTTCTCTCGTACTTTGTCCAAAATCCAACAAAAGGCTAGCTCACTGTCAGTGTTTCCAACGGGTCGGTAAAAGTCAGTTTTTAGGTCTTTATAGTCTGAAAGCTGACCATTGTGAGCGTAAGTGATCTCCCTACCCCATAATTCTCGCGTAAATGGATGAGTATTTTCAAGACAAGTCCGCCCCCTATTTCCCTGTCGAATATGGCTTATTACGGACACACTTTTAATCGGATACGCTTTGACCAGTTTAGCAATTTCTGACTGACAGCTCGGCTCTGGATCTTTAAAGGTTCTACATCCTTTCCCTTCGTAAAAGGTGATACCCCAGCCATCTTTATGAGGGCCCGTATTGCCACCGCGCTCCAATAACCCAGAAAAGCTAAAACAAATATCTGTCGGTACGTTCGCCGACATCCCCAAAAGCTCGCACATAACCACCTCAAGTGCAGGATAATAAAATTGCCAATATAATACCCTATAGGTTTTGGTTACAAAAATACTCAGCGTTGATAAATTCCAGAGTCATAGAGCCCAACGGCCACAAAAGCCAACAATAAGATAATTATTACAAAACCCGGGCTGAGCACGGTAACAAGCGCTCTATTTATTTTGGCTAGAGTCAACTTTCCCCTGTTGCACTGTCGCACTAACGAAAGCTGGACTACAGATAGCAATTCTTGAGCGACAAAGTGTGCTTCTTTGCAAAGGACATTGGTTCCTTTCGTTACATAACGTGCAACTTCACTGTAGGCAAGTCCAATATCCCCTGCAGGAACAGCTTCAAGGTAAACGGAGGCTTTTCGCAAAAAGAAAAATAAGAGTCCAGCGATTAATATAGGCCAAGTACTATCCCAAATCTTCTCGATTGCTAGCGACCCTTCGAAGCTCTGTTTTGAAGAAAAAAGTGTAAAGATCAACACAAAAGACACGATTATTAATCCTATATACGAAGAGGCTTGGGTGCTCTTAAGTACGGTCTTAGATACAGAGTTCACGCGTTTAAGGTCTACTAGGTATAAAAACCTCAGCATTAGCAGACTTGTTCCAAGTGTTGTAAACGGCAATAGGCTATTTATAAATATATCATGCTGCAGCGCATCCTTTAGAGCGAATTTACTCAGCGCACCAGTAGTGAAAGGCAGACCAGCAAGTGCAGCCGCTGGCACACAAATAGCAATCCAACATAACCACTTATGTCGTTGCCATGGCAACTTATCAGCTGCCCCTGCTGCCATAAAGAGTGCAGCTTTGGCCATACCATGATGCATCGCATATAAAACAATTACAGGTAACAGTACAGGCCAAATCTCAGGGTATGTTAAGCCACCTCCAACAGCGGCTATAACTATCCCCATTTGACTAATAGTAGAATAAGCTAGCAAGGTCTTTAAATCGTGTTGAGTAAATCCGATAAAGACGCCATAAAATGCTGAAAAAAGACCAATCATTATCATTAATGAGCCTAATTCAACGAATGCCGAAGTTCCAAAGGGGATGAATTTAATCCAGCCAAGCAGGCCCGCCTTAACCATAATACCACTTAGCAATGCACTAGCCGCTACGGGCGCAACAGGATGAGCCTGAGGTAACCACACATGAAAAGCGAACATACCTGCTTTTATACCAAACCCAACAAGTAACAAAACAATTACCCAAGAGGGGTGGCTTACTAATGCCGCTCCCTCCGCGGTTTGAAGAGCACTATATGCTAAACCTGCAAAAGCAGTAAATAATAGTAGTTCACCAAAAATAGCCCATTGGATATAGGACTTGCCAGCTTTAATAGCCTGTGGCGTGCCGTAATGGATGACTAAACCATATGATGCCAAACTCATCACAGTGAAGAAACTAATGAATCCAGACATATCTTGAGAAAGAACGAGACCAAAATTACCACTCATTGACAATAAGAAGAACAAACAAAATCGCTCTTTGTTGTCATCACTCCTGATGAAGTCTACCGCATAAATAGATGCTGCAAGCCATAGTACCGCTGCCAACAAGAAAAATGGTGAAGTAACTTCGTTTAGCGTTAACACACTACCGAAAAACAACCATGGAGTTAAGTTTGATCCTTGAGGTGATAAAACATACATAAGCAATGCAATCGCGGACACACCGGCGGGTAACCAGTGCAGATAGTTTCTTATCCTGTGGTTCATGACAAATAAACAGCAGACTAATGGCAAAATAATGGTTAACCACATTGCAGGAATTTGCTGAACTCCGATATTGATAATGGTTGTGAATTCCTCACCATATTCTCTCGCAGCAATCAACTTAACCCAATTAATAGGGCTAAATTGTGCATCAGCAAAAAGCCCAGCAGCTAAGGCTAACATTGCAGTCAACAAAGGTGGTAAAACCAGCATCCAGTGTGCTTCAAATCGCATTTTAGGCTTTTCCGATGGCCATTCGTCTTTTTGGTCTTTAAACCAGGCTGAATATAGTATTGGTAAAAAATACATAGCATTAAGTAGACTACTGAGAATTAGCACACCTAATACCCAAAAATAACCACTTTCCAAAGCCCCTGTACCTAAATACCACTTTGATACAAATCCCGCCGCAGGAGGTATACCAATCATACCCAGTACCGCCAAACTAAAGGCAATCATAGTAAGCGGCATTCTTTTGCCGATACCAGCCATCTGGTCAACTTTGGTAACGCCTAATGTCTCAGCAATTGACCCTGCACAAAAGAACATTGTAATTTTCATCAGGCCTTGATGAACCAAATGAGCAATCCCTCCAATGGTTGCAATCGGGCCAGCAATCGCAGTACCCAACGCGATATATGAAACTTGGCTGACTGTAGAATAGGCTAGGCGCTTTTTAAGATCATTTTGAAACAGTGCACGCGTTGAGCCATATATGATTGTGATCGAGGCCAGTATGGCGAGTAGCATGGTTAATCCTAAATCTCTCGCAAACTCAACGCCATAAACATCATACACCACCCTGACAATACCAAAAGCCCCTGCTTTCACCACAGCTACAGCGTGTAACAATGCACTAACAGGTGCAGGCGCTGCCATCGCTGAAGGCAACCAACCATGAAAAGGAACCAATGCCGCCTTTACCCCTAGCCCTAGTACGATAAGCACAAAAATAACTTTTAGGCTATTCGGGTCCAACTCGGGCATTGCTGCGAGTAAACCAGTAGCGGTAAAATCCAAAGGACCCGCAAGAGACTTGAGCCAAACAACCCCGATTAGAAAACTAGCACCACCTAGCATTGTGTAGATCAGGTATTTTCTACCAGCAGCCAAAGATGCTGAATTTCCTTTATGAACAACCAAGGGATATGTCGTTAATGTCAGTAGTTCGTAAAAAATAAGAAACGTGATGAGGTTGCCAGCCAACGCAATTCCTATGGTCGCAAATACACACAAGCTAAAGAAGCCAAAAAATCGACTCCTATTTGGCGAGTCTTCTAAGTAACCAATTGCGTATATGGTTGTTAATAGCCAAAGGAAGCCTGAAAGGGCAACAAATAGCAAAGAAAGTGCATCCGCATGCAAGACCAAATCTATATCAGGGAGTAAAGGAAAACGCGCTTCAAAAACTTGCCCTTGGTAAACGCCTGCAATTAATAATACGATCAGAACAATACAAGTCCCTGCTCCAGTAAAGTTGAGTGCTTTTCGCAGTTTTGGTTTTGCTTCACTTACAAAAAATATTGCGATGCCAGATAACAATGCACTTAACAGGATCATTGTAGGTAAAGCCGATTGCCATGTCATTCTCTACCTCCTAACGATACAAGATTAATGATTACCTCAGCATTAAAGCCCAAAGCAACTGTACACAATGCTAAAAATAGTCCAGCATAAGGCATAAAGGGACTAAGTTTATAAATACTCTTATTTTTATCAAAAGCCAAGGTACTACTTTCGGGTTTAATAAATGCTAAATCAAGCACTCGAAATATTGCTAACGCCGCAAGCAGTCCCCCCGTTATAACAACAATTACCCACCACCATTGGGCAGTGTCCACGGCAGCGTTAAGTAGAAGCCATTTAGCAATAAAACCCGCACTTGGTGGTAATCCAATTAGGCTAGCTCCAGCGATGGCAAAGGTAAACAAGCTCACAGGCATGTATTTAGCCATACCTTGTAGCTGGGCGATATTGTCATGCCCAAGTGTCTTAATGATATTTCCAGCAGCAATAAACATTGCAGCTTTGGCACAGGCATGCGCAACGATAAAATAGCTAATTGCGGTTAAAGTATGCTGGCGTAGTTCCGAAGAGTCGATCTCAGGATCAGCGCTAGTCAAAAGAGGAAAAAGTAGAAATAAATACCCAATTTGAGCCACTGTGGAATAAGCAATCATTATTTTCAGGCGCTCAGCTCTTAGGGCTTTTACACAACCCCACAACACCGCCCCAGCCCCTAATCCCCCCATCAACATCAACGCTGAGTTTGAGACAACCGGAGATAAAATCTCCATCCAGAACCGTACAAGTAAATAAAAAGATGCCTTCACTACCAGAGCTGAGAGAATAGCGCTCACTGGCGCCGGAGCACTACCATGAGCATAGGGCAACCAAAAATGAAGGGGGACAATCGCAGTTTTTAGTGCCAGTCCCAATGAAATTAGGATTAGCACCATTAGATTCAGCAGATTTACCTCTACCTGCTCAGCCAAAGATAAAAGTGATAAGGTGCCATAGCTGTGATATAACAAAGCGACTCCAGCTAGGTAGAGTAATGAGCCAAGCAAACCTACGAGTAAATAACGAAGCGCAGCGATTAGACCTTCCTTGCTGTCGTTTAACGCAACTAAAGCAACGGAAGCAAGACCTATAATTTCGAGCGTGACATAAATATTGAAAATATCTGACGATATAAATAATGCATTCAGTCCTGTAACTAACAACCACCATAAAGGCCAGAAGCGTTGAGCTACAGGTTTATTGTTAAAATAAAAAGCCGCATAAAATGATAGTACGCTGATCAAAAAGGTGCTGAGAATAATCATCAACATTGATAAACCATCTATCAAAAAGCCAATTCCTAATGGAGCAGCCCAACCACCAACTTCATACTTCAATGTGCTCGAGTCAACATTGAGACCAAGGTACAATTGCTGAACAACAACGCATAGTCCTAAAGCTGCCAGAAAGCTGATTACTAACTGTACAGACCGGGTGGTAAAAAGCATAGAAAGTATCGATGCTACTAATGGTATTAGAATTAATGCTGGAATAATTAACTCGGCTGTACTGTGCATATTTACTTTCCAACCTGTTGTTTAGTCTTGTCGTAGATTCTACAAACTAAGGATAAGGCTAAAGCCGTTCCTGCTACGGCAACAACGATCCCTGTAAGTACGATGGCATGGGGCACATAATCAACACTGCCATTTACAGCTGTTGAATTTGCAATAAAAATCATAAAAATACCCACACCACAAATATTTACGGCTAATATTTTTTTCATGGCCTGTGCAAGGGCTACGACACCAAACAACCCAATCCCGAACATCGCGATACCAATTGCAGTATAAAGTGAACCCTCCATTATCATTATTCCTCTTTTTCTATCCTATCAACGTTATAGGGTGCGTATTTATCGGACTCAGAGTTGGTCAGGCTGTGGTATAAAAGCACTAAAATCATCGCAATAGACAATGTCGCTGCGACTTCTATAACGAGTATTAAAGCCCCAGCGTATTTATCTGGAAAGTCGAGTATTGTTTTGGAGTTTGTTGCAACACCAACTCCCACTATCAAAAATATGACTAATCCAACGACCATCATTTTTTGAGCAATATCGCAGCTAAAATCTACACGATAACTTCCTGTTAGTAACAATAATATCCCGGCGCCAGCCAATAATGCGCCCGCTTGAAAAGCGCCACCGGGTAAGCTAGCTCCTGTCCACAGCAAATACCCTGCGGTTACAACAATACTCGGCAACAACCATCTTAGAAATGCTTCCAGCACATCATTCCTATGTGGATTTTTTACATGTGTAATAAAACCTTGACTAGTGGAATCTAACTTATTCGGCATAACAGCTAATGCAACAATTAACAGCACCGCAATCTCTAAAAGTGTGTCTAAACTTCTAAAGTTTAGTAATACTGCGGTAACCGGATTAGAAACACCGCTACTTGCCAGGTTTTGCTCAATAAGCTCCACGACAGGCCTTGAAGGTACTGGTACTTGCAGGAGTGAGAAAAATATCAGCGAGCAAAACACACATATCACTCCGCCAAGAAAAACTCCCAGTCCAAAGTTATTTTCCTTTGACCCTTCTTCATTATGTAAAGTCATCGAATGAAACATAATTCCCCCCAATTCACCAACGTAAGACTGTTGAAGACAACGCGATGACGAGTCTGTAATCTAGCTCTTATCTTGTTGCATTAGCCGACGGCGAGTCGCGAGTAATAGTGCCCCCGTCAGACCAGCTCCAATAGCCGCTTCGGCAATTGCGACGTCCCATGCCCCAAGCCGAGCCCAAATTAAAGTAACTAGCAACCCCATACACATAAAAACCAATATTGACTGAAATAAGTCTCTGATAGCCAAGCAGAGTATCGCTGTGATAACCGCACCGACACCGAGCATTAGATCAATGAAGAGCGCATATTCAATCATCAGATTTACTCCTAGGCTCAATTTCACGTGAATTTTTGAGTTTTTCTTGACCTTGAACCTCTTCAGATGAGCTCGCTAGCAAATAGCAAGAAATTGCTCCCGAGAGCATCACTGCAAACCAAATAACCAAGAGTTGAACAGCATCTACTGCATCGGTCACTAACGGAATGACACCCACAATAATGAAGCCTAAACCCAAGTTATCCGCCTTAGTTAACGCATGAAGGCGACTTAGCACGTCAGGAAAACGCCATAATCCCACAGTTCCTGCAAGAAAAAAAAAATGTGCCAAGTGCAATCATTAGTACACAAAGCCACTCAATGTTCGTCATCTGTAACTCCTCCCAACCTGACCAAAATAACAGTCGTCGTTGGTGCTAACAGCGCCAACACCAACGCCACATTAAAAAGTGCACTTTGATCCATATAAACAGCGAGTAAGATCATCACAGCAACACCCAACGTACCAAAGAGTTGTAATGACGAAATGAGATCTAACCGAGTTGATCCAACACACAACCTTAGTAGTCCGAGTAACAACACTATCGTCAGAATACTAATTACAACGCCGAGATATACTGTCATTTTGATTTTCCCCATGTTGCCTTATCTTTATCAAGACCAAAAAGAAAAGCGATTTTTTCTTCACACTGCGTAATATCTCTGACGTTATTGCTACTTACTTCAAGCATATGAACAGCAAGCTCATCTCCCTCAATTCGAGCGCTGAGGGTTCCCGGCAATAAGCTAATTAGGTGAATAAACCAAAGCCTTACCTCCCCTTGAGGGAGGTTAACTGAGTAGCGTACCAAACCTGATGTAGTTAATGATTTGCGACGAAAAGCTAAACGGGATGTTTGAATACCACCTTTTAGTGAGTTCATCAGAAAGTAAGGGAGCAGGCGTAGTAGTCTAAAGAGACTAAAATAATAACTTTTAGTCTCTCCTTTTTTATCACTAACAACATGATGTCGAGGAATAAAAAGTCTCAGGTTTAACCAGGCTGCAAACGGGACCACAACGATGCCTATAACCCAGGAGCTCAGCTCCCCATTGGTCAGTAGCACCCAAAGAAGAGAGAAGAAAACTAGTCGAACAATGGCTTTTGTGTAATTCGCCGTAATAGACTTCTCTCTTCGGTTCATACTTCTCTCCTCACATGTGTCTGAGTCTCTGGTTTAGCTTTGATTTTGGTTTCTGTATTATTTCTATACCACTTTTCAGCACCAACAATAAGCGATATCAACCACCCACAAATAAAGACTCTAAGCCAAGAGCCCAGGTCAATAGGCTCACTTTGAAACCACTCGTTCATTAACGATGAGTAGGTAAATAGCAATTGCAGTAACATCATGGAGCCAATACCTACCCAAACCCAGATGTTAGAAAACAATCCAATTGAGAACACCGAGCGATGTAATGAGCGGCAATTAAATAAATAAAAAGCTTCACCGACCACGAACATAGCAACAGCGACTGTTCTAGCTTGCGCCTCAGACGCCCCCCAATATAGCTCCAGTTCATATAAACCAAATGCCATGACACAGAGTAACGAGGAGACAAGCAAGATACGCCACGCTAATATCCTATCTATTATCGGAGCAGCTGGATCGTAAGGTGGTCTTTCCATGATTCCCTGCTCTTTTGGCTCAAAGGCGAGCATCAAGCCAAGAAAAATAGCTGTCGTCATATTGACCCACAAAATATGAACGGGTAGTAGTGGCAACGACACTCCCAACAACACTGCAAGCAAGATGACCAAACCTTCTCCACCATTAGTAGGCAAGGTCCAGACAATAAACTTTTTAAGGTTATCAAATACACCTCTGCCTTCTTCAACCGCTGCTCTCACTGTCGCAAAGTTGTCGTCAGTTAACATCATGTCTGATGCATCTCGCGCCACCTCTGTACCATTTAGGGCCATCGCCACCCCAATGTCGGCTCGCCTTAACGCTGGCGCATCATTCACCCCATCTCCGGTCATAGCCACCACTTGACCGCCAGATTGCAATGACTGTACTAACTGTAGTTTATTTTCGGGCGTCACTCTTGCAAATACGTCATAATTTTCAGAAACATGGGTAAAATCTTGTTCTGACATTCCCGACAACTCGTAACCAGTGATGGTTTTGTTATCACTGTCAGATGTCAAAATTCCAAGCTGACGCGCTATGCTAGTCGCCGTTAACGCATGGTCACCGGTGATCATTTTGACTCGAATACCTGCTTTATGACACGCGGCTACGGCTTCTATTGCCTCAGGTCTAGGGGGATCAATCATCGCCTGTAAGCCTAAAAACTCTAGTCCCTCAGCAACATCTTCATGAGATAACGTTTGCTTCTCCGTAGTACAATTCTTAGAAGCAAACGCAAGCACTCTCAACCCTCTACTCGCTAGCTTCTCCGCCTGCAACTTAATATCATCAATATCTATCGGCACGGACTCACCGACACGATTAAGCATACTGTTACACTTCGGCAAGATGCTCTCAATTGAACCCTTAATGTGAATCAAAGTATCACTAGCAACTCTATCCAAAGTTGCCATATATTGATATTCAGATTGGAATGGAATACTGTCGCTACGTAACGCTCCCAATGACTCACCTGTCAAACCTGCCTTAAGACCAGACACCAGTAATGCAGCCTCGGTGGGATCTCCATTAATTTTCCATTGCTCTCGCTCTGACACCGGCGCAATTAACTGCGCATCGTTACACAAAACCCCGGCTCTTAACATTTTGTATAACGCAGCCTCTCCCATCTCGCCAGACTCAATTGCTTCTTGATTATCTCTAGAAATAACACCAGCAGGATTATAGCCATTACCGCTAACGGAAAAATGCTCAGAACCTGCGTAAATTTGCTCAACTGTCATTTCGTTTTTAGTCAGAGTGCCTGTTTTATCCGAACAAATAATAGTTGTGCTTCCTAACGTTTCCACTGCTGGTAAATTACGGATGACAGCTCGACGCTTGGCCATTCTCGATACCCCAATCGCCAGCATGATAGTGACAGCCGCAGGCAATCCTTCAGGAATAGCACCTACTGCAAGGGCAACAGCGGCCATAAAAGAGGTTAACAATGGCTGACCGTGAAGGTAACCTATGACCAATGTTAAAGCCGCCAAAATGACAATTGCATAGAGTAAAACATGGCTAAACTGCTTGATACGTTTGGTCAATGGGGTATCTAGGGTCGGTGTTGTCGCAATTAACTCCGATATTTTACCGATTTCTGTATCATCGCCTGTACTAGTGACAACCCCTATTCCGCTGCCATAGACCACCAATGTCGAGGAAAATGCCATATTCTGACGATCCCCGAGTAGTGTTTCTTTATCTAGTTTTTCGGTAATTTTTTGCACAGGCACAGACTCTCCTGTGAGTGCAGATTCATCTACTTGCAAGTCCTTTACCTTAACTAACCGTATATCCGCACAAACCTTGTCACCGGCATGCAACAACACAATATCACCAGGTACTAGCTCCTCAGCAGGGATGGAGTGCTTTTTACCATCACGTAATACTGTTGCAAACGACTTAATACTGCCAGACAGTGCGTTTATTGCATTAATCGCTTTTGACTCCTGAATAAACCCAATAATTGCATTTAACAAGACCACGGCAAATATTACTGCGGCATCAACCCATTCTTGCAACGCCAAAGTCACCGCAACTGCAGCGAGCAGGATATAAACTAGAGGTTGATGAAACTGCAGTACAAATCGTTTGAATGGGCCATCTCCAGTATGTTTGGTCAGTGAGTTAGCACCATGCTTTTGCCTACGTTCTACTACTTCACCATCACTCAAACCCACAGTTTGATTAGCTGTGAGCTGCTTTAATACTTCTTCGGTGTGGTAACTATGCCATTCTATCGGGTTTTTCATGTTACACCTCTGGAGCTAGTTAAGTTAAAGATATACTAGGATGTAGAAATATGATGTAAAACTCGAATTATTTAATTTAAAAGCTCGAAAAAAACGATGTTTTGAATTTAGAAACCTTTATTCAGCTTGCAAATAATGACGCTTTAGCAGCTTCGAAAATAGCGGCAATAGCAGGGTGTCGGATTTTTCTTTCCGCCGAAATTGCATAAAATTTTTGCTTTACTTCAGGCAGAGTACCGAAGGCCTCAACATGAAAAGTTTCAACAATACTCTGTGCTATTGCAGATGGCATAAAAAAGGCGCCTAACCCTGATTGTCCAAATGACTTAAGTAGTGCGCTGTCATCAAATTGTGCCACGATATTTGGACGAATATTCTTATCACTCAGCCAAAAGTCGAACTCTTTTCGGATTTCATGCTGATTAGTAGGTAGTAGTAAGGGCGCTTCACTTAGCGAATTAGGAAAATCTTTGCGGTACTGCTCAGCCAAAGACGGGGCAGCAAAAAAAGTAATGCCACTCTCCCCAAGAAAATGATTGTAAGCTTTAACGCTCAAAGCACCTGTAACCGGCACATCACTTAACACTAGATCAACTTTGTGTACTGCCAGATCAGCCAGTAAACTTTCGACCGGCCCCTCCAAACTAGTTAACCTAATTTCATGATCTATGGTCAATGCAGGCGCTATAATCTTATGCACTATTGTTTTGGGTAACCCGCTAGATGCAGCCACAATAAAGTCAGCGGGCCCAACCGTACCGCTTCCTCGGATCACATCACCCAGCTCATTCCCAAGCTCAAAAATCTCATCAGCATAACGCAGGACGAGATGCCCTGTATCGGTCAAGCGTAACCCTCGGCCTTCTTTTTGAAAAAGCGCGAAGCCAATACGCTCCTCAAGAAGGGATAATTGTCCACTGATTGTCTGCGGAGTAATATTGAGTTTTGTACTTGCTCTGGCGATACTTCCCTCGTGAGAGACAACCCAAAAATACTTCAAGTGCTTGTAATTGATCATATCTTGCATTGACACATTCCTTACAATAAAGCTCGTTTTATTCGAACTATATACATATAACAAACGATTTAAATTTAATCATTACAAGCTATACGATTTGATTTAAAGAAATGATTTTCAGCGAAACGATAGCCAAAGAAAGAATATGAGTGTCAAAAATGATAGTGATCTTTAATGGAGCCCAAACGCCAAATCTTGCCAGTAATGAGATCCAGAGCAGAATTGAAGCGAAGGTGCGGCTGGCGTTGGGAAGATATGAAAGTGACATAGAAAAAGTCAACATTCAGCTTGAAAAAATTGACTCAGAGGAAAACGAAAAAAAATACGATATGTCTGTATGATTAGAGCAACATTAACCTCAAAAAAGCAGATAGAAATCTCTGAAACAGCAAGGCAACTTGAGGTCGCAATTAGCGCTTGCATTCGTAGAATTGGTCGGTACGTAAAACGCGCCTTTTATCTGCCAGACAACGCCAAAAAGCATATTCGCTGAGCATCAGATTCTGTGCATTAGGAAACAGATATTTGAGATAAGCATTGTTAGGGATTAACCCTACCGTGAGGCAACCTTGAAAAATATCCGAATTTCCCATCAATAGAAACTCGGATTATGGCTGTATATAAACACTCAAGATATTAAGTTCAGTAAAGTCTATATTGTTACCACATGCCATTGGTATGCAAGGCTAGCGCCAGCCAATGAGCATGCTAATAAAAAGTTCATTACCTCTTTTGAGCTAAGTGAGCGAGACTCCCGAGAAAAATGCTTAGCATGTAATCTCATACCTAGTGGTTGCAATTCTTTTTCATGTTTTGGCAATGCAATTAATCCAGCAAATAGCATAACTAAACAAAGCATATAACTACCTTGCACGATAAAGAATAGAGTAAGTGAAAATGCGGTGATAGAAAAAATCCAAGAAATGAATTTAAACATAGCAGCTCCGTTTGCTATCAGTGTTACCAGTTCGATTTTACAATCATCAAGCTGGCTAGTTTCTAATTTTAATACAGAGTTTAGAGCTATTAGTTTAAAAGCACAAGCAGACTAAAGTATTAGCCCTTATTTTCGAACAATGCCTTCATAAATTCATAGAATGCCTCTGCCTTGCGTGTCTTCAGCGAATGCTGTGGCCTAACAAACCAAATAGGCGCGTCGTCACTTTCGAGACAACCTGGAATTATAGGCACTAACTCACCCCGTTTTAGGTTATCTCTGATGGCGATGTGAGATTTAACTGCAATACCGTGGCCAGCCAAGGCGGCAGAAGTCATGTTGTCTGAGTTTGAAATCGTAAAACGAGTTTTTGCGTTAAAGTGTACAGTGCTACCGTTTGGCTCTTTTAACTTAAATTCTCGTTGCCAAGGTAAGCATACAAAAAAGTGATTTTGTAATTCGCTGATATTTTCAGGCATGCCATAGCGAGTAATATAGCTCGGCGCTGCACATAATATCCGGTGGTTATCGCATAGCTTTCTCGCCAACAACCCCGAATCAGCCAGCAGCCCAACACGTATCGCTACATCTTGAGCACCTTCAACTATGTTTACAAACTGGTCATTGATCAGGAAATCGAGTGCTAACTGTGGGTGCGCTTGTTCAAATTGACTTAGGTTTGGCATCACAAATTGTGAAAACACCCAAGGCGGCATAGTGACACGAAGTAACCCGCTCACCGCTGAGCCTCTTGCACCTATTTCATGCTCAGCATCATAAAGCGCCTCTAATATATGCTCCACCCTCTCTCTAAAAGTACTTCCGGCTGGGGACAAAGTTAGCGTACGACTATCTCTAAACAGCAAAGTCGTGCCTAAATATTGTTCTAACTTATTAAGACGATGACTAACTGTCGCAGGCGAGAGCCTCAATTGCTTCGCAGCATTAACCACTCCTTGATGTTTAATAATAGCTAAGAATGTTTCGAGTTCAGCGATTGAATACATGTCGATTTGATTTTCTCGAATCTTACTTTCGAATATGCGCGCTTTGTTTAAATTTATCAAATAAATATACTGCTTCTCATCGCAACTAAATTGGAATTATCAATGAAACGCACCTTAATTAGTCTATTCGTTATGTTAGGAGGCCTAATGCCGAATATTAGCCAAGCCAACTCAAAGGCTGAACGCCCGGAAGTTATTTTCTTCGATGTCAATGAAACCTTACTTGATTTAGAGTCAATGAATAAACCAGTTAGTCAAGTTTTGGGGGGTGATGAGTCCCTATTACCTCTTTGGTTTTCCACTATGCTACATCACTCGTTAGTGACTACAGTAAGTGGTGATTATCAAGATTTTGGCAAGATAGGCGTTGCCGCGCTACAGATGGTTGCAAAGAACAAAGGCCTAACGATAACTGACGCACAAGCTAAGCAAGCAATTGTGCCCGCCCTGCTCTCTTTGCCCCCGCATAAAGACGTCATTCCGGCGCTAAAACGGCTCAAACAAGCAGGCTTTAAACTCGTGAGTTTAACCAATTCATCGAATGCAGGAGTTAAAGCGCAGTTTGAAAATGCCGGTCTAATTACCTATTTTGATCAACGCTTGAGTATTGAAGACATTAAAGTGTATAAGCCCGACCTTAGAGCCTATGAGTGGGCGTTACAGCAACTAAATATTCGCCCAGATCAAGCGCTAATGGTGGCGGCTCACGGCTGGGATGTTGCCGGCGCTAAAGCCGCGGGCATGCAAACTGCGTTTATTGCAAGACCACAAAAGCAACTTTATCCACTGGCAAAGGCACCTGATTACGTGCTGACTGATTTAACAAGTTTGGCTGATGAACTCACCACTTCTGAAAACGAGTAGTATTAAAAAATACCCGTAGGCAACCTGACACTAGCAGATAAAAATGGTAAAGGCATATCGGGACTTGAACTAAATCGGCTATGTGAGCCTTCTTGCGCCACCAGCATGTCTGGTAAAGGGCTCAAACGTAGGATAGTGTTTGCGAATAAACAACTTAGCCTTATGACTGATTAATTGAGTACTGCCAACTTTGTCAGTACTCAATTAATAGAATAACTTAGGTTATTAGAAAAACCCTAAAGGACTGGTGCTATAGCTCACCAAGAGGTTCTTGGTTTGTTGGTAATGATCCAGCGCCTTTTTATGAGTTTCTCTGCCAATGCCTGATTTTTTATAACCACCAAATGCCGCGTGCGCAGGATACATATGATAACAGTTAGTCCAGACGCGACCCGCTTCGATTTGGCGACCAAATTGATATGCGCGATTCATATCTCTAGTCCACACCCCAGCTCCTAAACCAAATTCAGAGCTATTCGCCAATTCCAACGCCTCCGCTTCGTCTTTAAAAGTGCATAAAGAGATCACCGGACCAAATATTTCTTCTTGGAATACCCGCATTTGGTTATGCCCTTTTAACAGCGTCGGCTGAATATAAAAGCCTTTATGATAACCCTCGCCAAGCTCTGCGACTTCGCCACCGATTAACACTTCAGCCCCTTCCTTTTTGCCAATATCAATATAGCTAAGGATTTTATCAAATTGAGCTTGTGAGGCTTGTGCACCAACCATGGTCTCTGTATCAAGCGGATTGCCGCGTTTAATCGCCTTGGTGCGTTCGATGACTTTGGCTATAAAGTCATCGTATATATCTTCTTGCACGAGCAATCGCGATGGACAAGTACATACTTCTCCTTGGTTAAAGTAGGCCAGCACCGCGCCTTCAATACACTTGCTTAGGTAATCATCGTCAGCTTGCATCACATCACTAAAGTAGATATTAGGCGACTTACCCCCTAGCTCCACCGTTGAGGGAATGATATTTTCAGCGGCACATTTTAGGATGTGAGAACCCACAGGAGTCGAGCCTGTAAACGCAATTTTTGCGATACGTGTACTCGTAGCAAGCGCTTCGCCTGCCTCTTTCCCAAAACCATTCACAACATTAACCACGCCATTTGGTAATAAATCAGCGATAAGTTCCATCAACAACAAAATAGATGCAGGCGTTTGCTCCGCAGGTTTTAGCACTACGCAGTTTCCAGCTGCGAGAGCGGGTGCCAGTTTCCAAGCGGCCATAAGTAATGGGAAGTTCCATGGGATGATCTGCCCCACAACGCCCAGAGGTTCATGAAAATGATAGGCCACGGTTGACTCATCAATTTCACCAATGGCTCCTTCTTGAGCACGAATACAACCTGCAAAATAGCGGAAGTGATCAGCAGCAAGGGGAACATCCGCGGCTAGCGTTTCACGTACAGCTTTACCATTATCCCATGTTTCGGCTACCGCTAGGTATTCAAGGTTTGCTTCCATTCGGTCTGCGATTTTGAGTAATATATTGCTTCGTTCAGTGACCGAAGTTTTACCCCACGCCGCCTTTGCGGCATGGGCAGCGTCAAGTGCCAGTTCAATGTCTGCATTATTTGAGCGCGGGATCTGACAGAACACTTCGCCATTAACAGGACTAATATTGTCGAAGTACTGGCCGTTAACGGGTGGCGTCCACTCACCGCCAATAAAGTTTTGATATTGAGACTTAAAGCTGACGACTGCACCTTCAGTATTTGGGTTTGCGTATATCATTTTTACCTCTGCAACTTGTGTTATTTATTTGGGCTTCATTCGTCCCAGTTTTGTTTTTACTAATATTTGACATTAGCCAAATTCACCTTTAAAAACTTAACTTAGGGTCTCGGAATGTATACGCACAGTCCAAAAGTAACCGAGAAGGAGTGCATTGTTTGCAAATCTCTAAACATCGCAGTCGTGTCGAACGCTTAGTTGAAAACAAAATAAGTTTTGCCGCCAATCACGTAGAGCTGAGCGTCTATGACACTTACGAAAGTACCAATAGAGTCAAACTCGCCTCTAATGAAGTGTTGTTTTGTGCAATGATCACGGGCAAAAAAGTGATGCATGTAGAGAGTTGTGACTATCATCAGCCCTTTTTACCTCATCAAAGCTTCGTATTGGCACCAGAACAAACCGTATTTATAGACTTTCCCGACGCCAGCTTATCCGCTCCCACCACCTGTTTAGCAATTGAGATCAGTCGAGAGAAAATTAATACCGTGAGTGAGAAGTTAGCGCTTTCGCTTCCTAGTGATTTTAATTATCAAAAGCAGCTGGTTCACACCGAGCATAACTGGCAAACCCAGCACTGCTTGGGGCGATTGCTCCATCTGTTCAGTGAGAATGAGGCTGAGCGGGGGTACTTTATCGATTTGGCAATGGACGAACTAATTGCAAGACTACTACAGCAACAAAGCCGAGATCTGCTGTTAGGCGCAGTAAAACAAACGCCTGATCAAAACGGTTTGTATCAAGCGGTGCATTATTTGGAGACTCATTTAGACGAGCCATTAGATGTAGAGAAACTTTGTAAACTTAGCTGCATGAGTAGAAGCCGCTTTTTCAATCAATTTAAAAAGTCATTTGCGACGACGCCACAGCAGTGGCTCCAAGCACGAAGACTAGCTGAAGCAAAGGCAAAACTAAAAGCAGGAATTCAGATCACCACAATTAGTTTTGCACTCGGCTTTAAACATCCAAGTCAGTTCAGTCGAGCGTTTAAACAAGCCTTTAATATCACGCCAAAGGACTATCAACTTCAGGCACTAAAAGCCGATAAAAACGACTGGTTACTCCGTTAGTCCAGCCAAAACCCTGTTGCACCACGTATTCTCCGCCACTTGCCTGTTTATCCGGTTCAACCACATTATACTTCTCAAGCAAACAGCCGATTTGCTCAAAGCCGGTTTCAACAGCATAAAGCCATGCTTGCATAATCTTATTCGCGAGTTGATTTTGACCATATGCCCTTAAACCTGACACCGCAAACCACTGCAGTGGTGCCCAGCCATTAGGACTGTCCCACTGCTGTGAAGTAGTGACTAAGGTACTAACCAATCCACCTTGCTGCAAAAACTCTGCCTCGAGTTTTTTGCCAATATGCTCTGCCTGCTCGGGTGTAACCAGCTCAGCAAACATAGGCACAACGCCCGCTAGAGATTCAACTGTGGTACGCGCATAATCATTAAGATCCACATCGAAAAACCAGCCTTTTTTATCACACCAACAATATTTCTGTATCAGTGCACTGCGATTTGACGCTAAATTGGCATAGTACTGAGCTTGCGTTAGCTCGTTTAATTTCTCAAAACACCGCGCGATTTGCGACTCAAGCAATACCAGCAGTGCATTTAAATCCACAGGGATAATGTCCGTCGTACGAATGCTCGCTAAATCGTCAGCGTTTGCTAACCAGCGGCTACTAAAGTCCCACCCCGACTCACAAGCCGCACGAATGTGCTGATAAAACGTTTCGCTGTCCGTAACCGCTGCGGCTAATTCTATATCCTCAATAAAAGACTCTGGTCGCGGTGCTGCAAGCGGATCCCAGTAGCGATTCAGTTTGCCCCCACACGGCATGATTACGACTCGGTACTGCGCTTTTTTATCCGTGCAACTCAAACCCTCTCCGGTCTGCCAAAACTGATGTTCTTTCAGTAATGCCTGAGTAACTCGCGATAACCACTGCTCATCGTGGGATTTTTCCTGCCACAGCAAATCAACCATTAATGCGGTTACAGGCGGCTGGGAGCGGCTTTGGTAATAATCTCGATTACCGTTAGGTACATGTCCAATACGATCAATAAGACTCACAAAGTTATCTAACATTCCCTCAACGAGATCGCTTCTGTTCGCATCCAAAAGCCCAAGTGCCGTAAAGTAGCTATCCCAGTAATAAATCTCATTAAAACGTCCACCCGGTACTACATACGGATGAGGTAAAGGTAGCAAGGAGCCTTTAGCAACGGTACTCGGCTTTCTAGATAAACGCGACCACAGCGCACTGATATACTGCTGCGCACTAGTAAAGTCAGGTAAGGCATCTAGCTCTTTGTTGGCAACAAAGTCAAAATGCGCATGCACAAATCTAAGTAACGCCTCTCCCGTCGGCTTTTGCATCACATACTGGTTTTCTATCTCTGCGAGCGGAATTTTTGCGATGGCATCTGCAAAAACTTTACTGTCTGAAAACAGGCCAGCGCTTTGCACCGCCTTGAAAATCTCTGTGGAATAAAAGTTTGATTGGTACTGCATGTAAAACCTCAGCTCACCTTTTGTTGATTTGGCGTGTGAGCATGATTTGATTGGCTAGACTCACTCATCGATTTAAAAAAATATAAACATACAGCAATCACCAGCATGGGAATAAGTGCCCCATAAAACGCTTGTTGACCGCCAAAATGTTGAAATACTAAACCTGTGATCATTGAACCCGTGCTACCACCCAGCGCTGAAAATACAACGATTAGCCCTGTCATCGAAGCGTGCTGTGTAGTGGGTAAACTACTTAGCATTACCGAATTAATCACTGGATAAATAGGCGCCATAAAAAGACCGATCAGCGGCATGAGAAAAGCCACGAGGGGTGCGTCAAATAACGAAGAAATAAGCGTTTTCTCAATACCCTCAGTCATAGGTAAGGTTAAAATCACTAACCCTGCCATAGCGGCAAGACAAACATTTAACACCACATACCAATGTACTTTGGTTAACACAATGCCAGCACCTAGCCGACCGAGTGCTAAGCAGGCAGCAAAAACACTGGTAATTTGCACGCTAATGTTCACCGGTAATGACAGGATCTCATTATTAAAAGTAGGCAGCCAAGTGCCTATACTCTGCTCTATCAATACGTATAAAAATGCGGAAATCACAAATACCAGCACAAGCGGCTTAGCAACAAGCTTTAGCATCGCCATAAATGCAGAGACACTAGACTCGGTGGCTTGCGTTGGCTCTGGCTTTGCAATTGGGGAGATCCAAACGATAAATGCAGTAAAAGCACTCAGAACAGCTAACACGAAATAGACGTTTAACCAGCCAAGAGAGTTATCGCCGTTGTCAATAAACGCCGCAAAAATCCAATAACCGCCGAGGACCCCCAACATAAACACGCCTTCAATGAAATTAAGCAGGCTTGAATGCTGGTTGCTCCCTTCAGTAACTTGACCAACCAGCGCATAAACCGACACTTTAACCACCGCAAATGCCGCCCCTACAGAAGCAAATACTAATTTAAGAATCCAAAACTCAGCGACCATAGGAGTGATACTACAAATTAATGCTACGCCCGCGAGCACTGCAGTCAGAGCGATCTTAAACCCAACCCTGGGGATAACCGACGCAACCAGAAATGAAACGATGGCGATAGGAAGATCTTTAAATGCCTCTAAGGTGGCGGCCTGGGCTTTTGTAATACCAAAACTATGAATGGACTGCAAAATGACCGTCCCTACACTATTAAGCAAAATAGCGAATAGGAAGTAACTAACGGCCATGGCAAGTATGATACGTGCTCGGTTCATTGTTATTCTCGTTAAAACACTGTGATTTCTTTTTAGTCTAGACAGACTTTTTCTTTTTTGCAATCGTTTGCATTTTAAATCATAACGAGGCTTTATAAGCTAATGATTATTATAACAATTGCAAAGGTTTAACTGGATTGTCTGATAACCAATGAGGATGGAACCTCTTGAGAAGTAGTTTTTTCACCACTTAGCTGAGAGAGTAGCTTCTCCACCAATAACTGCGCCGCCGCACTAGTGTCTTGTTTAATCGTCGTAAGTGCTGGAAAGCTAATTTGTGCCATCGCAATATCGTCAAAGCCAACAATTCGAACGTCATTGGGCACGCTGACATAACGCTCTTTTAGGGCTTTTAGTACCCCAAGTGCAACCATATCACTACAAGCAAATATCCCATCAAAGGTTAATCCTTGCGCACGCAACAAAGCGTTTATACTCGCGTAGGCTGCTTCTGAGGTAATATCGATTTTAACCATTTGCGCTTCTACTTGAGCTTCTTCTACCGCATGGCAAAACCCCCGATAGCGCTCACCAAGTTCAGCATGACCTGGGTCGCCCATAAACAGAAGTTTAGACGCACCCTTGGCTATTAAGTGCTTCGTTGCGCTAATACCACCAATAAAATTATCACTACCAACGATAGGGTAATTTGCAGAAGTTTTAGGGTCGCCCCACACCACGATTGGCGTTCCTGCTTTTGCGGCCCGCTCGATTCGTGCTTGCTCTTTGCCTTGCCCTACGACGATAACTCCATCAGCTCGGCGCCCGGAAATAAAGTAGCCATGCCAGTCCTCCCCCGCCATATATGAATTGGAGAGCAGTAACTCGTAACCTTTTCGATTCACTGCACGATTTATATCGCTCACTACCTTAAGTAAAAATGGGTCGTCAACGGATTGTTTGGTTTCAGCTTCGAGATTAATAATAACAGCGATGACTTTGGTTTTTTGCATCCGTAAGCGACTAGCCGCTGCGTTGATACTAAAGTGATGCTCTTTTGCAAGCGCCTGAATACGCTCTCGAGTTTCCTTTTTTATCAGTGGGTTATCATTGAGTGCACGGGAAGCTGTGGAGGTAGAGACTCCAGCTAACCTTGCTAGATCAGATAGCTTTAATTGTGTAGTTCCCATCGCAAACCTCTTAATAAACGCACTCAATAGCACTGCTATTCTTACAATTTTTTGATAATTAGACCATAACTAATTGAATCCCTTAATCTAACTGAGCAGAAAAGAACACCAATCAAGCTATATTTGTAATGCCTTACATCATTTTATGACAAAATTTTAAACAACATTATTGCAAACGTTTGCATTAAGATCTATTTTAAAGAGTAGACAGTCGTTAAATACCAGTTTATGACAACAACAAGAGGGCTTTAGCCGTGATAAAAACGAACTCCTTAAGCTTGATCGCTGCTGCTATAACGCTTGCGTTAAGCACATCAGCTCAGGCTGAGCAAACACCGAAAGATAATAAAGAGAAAGTAGAAACCATCATTGTGTCAGGTACACCAGGTGGCGCAGGGATCAGAAAAATTGATGCAAGCTTTGCTGTAACTAATATCGATGCCGTGCAAATTGATAAGCTCGCTCCCAAAAGCACAGCTGACTTACTGAAAGCGGTACCAGGGATCTGGGTTGAAAGTTCAGGTGGAGAATCCGGCGCTAACGTTTTTGTTCGTGGTTTTCCAGGTGGTGGTGATGCGCCATTCTTAACTGTTAGTTTGCAAGGCAGTCCAATCTATCCTGCACCAACACTCTCATTTTTAGAAAACACGTCGATTTTCAGGCTCGATGAAACCATCAGCATGATGGAAGGCCTGCGTGGTGGACCAAATCCAGTGGTATCTAATGGTCAGCCGGGCTTAACGACGAACTTTCAACTTAAACGTGGCCAAGCCGATACCGAAGGCACATTTAAATATACCACCACAGACTATGGCCTAAATCGTATTGACGGCGTGTTAAGTGGTGAGATCTCCGATGACCTTTATTATATGGTTGGCGGCTATATCAAACGCTCTTCTGGGATCCGTGATGCGGGATTTACTTCAGAAAAGGGTCATCAATTTACCATTAACCTAACTAAAGAGTTTGCTAATGGTGAATTTAATCTTTATACCCGTCAAACTGATGACACTGGCGCATGGTACCTACCAACTCCCCTTAATGTTGAAGGTGTAGATGCCGGTTTTACTCAACTAGGCACAAACAATCGCAAAGCAACTATTTATTTTGGTGAACACAACACCACGATGAATGTAGATATAGGGGATGGTCGTGGCTGGAAGGGTCACGTGTCAGGCGGTAGTTTGAAAGTAAATTTCGACAATGGTTGGCAACTAAACGACCGCTTTAGTTTAACGCAAGGAGATGCTAATACAATAGGCCTAGTGCCTGCTGGCAGCGCAATGCTTTTAAGTGATGTAGCGGACAATGGCGAAACAGCTACTGGCAGTGTCACTGGTAATGAGTATGCTGGTGATACAATGGTGCAGCAGTATGGTCGCTGGGTTGTATTAAAAGATATCGAAGCTTTCACCAATGACTTAGCTCTAAGCAAAACCTTTGGTGATTGGTCAAGTGCCTTTGGTATTTATACTGCAACTACCTCTGCAAAAGACTGGTGGAGCTTAGGTAATACCGCCTACCACGTTTTAGAACAAGGTGGCGAGGTGTTAGATGGTATCGCGTGTAATAGCGATGTTGCGGGCTGCGCCTTCAACTACGACATTAACAGTTCTGGTGATGCGACAACGTGGGCCATCTACACCACCCAAAGTTACCAAGCAACGGAAGCCCTTAAGTTAGATTTAGGCTTACGTAGCGAGCAGCACGAGGTTGAGTATTCAGTCGACGAAGGTTTAGATGGAGCTATCACCAAAGCGGTTGACTATGATGAGCGCAAGACTTCATGGACCTTAGGCGCTGACTATAGTTTGAGCTTAGATTCAGGTGTTTTTGTGCGTATGAACAAAGGCTACAAAATGCCTTATTTCGACGACTTCAGAGACAACTATAGCACCTATGAATCGGGCGAGTCGCTGATTAAAGAAGTCACACAAGCAGAGCTTGGCTATAAATATATGGGTGAAACTGGCGACCTGTTTGTTACTTTATTTACCAATGAAGTGAAAGGCGACACGTTTGTAAGGCGCCCAGGCGTACCTGCAGAAATTCTCACCAATGAAGCAACCGGTGTAGAACTTGATTACAGCTATAACCATGAATCGGGTTTATCGATAAACTTGAATGCTACTTGGCAAGACACTGAAATTACTGAAAGCCCAACAAATGAGGGAAATAAAGCACAGCGCCAACCTGATTGGATGCTGCGCGTTACACCAAGCTACGACTTTGAAGTATCGGGTATGTACGCCACCTTATATGGCACACTCTCAGCCGTAGACGACCGTTTTGGCGATAACGAAAATACCGTCGTGTTAGAGGGCTATGAAAAGCTCGATGTTGGTCTCATTGTAGAGCCTACTGAAGGCGTAAAGCTACAACTAGCGGTAGATAACCTTACTGACAAGCAAGGGATCACCGAAGGGGATCCACGTAACCCAGATTCACCTAACGGCCGATATATCATGCCAAGGAGTGTAAAGTTTAGCGTTGCGTATACGTTCTAGCTGCTGTAACTAAGTATTCGACATAGCGCTACCTTTTTGTACTATTATTAACGTGGTAGCGCTTGCAGATAATTTCAAATTATCCGTTGGCTGTTTTCAAGTACCTTCGAAATGTACTCTCGCCCCGACATCACCAATACGTGAAACATCAGTCCATATTGAATTAGCTCCTCATACTATCCCTGTTATCTACTGTGGCAAATGCAAGAATAACACATTCAGGAATCCCTATTATCGAATTTAAAACTTCCTTCTTTACGAAAACTAAACGATGAGCGATATTATTGCACCAAATGTTAATACAATGAAATTAAAAATAAAAAAATGTACGGCTGTTTATTTTTTGTATCCAAACCATTGACTTTTTGAATTATCAGTTATACCTTGGAGCTGCCTCACAATTATTATGAAGCACTTAATTTTATTATAAGGAAATTTACTATGTTTAATAAAAATACATTATTCGCTGCGTTATCTTGCTTTTCAATTTTTTCACAAGCTAATGCGAGCGAGATTGATAATAGCTCGGTAAATATAGATAACACTCCAGTTAAGATATATCACTTCTTTAATAGTGGCGTACATCCATTTAATCATACAACTTACCAAACTTGGGGCTCCAATGGTTTATATTGCCGAATTCAGGGTGGCAGCTATAATAGAAGCGTACCAAAATCAGGTAAAGAAATCTTTAATGTCGCATACGGTAGACAAATGTGGGTGTTAACTTGCCATGGTTCTATGGGCGATCAAGCTAGAAGCGTTAACTGGACTAACCTTGCAGGCCGCTTTGTCAACGCAGAGGGTGATGTAAAGGCTCCAAGCATTTCAATTGATGAGATTGAGAATAGATATAATGTAGACTTATCTGAATTAAATTTAGACCACGGTCATTTTGATATTGAATTCGGTGATTTGGATGCTAACTCATTCGATGATATTGTCATCGTTGATAAGTATAGCAAAAAGCTCTACATCTATACATCTGATGATAATGGGTTATTAAAATTATCGTATCATCAAGATTCTATTTCCTCTATAGAGAACATCAACAGTATAGATCTTTATAACGGAAAAGTGATAAAAGCCAGCACCAAGTAAATTTAAGGAATATTATTTATTATTAAATAATAAATAATATTATATAAAATAATTTAAGACTCGAAGCCCAGTTGCTTTCGGGTCTTATTGCTATTTAAAAGTAAAAATAAAGATTAATTTGATTGGGGTTTAATAGGACCTGACTTCTAAGTAACAAAAAATAAGCGACCAACTTTCATCTTTGAGGTTAACTAATTTAAACTT
Organism: Pseudoalteromonas sp. A757; assembly: GCF_004103285.1. Classification (NCBI taxonomy): domain Bacteria; kingdom Pseudomonadati; phylum Pseudomonadota; class Gammaproteobacteria; order Alteromonadales; family Pseudoalteromonadaceae; genus Pseudoalteromonas; species Pseudoalteromonas sp. A757. Next base: position 51,796 of record NZ_QNQN01000050.1, read on the forward strand.
TGATGATTGTGCCAAGAGAAACTGCCACTAACTTCTCTTCGTTTCCGCTTTTCGCATACACCTTACATTCGCATGTCGCCTGACGTTTACCCGAATACAAAACAGTTGACTTCGCAATTAGCTTATCGCCAATAGCAGGCCTAACATAGTTCACTTTATATTCTGAGGTAACACAGCTGCCCAGCACGGATGCGCCAGCAAACGTAATACAATTATCAGCTAGATAGCTAACCACGCCGCCATGTGCAAAACCATAGTTTTGTTTAAGATCATCCCGAATAGCTAGGCTTAACTCAGCAGCGCCAACCTCAAACTCCTCCAACTCAGCGCCCAACAACAAACTAAAAGACTGCTGTGCTAGGATCTCCTTTCCTTCCTCTAACATAGTATTGCTCAACTTCTTCTCCTTAGTAATATTTGCGCTCAAATAGACTCTACATCGCGAATGGTGTTCACGTTTATAGGTAAACGAGTGACAGCGATATGATTAGCTCAACACGAATAAAAGCTGGACTAGAGATATTATCTACAATTAGATTCCCATAGATTAATCACAATGTAAACAAGCAGTTATATCCATTACTTTGTGTATGCTGAATGAGATTGAAATGTTTCAACATAATTTAGGACGAGACATTTAAAACAAAAAAGCCGCGTAGTAAGAAACTAAGCGGCTTTTTCTATATTCAAACTAGGGCTGGATTAATCTAACCAGAACTCTTTTTTGAACTTAATACCAAACTCACTGCGGTCATTGCTGCGCATGACACCAACAAAGCCACTTTGCTGTAGACGACCTACATCGTACACTTCGTTAAGCACGTTTTCACCGTATAACGTTACTTCCATATCGCCTTCAGCGTTGGTGTATGAAATGTTAAAGCCTAACAATTCGCGAGAATCGATATGCTCACTTGCACGTGTTACAGACTGACCTTGCATGTCTGAGCGGTACGAGTAGCTTGCGTTAACTGCAATCGTTGCACCATGCTCTAAGTCATGGAAGTAAGATGGTGCCACCATCACAGTCCATCTTGGCGTAAGTGCTGGCGCATCGCCTTTACCAATACCAATAACACCTTCATCAACATGGGTAATTTCAGAGTCTAGGTAACCGATTGAGCTGCGTACTGAGAAATCATCAGTAATTGCGACTGTCGTTTCAAGTTCAATACCTTGTGCTTTCGACTCACCCGCATTTTCCACGATAGTGACGAAACCACCGCCAGCTGTCGGGTCGTTGAAAGGTAACGCCAGATCGGTGTAATCCGTTACAAATGCAGCAACCATCATAGATACGTTTTCATGCACTTGGCCTTTGAAACCAATTTCGTAGTTAATCGCTTTAGTTTCATCAAACGCAGCGAATTGATCTGGGCCACCAAATGGGCGAGGTGGGAAGCCGCCACTTTGGTATCCTTTTTGGACCTGTGCGTAGACATTGATGTCACGAGTTAGCTGGTATGACGCATTCACATCCCACGTCACTTCGTCAAAGTCTGCGCTAACGTATTTACGAGCATCAAAGCTTGGGAATAGCGCGTTTGCCTCTTTTTTGTCTTCAGAGTAACGTAAACCACCACCAATGCTGAGTAAATCAGTCACGTCAAAGCTTGCATTGATATATGCCGCATAGGCATCGGTTTCTTGGTTGATGTCAAAGTAACCGTAGCCGCCAAAAGAAGCCGTCTGACCATCATTCAATAATCCATTTGGCGTGTTCCATGGGCTAAATACAAACGGACCAGAGCTGGTAAAGCCATCTTCGTTAAAGTAATAAAGACCCGATACAAAATCCCAAGAGTCATAAGTACCATTTAGCTGTAGTTCAAATGAGTACTGATCTGCACCGCCCTCTTCTGGGAATTCTGAGAGATTAAGTGCTACCGCATCGTCATCTAGGCCGCCGGTATATTCAGAGCTACGCTTACTTGCGATAAATTTAACAGAGTAAACATCACTTGCTTGCCAATCGGCAGTCACGGAGCCGCCCCAACCAGAATAATCAGTGCTTTCAATGCCAGCAACCGTTGTTGCCAAATCATCAGGATTGTTTGGCAGCATAGACTCATCTAGCAATGGGAAGTCACCATTGAAAGGATCATTTGAGTCAAGCGGATCTGTTAATTCGATAGTATACGGCGATTGACCAGACTCGTTCTCAACGCCGTCAAATGCAGCGGTGACAACTAAATCATTCGTCGCTTGCCATCTAAGTGCTAAGCGACCACTAAACTCTTGTTCTTCGCCGATTTCTTTTTCAGGATTTGCTAAGTTAATTGCTTTGCCTACACCATCGCGCTCTTTATAAGAAGCACTTGCAGAAAAGCTTAGTGTGTCTGTTAAAGTTTGACTTGTATATAGATCAGTCGCTAAACGACCGCGAGAACCTATTTTAGCTTCAACGCGTGCAACTTCTTCAGCGCCAGGTTGTTTAGTGATTACATTTACTGCACCACCTAATGTGTTACGACCGTACAGTGTACCTTGTGGACCACGTAGTACTTCTACGCGTTCAACATTTGGCAATGAAAGGTTAGAACCCATCTGACGGCCAAGATATACACCATCAACGTACACACCAACACCAGGGTCTGTTGTGATCACATGGTCTTGCAGACCAATACCGCGGATAAATACAGAAGCATGTGCAGCGTTACCTACACCATAGCGAGTAATATTTAAGTTTGGAACGAACTTACCAATATCGTCTAGATTGCTGATATTGGCTTTATCAATATCACTAGCACCGATAGAAGTAATTGCGGTAGGCGTTTCGAACAAGCTTTCTGTACGTTTACGAGCAGTCACTTCTATTTTTTCAAAAACTTGTTTTTCTTGCTCTACATTAGCTTGTTCAGCCAATGCTGTACTAGGAAGGGCTACTGCTGCTAACACTGCAGCTGAAATCGCAGATAAACCAAGGCGAGGTAAAACTGTAATCATATAATCTCCAAAGGAATCACCGTGTGTGTACTAGTCGCGAGAGGTCACAAACTAGAGAAGCAACAAGCTCAGTGTTATTACTTCTAGCCCTGTAATCCGTCAAATCTAAATAGACTGAACGCTACAAATTTTGGGCATAAAAAAAGATGCACTAGGCGCATCTCTTTCCTCTGGAAGGGTATTATAGTTAAAACCGACACAAATTGAAATAATTATTTAATAAAAATTAATATTTAGGTTTTTGTAGCTACTTTAAACACAATTAAAGGAAAATAAACCTCAAAAAAATCCTTATACAACAAACAATTATACTATATAACTGAACTATAAGCTTTATTTTGTTACTAAAGTGATACATCACTAGAATGCCAAATTATTGCCTTGACCTTGCCTTTAGTAGAACAATTGGCTGACCTTGCGAAGTCTAAAATAAGCAGTAAAAGGCGAACTTTACCTTGGTCAAAAAATACTTCTACTCGTTTTTGAGCCAGAACTTTCATTGCAAGTTATCGGTGGGTAAACCACCTCCGACCACGCTGCTCATTGCTGATGTGGTGGTAGGAGCGAGTTTACCTCGCGATCTTTAATAAGGCCCCGGCTCGCTACGAAGTAAGATGTTCTACTTTCACATGGGAAGCCCAACAGCTCGGCGGGTAAACCACCTCCGACCACGCTGCTCAGTGCTGATGTGGTGGTAGGTGCACATTTACTTAGGTTTAGAAAAGCTCGTGATGTTACGAAGTGATGCTTTTATTCTTTTTTGCCAAGCCCAACAGCTCGGTGGGTAAACCACCTCCGACCACGCCGCTCAGTGCTGATGCTGTGGTGGGAGCGAGTTTACCTCGCGATGTGTTGATTTTGCGAGGTTTTCTAAAATCCCAAACAGCAAAAAACCCGTCACATCTCTGCAACGGGTTTGACGTACATGGAGGTACTAATGTCGATTAGAATCATGGATGAATGCTGTTAATCGACCTTTAATAAGGCCCTGGCTCGCTACGAACTAGGATGTTTTACTCTCTTTGTTTGGGGAGCCCAACAGCTCGGTGGGTAAACCACCTCCGACCACGCTGGTCAGTGCTGATGCTGTGGTAGGAGCGAGTTTACCTCGCTAGGTTTTATATCTCAAATCTCTATGCCCCAAACAGCAAAAAAACCGTCGCATTGCTGCAACGGGTTCTTTAATAAGGCCCTGACGATGTTCTACTTTCACATGGGAAGCCCACACTATCATTGACCGGGGCCGACCCTTCGGCTGTTTTGTTTCACTTCTGAGTTTGGGTGACAAGAAACCGAAGCAACGCTTCGCAGTTCGGGGAAATGAGCGCATGGATACGTGAAGGGGAGATACTCATGGAAGTACTTTACTTCAAACGCAAAAAAGCCCGACTCTCTCGAATCGGGCTTTCTCTAATAAGGCCCTGACGATGTTCTACTTTCACATGGGAAGCCCACACTATCATCGACGCTGTTTTGTTTCAC
>NZ_QNQN01000049.1:0-51176 GCF_004103285.1 Pseudoalteromonas sp. A757
AGTGGCGTCCCCTAGGGGATTCGAACCCCTGTTACCGCCGTGAAAGGGCGGTGTCCTAGGCCTCTAGACGAAGGGGACACAATAATAAACAACTTCGCACTCGAGGCGTTGCCATTTGAATTATGTACTAGGACATATGCACTAACGATAAATTGGTGGAGCTAGACGGGATCGAACCGTCGACCTCTTGCATGCCATGCAAGCGCTCTCCCAGCTGAGCTATAGCCCCATAATAGTCAGACCTGAACTGCTAGCCTGTATCGCTGAGTGCGGGGCGCATTCTATGCAGGAGCAAAAATAAAGTCAACAACTTTTATGAAAGTTTTTTCTAACTGATTCATTTTAAATCAAGAAGCGTAGAATATAACCAAACGCCTCCCGTTTGCAAGCCTAACACCTTGAATTGGATTATTTATTACACAATTTAAAACGCATAGTTATCGCACCTCAGCCTTTTTGTTTTAAATCCAATTAGGTCAGAGTGATTTATGGCTCTTTTCTTTTTCTGCATGTTATCCAATCCCGCGTTATAGCATGCAAAGCTCAGCAACTTATTTTCCCCAAAATAAGGTGGCTTTTGGATCAAACATACAAGACCACTCTCTCCCTTCTATAATGAAGAACTTAAAGCGTTGAGCATAAAAACATCACACAGTATAGTTTTTTAAAGTTAAGTGTTGACTCTTTTCAAACTAAACCTATAATACCGCCCCACAACGGCAGACGTTGTAATACAAGTTGGGTTGTTAGCTCAGTTGGGAGAGCATCGCCCTTACAAGGCGAGGGTCACTGGTTCAAGTCCAGTACAACCCACCACTTTATTTTCTAGATAGAGTGGCCTATGCCTAAACAAGGCTAAGATCTCAGATTCAAATCCAGTATAAGAAACCACTTCACTTTCAGTACAATCGTTATTACTTTTTACATACTCAAAAACCACATCAAACTGAATAAACTTAAACCTGCCATAAAGTCCATAGAAACAACCTCGTTTTTCTCATTTATTAACTAATTAGTTACTCTTCTCAGCCTCCCAAATTTTTGTTATACCCTTAACTATTTTGCCGCTAACCTCAGTAAATAGTTGGAATAAGCTAAATAGACTAACCTACTAAAAATGAGTTAATTTTTGTTTTCAAAACTACACCTAAGTACTAGACTAGAAGCAAAGCCATTGCCTAAAAATTGTTTCTATGTCAGCTCCATCTATTCAAAATGCCAAAATGTTAATCGTTGAAGATCAACCATTAGCATTGAGCTATATGAAACAATCTTTAGAACAGTTAGATTTCAGAAATTTAAAATTTGCAGAGAGTGCAGACAGTGCAAAAGAGCTTTGTACCATCAATAAGTTTGATCTCATCGTATGCTCTTTTGGTTTAGCAAAAAAGCAAAATGGCTATCAATTTTATGAAGAATTACGCTCCAAACAGTTAATTCGCTCAAGTACCGCTTTTATTTTTATTTCTTCTGAAACTAGCCCCGAGTTAGTCCATAGTATTATCGAACTCCAGCCCGATGACTTTTTAGTTAAGCCCTTTTCAATAAAAGAACTACAAAACCGTATAGAACGAGTTTTAAAGCGTAAACAGGCATTAAGACACATAAACTTGCTTGTAGACGATAAAAACTACTCAAAGGCCTTAAAAGCGCTAGATTTAGAACTAGATAACAAAGATCATAACTACACTTCCCTACTTCTAAAGCTAAAAGGAGAACTTCTACTCAGGCTCAATCAATTAGAGGAAGCAAAGTCTTTTTACAAATCGGTTTTGGCTCTGCAAAAGTTTACCTGGGCAAAGCTAGGCTTGGTCGAGGCGCTCATTACCAACAATGAAGATGTTATCGCTCAAAAGATGTTGAAAACTTTAATAGAGCGACCGGAAACTCGTCTTCCCGCGCTCGATTTATTGAGCAAACTCGAAATAAAGCTTAACCAATATGAGAATGCCCAACAATTGTTAGAGCAAGCAATTGAAATGGCGCCCAGAAATATAAATAGACAACAGTCACTTGGTCGAGTTGCGCAAATCAATCACGACTATGAGGCCAGCTATAAAGCACATAAAGATATAGCAAGTTTCGCGCGTTACTCGATCCATGACAAACCAGAGGTATATTTGAATGCAGCACGCGCTGGGATAGACTTTGCTCTGAGTACCGATCAATCAGACCAAGTCACTCGTCTCACAAGGCAAACGCAACAATACTTGAGTGATTTAAAACAGCAATTTCCAAATGCACAAACCCAAGCGCAAATCGATGTACTCAACGCCCGTGTCCATTATCTAAAAGATGAGCATAAAAAAGCGAAACAACTGCTCGAACAATTAGAAGATGAGCCCGTTATTCGCTCGGTAGATTCCACTTTAGACAAAGCAAAAGCACTACATGAAGTGGGATTAAACCACAAGGCTCAAGAGCTGTTTAGCCAAGTAATTGCACACTGTGAGCGCCACAACTCAAGCGCAGATCCCGTCACAATGCACTATCTATATCAGCAACAGCAAGAGAAAAAAGAGATCACCATGGGTCCTAGAGAGCTAAATAACCATGCGGTTACTCAGTTTAACAAAGGTCATTATGAAACCGCTTTAGAGGCATTCACTCAAGCGTTTAGAATTATGCCTAAAAACTCAGGGATAGCACTGAATTTGCTACAATGTATGAGTGATAGTTGCGCTAAGTCAGGGAGTACTTTTAATTCCAATTTAGCAAAGCGGTGTACTACCTTGCTAAATCAGTCTGAGTTGGACAGTGAACAGCAGATCCGCTTCGGTAAACTCAAAGCGAAACTAAGTGAAATGAAACTCGACTTTGAGTAATCGATTATTTTATCGCAATTGGGCTATTTCTTTTCCATTGCAAGAGCATTAACGCAATAACGCAGTCCACTTGGCTCAGGGCCATCAGGGAATACGTGACCTAAGTGGCTATCACACACGTTACAAGTGATTTCAACGCGCGTCATTCCATGGCTCTTATCGCTATGATAAGCCACCGCTTCCACTGCTGCAGGCTGTGTAAACGAGGGCCAACCAGAGCCACTATCAAACTTTTCTTCAGCATCAAATAACAACTCGCCACAGCATACGCAGTAGTATTTACCAGGTTCAAAAAGCTGACAACTTTGTGAACTAAACGGTCGCTCAGTCCCCTTTTTCCTAGTGATTATATAAGCTTCTGGAGCAAGTTCTGATTGCCATTGCTGGTCCGACTTTTCAACTCTGCGAGGAGCAACAGGATTACCATTTCTGGCAAAGTTTAGTATATCTAACCACTTTAACATCTCAATTCTCTCTCTTGTTTACTTCTGTCTTTTGCTCTTCAACAGGAAGTGGCCAATCACCAAAAAAGCAACTTAGATAGCGGCTTTTAATTAAATATAAAAGTACCCAACTCACCAACACAATTTGTACGGCAATATAAGGAGAAAAACTATAATGGGTTTTCCCAGCTTGCAGGATCAACCACGCTAAATCGAGTACCGCTGTTAATATAAGTGGCAAACGCATATAACGCCAGACGGCAGCGAGCTTTGGAGAGCTTGTTGGCCGCCTAAGAGAAAACACAACGGTTGGTATGAGCGCGATACAAGCGATCCCTGTCGCGACAAAAAAGTGAAACTTAGACTCAAAGAATAGTGACATCAAATCCAAGTCTGGGCGTCTTGCAAGCGCAGAAAACACCCAAATAAGTAGCGGGCGGAGCAACACGACCAGCGCTAAATTAAAAGCGATTGGCGTACGATAAACGCCATATTTATCCCAGTATTCAGGGCCGTATCGTGTTACTGATTTCATTTTACTACTCGTATTTGTTTAACAGTGCGATCAGCGCCTCTTCATCAAACACCTCAACACCTAACTCCTGTGCCTTAGTGAGCTTAGAGCCTGCTTTTTCGCCGGCATAAACCGCATCTGTATTTTTCGACACGCTACCTGCGACCTTAGCGCCAAGTGCTTGCAACCTCGCTTTAGCATCGTTGCGGTTCAGTTGGCTCAAGGTTCCAGTCAACACATAAGTTAGCCCAGCTAAAGGTTGTGCATCCTCTGACGGTGCAGCCACATCTTGCCAAGTTACACCCACTTCAATCAATGCAGTTACCACTTCTTGATTGTGCTGCTCGGCAAAAAAGCTATGAATATGCTGCGCAACAACAACACCAACATCACTTACTTGCTGTAGAGTATCAATGGAGGCGGCCATCACTTTTTCAAGCGTCAGGAAGTGATTTGCCAAGTTTTGTGCTGTCGCTTCCCCAACTTCTCTTATTCCAAGCGAATACAAAAATTTAGCTAACGTTGTTTGCTTTGCTTCTTCAAGCGCCGCAACCAAGTTTTTAGCAGACTTAGGCCCCATACGTTCAAGAGACTCAAAATGACCCTGCTTTAGAATAAACAGATCGGCAGGGGTTTTGATAAGCCCTCGCTCAACTAACTGCTCAACTATTTTGTCGCCAAGACCATCTATGTCGAGGGCCTTTCTCGATGCAAAGTGCTTAATTGCTTCTTTACGTTGTGCACGGCACACTAAACCGCCAGTACAACGCGCAACCGCTTCTCCTTCAACGCGTTCAACATGAGAATCACACACCGGGCAGGTATCTGGAAACTCAATCTCTTTGGCTTCATCTGGGCGCCTATCTAACACGACCTGAGTTACCTGAGGGATCACATCCCCAGCTCGGCGTACAATAACGGTATCACCAATCTTTACACCTAAACGCGCAATTTCATCACCATTATGAAGCGTGGCATTCGATACCGTAACACCACCAACAAAAACAGGCTCTAAACGTGCAACGGGCGTGATAGCCCCAGTACGGCCGACCTGAAACTCAACATCAAGCAGCTGAGTGATCTCTTCTTGTGCAGGGAACTTAAATGCAATCGCCCAGCGCGGCGCGCGAGCAACAAAACCAAGCTGCTCTTGCTGCGCTTTATCATTCACTTTGATCACAACGCCGTCAATTTCATAGGGAAGCTCAGCACGGCGCGTCATGATATCTTGATAATAAGCCAAAGCTTGCTGCGCATTATCGACAAGCTTTGTCTCAGGGCTCATTGGCAAGCCCCAACCTTGTAATTGCTGTAGCTGCGCATAATGTTCGTTGGCCAGCTCACCGCCTTCAACCAAGCCCATAGAATAAGCATAAAACATCAACGGACGCTTAGCGGTAATTTTCGAGTCTAATTGGCGCAGACTTCCCGCTGCCGCATTTCTTGGGTTTGCAAAGGTCTTATCACCTTTCGCTTGTGCCGTTTCATTTAGCTTAATGAAACCCGCAGTATCCATAAAGACTTCACCACGCACTTCTACTTCATGCGGAATATGTTCTCCACGTAGTTTCAGCGGAATATTGCGAATGGTTTTGACATTCTCAGTGATGTTTTCCCCAACTTGACCGTCTCCCCTTGTCGCCGCTTGAACCAGTACACCATCGCGATACAAAATAGATACGGCCAAGCCATCTAACTTTGGTTCACAGCAAAAAGTAACATCTTTACTTGTCAGTAGGCGCTCTTTTAAACGGCGATTAAATGCCGTAAATTCACTCTCGTCGAAGGCATTATCAAGCGACAACATAGGTACTCTGTGTGTTACTTGCTCAAACTTGCTAAGCGCTTCACCACCCACTTTCTGCGATGGGGAATCAGGACTTTGTAACTCAGGATGCTGCTGCTCAAGCGTCATCAACTGGCGCATCACACGATCATATTCCGCATCAGGCACACTTGGGTTATCTAAAACATAATATTGGTAATTGTAATCTTCGAGTTGCTGCCTAAGGGCTGCAACTTGGCTTTCAATGTTGTCTGACATTTAAACCTCTAAACGTAAAAAGCCACCAGCAAATGCCAGTGGCTTAAAAATGACTCTAAGTAGCGATTAAGCGGCGAATTCACGCACTTTTTCAACATAACCACGCACGGCTTCAACCGTTAACGGTTCGCGGTCTTTATCAAGTACAGTTGCGCCAAACTCTTCAGCTAGTTTTTTCGATGCACTGTGAAGCATATTAAATGCAGCCAAGTTATCGCCTTCACAAGGTAAGGTCATAAATAGGCTAATGCCAGCGGTGCTAAATTGCTCCATGTTATCGATATCAAACGTACCTGGGTTGTACATGTTTACCAATCTAAATAACACAGGACCGTTTCCAGACGGCTCTAAATGGCGATTAAAGAAGCCCTCATCAGAATATTTAAATCCAAGGCTTAACACGGCAGGCAATAGCCTTGAACCAGCCATTTTCAGGCCTTCAGGCATGTCAACATGAAGAATAATAAAGTCTTGTGGCTCTATTGCTTTCTTTTCAGGCTCAGCCTCTTCAGATCCACTGCTCTCGGTTTGCACCTCAGTTTCAGGCTCTTCCGTCGCTATAATGCCCTCAGTCGCAGGCTCATCATCCACCGCACTAAAGGTCATCTCTCCAATTTCAGGTTCGTCAGGCTCTTTATCGTGATTCGGCGTTTGCTCTTTGAGTTCATTGGGCTCCTTTTTTGAAGCTTTATCGCTGTTCTTCTTACGAACAGACCAAAGTCCATGTATGAGTAACCCGCCTATGACCAACGCACTGATCACGATTAATGCCCATCTTAACTCTGTGGCCATTGCTCACCTTTTTTGTTGTTATGCCTGTGCCATTTGCACCGCTTGTTCTATATCTACGGCAACCATGCGCGATACCCCGGGTTCTGCCATGGTTACCCCCGTCAGTCTACCCGCCATTTCCATAGCGACCTTATTATGACTGATATAAATAAATTGCACTGTTTGCGACATTTCTTCAACCAAACGACAAAATCGTCCTACGTTTGCGTCATCAAGCGGTGCATCTACTTCATCCAGCATACAGAATGGGGCTGGATTAAGCCTGAATATTGAGAACACCAATGATAATGCGGTCAGCGCTTTTTCTCCACCACTTAACAGATGAATTGTCGAGTTTTTCTTACCAGGCGGCCTTGCCATGATAGAAACACCACTTTCAAGCAGGTCATCGCTAGTCAATTCCAGGTACGCATTTCCCCCGCCAAACACTTTAGGAAATAACTCGGCTAAATCTTCATTCACTTGATTAAAGGTGGCACTGAAGCGGGTTTTGGTCTCTTTATCAATTTTTCTGATCACCGCTTCTAACGTTTCTAACGCATTAGTGAGATCGTCCAGCTGTGTATCTAAATAGGTTTTGCGCGCCTTCGCTTCTTCAAACTCTTCAATTGCGGCTAAGTTCACAGCCCCTAACTTACCAAGATCATTACTCACTCGACTCAAATTAGCTTGATACTGACCCAAGTTTGCATCCTCAGGTAATTGTGCCAGCTCCGCTTTTAGTGTCCGACCAAGCTCCTGTAAGGGTTCAAGTGCCGCTTGTGCTTTAATCATCAAGCTTTGCTCTTCAAGTTTCACTTGTTGCAAAGACTCATTGAGTTTACTCACTTCGCCTTGTGCATCTTTTAATGCCGCTTGTTTTTGGGAGAGGTTTTCCTTAGCTTGGTTGAGCGTATCCAACATCGTTTGCTTTTGCGCTTTGGCTTCTAGATGTTGGACGAGCAATAATTCTATGTCTTTATGCGCCTCCGCGAGCGGCTCTTCACAAAGCAAAATATCTGCTTGCGTTTGCTCGATGCGCTGGTTTATTTCATCGCGACGATGTTGCAAGTGTTCCAACTTAGAATTGCTGAGCTGTAGTTCACTTTCTGCCTGCTGCGATGCAAGTTTTGTAGTATGAACTAATTGCTGCGCGTCTTGTAATGCGGCGCGCCGAGATTGACTATGTTGTTTAAACTCGGCCAACTTAGCCTCGGCCAGTTGTTGTTTTTGTTGTACTTTCGCTAGCAACTCATCACGTTGTAATTGCTGTTCAGTATCAAGTTCAAGTTGTTCAATGACCTCGCTTCGTTCTTGAGCAATGGCATCAAGCTGTTCTTGAATTTTTTGTCCTTGCTCACGCCAAGCGCTCAGATTCTCATCCAGCATTTCAATTTTGGTTTTATGGCTGGCGATTGCTTGTGCTTTTTCGTGAACGCATTGCTGTGTTTCTAATAAGTCAGCTTGTGTGTCTTCAAGGGCAATACGCTTTTGTGCTACAACCTGCTCAGCCTCTTCGGCGAGTTGTTGCAAATGAGGAAGCTGAGTATGGCATGACTGCAATTGGGCATAGCGTTTTAATGCGCCACTCTCTTCATTGCTTTTCGCCTTGGCCTTAAAGTTATCCCCCACAATAATGCCACTGACCGTCACGCCGAGAAGGAATTGTTCACACGATTGAAAGTCTGTAGATTCAGCACATAATTTTATTTTAGTTAAAAAGCTGGGGAACAGTCCTGAGCTTATTTTTGTCGCGACGGAATCAACGGGAACTTCGAGTTCAATGGGCCATAGCGTATTCATTTCGCTTTGCTCAACGACTAAATGCGTCAACCCAAGCAGTGCCGCTTCCACGCATTCTTCATACCCTGACTCAACAACAAGTTGCGATAACATAGTCGCAGCAGAAGCCTCCGACGCTTCATCTGCCCAGCGTGATAACGCTTTTATTTCAGATTGCACTTCTTGTAGCGCCTGAAGCGCTTTTTGAGCATGAGTCTGCGCCTGTAAGATTTCTTCTTTATTGGTTTGCTCTTGGCCTTGCAACTTACCAGCTTGGCTTTGTAATTTGGCCATCGCTTGAACTAGCTGATGATGTGCATCCTGAGCTTCAATCAAGTCACTTTCCAACATAGATGCGTGATGCGTATCAGCCTGTTCCAGCAGCTCAGCCTGACGCTTATCTACGTGCAGTTTAGCTTGCTGTTGTTGCGCTAATTGGCTTGCCCCTTGCTGTACCTGAGCATGTATTTGTTGGTACTGCTTCTGTGCGCCACTATACTGCGCTTCTAACTGAGCCAGCTCTGTGTCACTTTGCTCATTTGTGAGTTGAATTTCTTCCAGTTGCAATAGCGCAATTTCAAGTCGTTCAGAAACTTCAGCGACTTTTTCTGCGCTGCTCGCCACATACTCGGCTTGCTCGTCTTGCGCCTCAATTACTTCTTGCTGTTGTGATTTCAGTATTTGAGACTGCTCAATTAGCAGACGCTTTTTATCTGTTAGATTGACTTTCTGTTGCTCAAGCGTTGCCAACTGGGTTTCAATTCGGTGCACGCTATGTTGTGCTTGCTCATAGCCATCATTGAAATGCTTAATTTCATGTTCTAGCGTTGCCAAAATGCTGTCATGGCCACTGTGAGCTTCATTAAAAAATGCTAATTTCTCATTGAGTTTGGCAATTTCTTTGGCTTTGATTGCCTGCTTTTGCTCAAGGCTTTGCCATTTTAAAATTGCTATCCACGACTTTAGGTCTCGCTCTTGCGACTTTAAAGACTTATATTCGCTCGCCTGTTGTGCTTGAAGTGCCAGTTTATCTAGCTGACTCTGTAGCTCTTGCCTAACATCGAGCAAACGCTCCATGTTTTCGCGGGTACTCTTGATGCGAGTTTGGGTTTCTCGTCGACGCTCTTTATATTTTGAAATTCCGGCGGCTTCTTCTAAAAAAACTCTTAACTCTTGCGGCTTACTTTCAATCAAGCGCGAGATCATTCCTTGCTCAATGATTGCGTAACTGCGAGGACCTAGGCCAGTACCTAAAAAGATATCTGTGATATCGCGCTTACGGCACTTACTACCATTTAAAAAATAAAGAGATTGGCCATCGCGCGTTACTAAGCGCTTAATGGCAATTTGATTACGATCTGCAAACGTGCCGGGCAACCGGCCTTGAGTATTATCAAAAATCAGTTCTACAGAAGCTTGCGAGATAGGTTTACGTTTGGTTGAACCATTAAAAATAACGTCTGTCATGGCATCGCCACGGAGGTTTTTCGCAGAGCTTTCTCCCAGCACCCAGCGAACCGCATCAATAACATTAGACTTACCACAGCCGTTTGGCCCAACCACACATGTCATCTGGTCAGGAAACGGGATCTTGGTTGGCTCTACGAAAGATTTAAAGCCGGCCAGTTTGATGCTACTCAGTCGCATAGCTTATTATTGTTGTTCGCGGTTACTTTTGAGAATAAGACAATTCATTAGTAAGATCTATGCGTTAGCAATGACAGCGTTTAATATTATCCAGAATGATCCCAGTAGCCATCGCCACATTTAATGACTCAGCACCACCAAACGCAGGAATAGTCACCTTTTTATTGATGTGAGCCGCTATGGTATCGCTAATACCATGAGACTCGCTGCCCATTACCAACACGGCATTACGACTAAATTGACACTGATGCACACTTTCACCACCAAGGAATGCACCATAGCACTCGCCTTGATATTGCTTTAAAAAGGCCTCAAGATCGGTTCTCACCACATTAACACGCACAAATGAGCCCATGGTGGCACTGATCACTTTAGGGTTAAATTGATCGGCGCAGTTTTCGCTCACCACAAGCTGCGTCAATCCATACCAATCAGCAAGACGAATAATGGTACCGAGATTACCTGGGTCTGAGACTCCATCTAATGCTAACACTAACCCAGCAGTATTAATTTCTTCTGCCGGCGGCATTGCAACGACCGCTATCGCTGCATTATTTGACACTAAAGTGCTCACCTTACTCAGCACTTCCTCTTCTGCTTCGACACAGGCAATATTAACGAGTTTGGATTTATACTTTGTCATGAACTCATTGGTCGCGAACAGCTGTTCAACGGCCAACCCAGCATCAACTAACTCAATCACATTCTTCTCGCCTTGTACCAAATACAGGCCATGTTGTTTGCGATATTTTTTTTGCCCTAAAGCACGAAGTAGTTTTTGTTGATTCTTGGAGATCATGTGCACCTCAAAAGTTGGATTTATCATTATACCTGTTCAGTATCAGATAAAAAGCGTTTCCACGAGGCATTAAGCTAAGAAATTATGTTATCTTGTGCCGAATGACACACAAGGCATAGAGGTAATCATGTCACCTGAGCTAACGCTTATTTTACTCAATTTTATTCTCCTTTTTGTGGCCTACGTATTCGTTTACCCAAAGTTAAAAGAGAAAAGCCTCGCCAGTATCAGCAAACAAGATTTATTGGTTACTGCGGTTTCTTTAGTCGTGTCTGGAAGTTTGTACTATGGCAAGGGTATCGAATTTTCGTTAGTGTTTTTTGAGAGTAACTGGGTGGTGTTTACGATTGTCGCATTTAGCGTGATTGAAATCCCATTTCTACTGTGGTTTAAGCGTCGCTATAACATGAAGTTTGGAGAGTAATAGAGAGGTAACTACGCCTCTCTATTCGCTTATCACTCAGCTCGCTTTTCGCGACCGAGTAACGCCATTGCGGCTTCTTTCACATCTTTTTGCTCATAAAGCACTTGATAGATCTGCTCAGTGATAGGCATTTCAATACCAGTGCGTTTGGCAAGTAGATAAACTTCTTTGGTATTACGATAGCCTTCAACCACTTGACCAATACTCGACATCGCCTCATCGACCGACTTTCCCGAGCCAAGCGCAAGACCAAAGCGGCGATTACGCGACTGGTTATCCGTACAAGTGAGAATCAGATCACCAAGCCCTGCCATACCCATAAAGGTTTCAGAGCGCGCGCCTAACGCACACCCTAAACGACAAAGTTCAGCAAGTCCTCGAGTAATAAGCGCCGTTCTGGCATTCGCACCAAAACCAAAGCCGTCAGACATGCCCGCGCCAATTGCGATAACGTTTTTAACTGCGCCACCAAGCTGAATACCAATAAAGTCTTCATTGCTATAGACCCGAAACGAGCGGCCGCAATGTAACAGCTCAGCGAGCTCTTCACGAAACTTTGCACAAACCGAAGACACAGAAATAGCAGTGGGTAATCCCGCGGCCATTTCTTTTGCAAAAGTAGGTCCACTTAGCACCGCCAGCGGTACATTGTCACCCAACACATCCAGCGCAACTTCTTGCAATAGTCGCCCAGTATTTGGTTCAAGCCCCTTAGTTGCCCAAGCTACTTTTGCATTCTCAAGTAGCATAGGTTTAATCTTCTTCAAAGTGTCTGCGAACGCATGACTTGGCACAACCACCAAAATACGCTCGCTAGACTTAACAGCCGTTTCTAAATCGGCCTCAAGTTCAAGCGTGTTTGGAAACTGGATGTCAGGAAGATAACGTTGGTTTTTGCGCTCAGCTGCTAGCGCCTCAACGTGTTCGCTATTGCGTCCCCACAGTGTCACTTGATGACCATTTCGGGCGAAACAAATAGCAAGGGCGGTGCCATAAGACCCCGCCCCTAATACAGTTACAGCTGATTTTGCTGTACTCATCAATTATGCGTCAGCAGTTTGCTCAGGCTGTGCTTGAGCCGCACGTTGCTGCATATACTGAGCGAATAATGCGTCAAAGTTAACTGGCGCAAGGTTTAACTGCGGGAAAGTACCACGGTTAACTAGACTAGCTACCGCTTCACGCGCATAAGGGAATAGGATGTTAGGGCAGAATGCGCCTAGCATGTGTGCCATTTGCATTTCTTCAAGATCTGCAATGGCAAAGATACCAGCTTGTTGGATTTCACATAGGAATGCAGTTTCTTCACCAATCGTTGCCGTTACTGTTAGTGCTAGAACAACCTCAAATACGTTTTCATCAAGCTTTGCTGAACGCGTGTCCATGTCTAGCTTAACTTCTGGTGTCCACTCTTTCTGGAAGATACCTGGTGAGTTTGGCGTTTCAAACGATACATCTTTAGTGTAGATACGTTGAATGTTGAACTGAGCGCCTTCTTGTTGTTGTTCTGCTGCTTGGTTTTGTTCTGCCATGATAATTTCCTAAATTCTGTTGTGATCCTGCTAAATTCTTAGCAGTCATTATAAAAAGTAAGCTGAGCTAAAGCTCAATCAATCTTATGCTTGTAATAGCTTATCGAGTTCGCCTTGCGCTTCAAGCGCCATCATATCGTCGCAACCACCAATATGGCGCTCAGCGATAAAGATTTGTGGAACGGTATAGCTACCGTTGGCTTTTTCGATCATCTCGTCACGAAGCTCAGGCTGTGCGCCAATATCATACTCTGTGTATGTGACACCTTTTGCATCTAATAATGCTTTTGCGCGATGACAAAATGGACAATAGTCTTTGGTATAAATTACGACTTGGCTCATCATAGACCTCAGTTATTTTCCGTTAGAGATTGGTAAACCCGCACTTTGCCATGCGCCAATACCACCTGATAATACGAACACTTGCCCGAATCCAGCTTTGTGCATGTTATCAGCAACAGCAGATGCCGTCATACCTGTGTTACAGACCAATATAATGGGCTTAGATTTATGTTTTTCAAGACCAGCAAAATCTTTTTGCTTGAGTTTTTCCGCACTCACCTGCTCAGAACCTGCAATGTGACCTTGGTTAAACTCTTTTGCTGCACGCATATCGAGTACCTGACCATCTTGGCGGTTAACTAGCATGGTTAGCTGCTGAGGATTAATTTGTCTAATTTTCGAAAACTTACTCTTAAACCAACTACTCACTAACATCGCGGCTAACACAACCCAAATGATGCTAAGTACCGGATGGTTACCTAAAAACGCAACGTATTGTTCCATTAATTTATCAACCAAAAATTATTAAACGATAAAGTGGCAGCAAGTATACCTGCTTTATTCTCGACAAAACAGACTTGTTCAACATGAGCAAATATCAATCTCAAAGTTGATAATTCATCACTGTGGGGCTGAATATTCATACAAAAAAAGGTATTCTACTTGTCAGCAACCAGAGCAAACTTATAGTGACGCTGCAAAGCTCGGCATTGTAGCGCTTGTTATAAGATTTCAACATCGTGCCTAATTCAGGATTTCAGGAGCGCAAATGACAGCTAAGAAAAAGCCATTGGTATTAATGATTTTAGACGGTTGGGGCTATCGCGAAGAAAGCGAGAGCAATGCTATTTTAGCAGCCAATACCCCAGTATTAGATGAACTATGGCGCTCTGCTCCGCACACCTTGATTTCAGGTTCAGGTCTTGATGTTGGTCTGCCTGATGGGCAAATGGGGAATTCCGAAGTTGGCCACGTTAACCTCGGCGCGGGGCGTGTGGTTTATCAAGACTTCACGCGGATCACTAAAGCGATTGATGATGGTGAGTTTGAGCACAACCCAGCTCTGGTTGAGAACATAGACAAAGCAGTAGCAAAAGGTAAAGCCGTTCACCTGATGGGATTATTGAGCCCAGGTGGCGTTCACAGTCATGAAGACCACATAGTTGCGGCAATTAAATTAGCAGCTGAGCGCGGTGCAACCGTTTATTTGCACGCATTTTTGGATGGCCGCGATACACCACCTCGCAGCGCACAGGCGTCAATTGAAAAAATGGAAGCTTTGATGCAGTCACTCAATTGTGGCCGACTAGCGTCTATTATTGGTCGCTACTATGCTATGGACCGTGACAATCGTTGGGACCGCGTCGAGTCTGCATACAACCTGATGGTAAGTGGCGACGCTGATTTTACTTATAGTAATGGCGTTGAAGCGCTACAAGCAGCTTACGCGCGTGATGAAAACGATGAGTTTGTTAAAGCATCGGTGATCACCGAAGAAGGGCAACCAGCCGCTACTATCAATGATGGCGATACGGTTATCTTTATGAACTTCCGTGCAGACCGAGCGCGCCAAATGACCCGCGCTTTTGTTGATGCTGACTTTAACGGCTTCGAAAAACGTAAAGCACCGGACCTAAGTGCGTTTGTTATGATGACTGAGTACGCTGCCGACATCAAAGCCCCTATCGCTTTTGCGCCTGAAGCATTGGTTAACGTGCTAGGTGAATGGCTAGCTAAGCACAACAAAACTCAGCTGCGTATTTCAGAAACGGAAAAATATGCTCATGTCACTTTCTTCTTTAGCGGCGGTCGCGAAGATCTCTTTGAAGGTGAAAAACGTGAACTCATTCCTTCTCCACAGGTTGCCACTTACGACTTACAGCCAGAGATGAACTCAGAAATGCTAACTGATAAGTTAGTTGAAGCCATTCATAGCGGTGAATTTGACGTGATTATCTGTAACTACCCAAATGGTGACATGGTTGGGCACTCTGGTGTATTCGAAGCTGCTGTAAAAGCATGTGAAGCCGTTGATAAGTGTATCGGTCGTGTTGTTGCTGCGCTAAAAGAAAGCGGTGGCGAAGCTCTTATTACCGCTGATCACGGCAATGCAGAGCAAATGCTTAACCCTAAAACAGGTCAAGCTCATACCGCTCACACCAGCGAGCCTGTACCATTTATTTATGTAGGTCGTGATGCAGAGCCACAAGCAGGAAAAGCACTAAGCGATGTTGCACCAACAATGCTGCATTTACTCGGTATGGAGCAGCCTAGCGAGATGACTGGCACTCCAATTATGCGTTTAAAATAACGGCCTGCCTGTATGCCGTTAAAAACGACATTTCACTATGCTGCACTTTTCGGTGCAGCGTTACTCATGGCAACAGCGCCCGCTGTTGCCAACGAATCTAGAACCAAACAAGACTTAAACGAAGTCCAGCAACAGCTTAAAGCTAGCCAACAAGCATTAGAAAAGCAGCGCGGTGAAATTAATCGTCACGAAGCGAAGCTCAAAGCCTTTGAACTTGATATTGCCAAAAGTGCCAAAGCAATCGCACTCACAGAAGTAGGGATCAAAGAAAACCAAACTGAGCAGGCTGAACTTAAAAAGCAAGAAAGCACGCTGCTAAACGACAAGAAAAAATTTGAAAAGATCCTCGCGGCTCAGCTAAAAAGTGCCTACATGACAGGCTCTCATGATTATTCCAGAATGTTACTTAATCAAGAGCATGCCACAAAGCTAGAGCGCACCATTGCCTATTATGATTACCTAAATAAAGCACGGATTAAACAGCTCGAACAACTGAAATCTATCGGCAAAGAATTGGCGCAGACTCAAGCAGAGTTAGCACGAACACAAGCACGCTTAGAAGCGCTACAAAACCATCAGAACGAACGCTTGGAAGCGCTCAAAAAGGCGCAGCAAGAACGTCAAAACCAGCTTGCAAACCTAAATAACAAACTCAGTGAAACACGCTCTGCTATCGCATATTTAAAAGAAAATGAGCAAACCTTAATCCAAACCTTAGAAGAGCTTGCCAAGGCCCAGAGAGAAGCCGAAGTACGCTTAGATGGGTTAGCCAAACTCAAAGGCAAAATGAGTTTACCGACCAGAGGCCGAATTAAGCATAAATTCGGCCAAAGCAAGCATGCTGGAATGAATTGGAAGGGTGTTCTCATTGGTGCAAAAGAAGGTGCTGAAATTGCGAGTGTCGCTCCCGGTCAAGTCGTATATGCAGATTGGTTAAACGGCTTTGGCTGGGTTATTGTGCTCGACCATGGTCATGGTTTTATGAGCCTATATGGCCACGCACAAACGCTGCTTCGCGATGTTGGCGATCAAGTTCGCAGTGGTGAAGTGATCGCTTTGGTAGGACAAAGCGGCGGACAAAGAGATTCTGGTCTATACTTTGAGATACGGCATAAGGGAAGCGCTGTAGATCCGATAAAATGGTGCAGATCCAGTTAACTGAATAACCCGTGCTGCGCCTTGATGAGGAGCAGCACATGAATAGACAAACCCGGTTTTACGCGCTTGCAGCGCGCTATGTTGCATTATTAAGCTTCCTGCTTTTGTTAAGTTTTAGCGCTTTTAGTCACGCGTCGACACAAAAGTTTTCAGCTCAAGAAATCGATGAAATCCTGTATCATATTCACACCTATTACGTTGAAGACTTGCCTCTGAGCCGTTATAACGCAGGCAACCTGTCGAGCCTTTTTGATAATTTAGATCCCTACTCTAAATACCTCAACGAGGAAGACTTGGAATCCATCTTCAGTGCAGCAAATGGACGCTACACGGGGCTTGGTATCGAAGTCGAGGAACAAGATAATTACGTGATTATTTTAGATACTCTGCCCAATTCACCTGCGGATCAAGCCGGAATAGAGAGCGGTGATAAACTCCATGCAATCAATGGGGCTAATGTCGTGGGTAAGTCGATAGAAGAAGTATCTGCCCTACTCAAAGCTGCAAATAAAAATCTCATCAATTTAGTGGTATTAAGACAAGACGAGCTGGTTGCACTTGAGCTTAAACGTCAAGAGATAGTCATCGAAAGTGTCGCTAGTAAACTCTTAAATGACGGTACCGGTTTTTTAAGCGTCAACAGCTTTAATCACCACACCTATCATGATGTAGCAAGACAAATAAACCGACTACAAGTACAGTTAGGCAGTCCATTAAAAAAGCTGGTTATTGATTTACGTGACAATCCGGGTGGCACACTTAATAGTGCAGTGGCAATCTCAGATCTTTTTTTAGATAGTGGCACAATCGTCACAACCAAAGGTCGCTTCTATGACGCCAATCAGGCGTACATTGCAAAGCGAGGAGATATTTTAAATGGTGCGCCTATTTTGGTATTAATCAATAATCGTTCCGCTTCAGCGGCCGAGATCTTAGCCGCCGCACTTAAAGATAATAAACGTGCCTTAGTCGTTGGCTTACGCTCTTATGGTAAAGGCTCAGTTCAATCCTTGATCCCGATTGGCAATGGTACTACTGCATTAAAGTTAACGACAGCGAGATACTACACACCAGCAGGTACATCAATTGAAGGTAAAGGTATAGAGCCCGATGTATATTTTACCAAACAAGCGCTTTCCCTGCTCGATAAAAGCGCTATAATCACTGGTGAAGAATCAATCAAAACAACCGGTATTGAACAGCTAGCATCGCATTGGCCTAAGGCGCTGGCGTTAGTTCAATCACAGTAAATAAAAAGCGGTCCTGTAGGGCTGTAAACTATAATAATAATTTGTGTGCTAAAAAAAATAATCGGGATAATACTGGCGTGCATGACCTTTGCAGTGCCGGCAAAACAATTTGCCATTGTTATAGACGACATTGGCAATCACCAACGTGACTTAGAGTTACTGTCTTTACCGGGTGGGATCACTTTTTCGATCCTGCCCCACACGCCTTTTTCTCAACAATTTGCCTTTGCAGCCAGCCGCCAACAACGCGAGCTTTTATTACATGTGCCAATGCAGGCACAAGACTCGGAAAAGGCGCTTGGTCCGGGCGCATTAACCACCGATATGGAAAAATGGCAGTTGCAAATGACACTTGGCAACGCGCTGTCGACGCTGCCCCAAGTTAAAGGCGTAAACAATCACATGGGCTCAGCACTAACCGAACAAATAGAGCCAATGAAATGGACTATGGAAATATTAAAAAAGCGCGGATTATACTTTTTAGATAGTCGCACCACTAGCCACAGCCAAGCCCAATATGCAGCCAACCTTTACGGCGTGAAAAACGTCGCTCGACAGGTCTTTCTAGACAATGACATATCCACAGAGGCACTTAACGAGCAGTGGCAGCATATGCTTAAACTACTTGATAATCATGAGCATGTGATTATTATTGCACACCCATATAAGGAAACTGCCGCATTTCTTGCAACCAAGTTAGCAGAACTTGAAAGTACTGATGCCAAACTGGTTCCGGTGTCTCAACTGATTGAACAAAAATACGTACGACTTGCAGAAATTGCAGAGCAACCTGCTATTTCCGGACAATTACGACTCCAAGAATAAAGGCTAACAATGATTATCATCAGACCGTTTCAAAGCGGCGAAGAAGCCGCGCTACACAAGCTTATGTTTGACACAATACGCTCGGTAAATATACAGCATTACTCCGATAAGCAAGTTAATGCGTGGGCACATAGCGACATTGCCGAGAAAGGCTGGCAAGACCGATTAAGGAGCAATCAACCCCTTGTCGCCGTGCTAAATGGTAAAATTGTTGGCTTTGCCGATATCCAAGCCGACGGTCTTATTGATCACTTTTTTTGCCATGCCGAACATCAAGGCCAAGGCATAGGTAAAGCACTTATGCTCGCACTTTTAGAACACAGCAAAACAACCAACACAATGCGCTTATTTTCCCATGTTAGCAAAACGGCTAAACCTTTCTTTGAACATTTTGGTTTCCGAGTGATAAAGGAGCAACAAGTGAGCGTTCGTGGTGAAGTGTTAACCAATTACCTAATGGAAAAGGATATGCCCGCCTGCTAGCAGACATACGGGCTACCTTCCCTAGTCAATGGGCGCAAACTGCGTTGGTAAAGCACTAAATTGCAAAGATGGATTTTGCTTCATCCACTTTTTCTTATTAGGGATTTGGATCTTAAACTCATCATCGGTTACAAACTTTTGGGTTTTACCTGTTGCATCCACAAACTGAATTGATGCAGGTTCGGTAAATGTAAACTCTAGTTCATCAAAGCTTGGAGCAAACCAAGACAAGCTACCAGCCATCAACTCAACAAAAGCGTCCATGTCCTCTAAAAGGATGAACAAATCGCGATACATAACCTGCTGCTTAGTCAACGGCGCTATATCCGTATTGACCATAATCGCAACGGCGTCTTTTTCTTGATTGATTACTAAGTTGACTTTATCTGCGCGTGACTGTGATAAAATAGGTAAATCAATATTGCCGTCTTTATCTATGATACCGTTGGCAATGATCTTGCCATCTTGCTCCAACCAAAGTTTAACATCCTCTAACGCGATATCAGGCTCCTTCACTTCCACTGTAAATTTAGACAAGATATATTGCGACTGCGCTTTGTTGACAATTAAATCTAGAATTTGATTAATTTCTCCATATTCAACACTTCGCTCTGCAGCAAAAACAGAATTACAAAGCAAGCTCACGACAGCACCTAACATCAACAGTTTTTTCATTGGGTTATCCTTTTAATTTTTATATTCATAAGAAGCCCACTGCAAAAAATAGTTCAAAACTTGATCTCAATTCCATACATCCCGAACAGATCAGGCTAAACTCAAAATAAGCATATGGATTGAAAAGGAGTAACAGATGACCCAAACCGTAGCTGATTTAATGACCCCAGATCCTTTTGCAGTAATTGCTGAAAATACCTTGCAAGATGCGCATAATTTAATGAAAGAAAAAAACGTTCGTCACATCCCAGTAATTGACGAAGCGGGAGTCTTGGTTGGTATGCTCACGCAAAAAATTATGATCGCCAAGGTAATGGGGATAATGGCAACCTACGGCGCAAATGCGCTTGCAAGAAAAGAAAAGCAAACAAAAGTACGAGATATTATGGCGACCGATTTTGCGAGCGTGCGGCCGGGTCAATCATTACAAGATGTGGTGCGCTTTTTTGTCGATAATCGCCATGGCTGTATGCCTGTGGTGGACGAACAAAACAAATTGGTTGGAATACTGACTTCATCAGACTTTGTGCGGCTCGCAGCGGCACTATTGTCTTAAACGTGGTAATAAACCGAGTGTATTCCGCGGAATACACTCAGCTAACCACATGATTACGCTTTTTCTTGAAGCGTTCTCGCTACGGTTCTCATGCCTAAGGTCGTTGCACCTGCAGCCCATTGACCACCTGCGCTATTTTGGAAAGAAGCTGCAAGGTCGATATGTACCCAACCTTGACCTTCGTTTGGTACAAAGCGAGATAGGAAGCCTGCAGCATTCGATGCACCACCAAAGCCGCCACCTTTTTGTGCTCGGCTGTTAGCTGTATCCGCATAAGGCGATGGACAGTTATTTTGGTGCCACTTTTCAAGAGGTAACGGCCACGCGGCTTCAAATTCGTCACTCGCGTACTGCTGTACATCGCCGACAAGTGCTTTATCTAAGCCAAATAGTGCATTGTACTCTTGACCTACCGCAACGAGCGCAGCGCCCGTTAACGTAGCAGCATCAATGATAAGCTCAGCGCCTGTTTCACCGGCAGCCATCAACCCATCAGCCAATACTAAACGTCCTTCAGCATCGGTATTCACGATTTCCACTGTGGTGCCATTTTTGTAGGTAAGAATATCACCTAACTTATAGGCATGGCCTGAGATAAGGTTCTCAGCACAACATAGGAACAACTTAACACGACGGTCAAAACCACGTTGAATAGCCAGCGCTAAACCAGCCGTTACGGTTGCCGCCCCGCCCATATCACACTTCATCGTAAGCATACCTTCGCTTGGCTTAATCGAGTAACCACCTGAGTCAAACGTGATCCCTTTACCCACAAGTGCAGCGCTAACTGGAGCGTCATCATTACCCGTCGGATTGTAGTCAAGCTCAAGCAGTACTGGTGGACGCTCACTGCCGCGCCCAACTTCATGAATACCGATCCATTGCTGCTCTAACAACGCGTCGCCTTTAATGATTTGATAACTAACATGCTCAGGTGCCAATGACTGAATAAACTCAGCCGCTTTTCCAGCAAGGCTTTCAGGGTAAATGTCTTCGGCCGTACCGTTGATCATCTGACGCATCCATGTTGCCGACGCTTTTAGTGCATCAAGCTCTTTTAGATCTGATTGGTCGTTGTCAACAAACACCACACCATCTAATGCTTTTGGTGACACAAATCCTTGATAAAAAGCCCATTGAGATTCAGTACACCACAAGTCACCCTCTAGATGAACTTGCTTAATCCCTTGTTGTGCGATGCTACGAGCCGCTTTCTGAATATTCTTCAGCGTTTCGTCTTGTTGTAAATGGATAAAAGCACCGTCCTTTTCAAACGACAATGCAGCACCAGCAGATAAATACTCTGGTTTAGCGTCTTCACTCAGTCGTACAATAAATTTCTCTGACATTCTCTTTTCACTCTTGTGCTTGTAAGTGTGGTTAAGTGTACACTAGCCACTAAATACACCCAACCTAAAGCGACCAATGAAGTTTTCTAGGCAATTACAACAAGCAACCTTGCTCAAACGATATAAACGCTTTCTTGTCGACTTACGCGCCCCAAGTGGTGACGAATTCACCGTACACTGCGCCAATACTGGTAGAATGACCAATTGTGCAGACCCGGGATTTACAGCCTATTATTCCACCAGCGATAACCCTAAGCGAAAGTACATTCATTCGTTGGAGCTGACGCAAGATAATGATGGTCATTTTATTTGTGTAAATACAGCGGTGGCCAATAAAGTGTCTGTTGAGGCCATTGAGCAAGGAAGAATAACGCAATTGCAAGGCTACAAAACACTTCAAACTGAGGTGAAATATGGGGCTGAAAATAGCCGAATTGATATTTTGTTGAGCAACCTCGAAAATGGACAATCCTCGCAATTCTGCTACGTTGAAGTAAAGTCGGTGACGTTGCTCGAGCAACAGCAAGGTTTTTTCCCTGATGCTGAAACCTTAAGAGGTCAAAAACATCTTAGAGAATTAATCCACATTAAACAGCAAGGTCACCGTGCGGTATTACTGTTTGCCGCGCTCCATACAGGGATTAATTGCGTCAAACCAGCCAGTCATATAGATCAAAGATATGCAGCGTTAGTGAAAGAAGCAATTTCTCATGGGGTAGAAATCATTGCTTACCGAGCGCATATTGACGACAACCAAGTACAATTAATTGAAGAAATTCCTTTTGATTACGCTTGACTTTTTTCATGTCGCCCACATATAGCCGTGATAGTTTTCTCCCCCAAAATAGTTAAACATTGAAAAAGTGGCTGACATTTGCAGCAAAAAAGTGTTTGCTAAGGGGTAAAGATTTTGCTATTTATACCCGCCGGCGAAAGCTGGGGTTATGTATTAAGGATTTAGGAGAATGGTATGCCAGACCAGAAAAAACTAGGGTTATTGGCTCAAGCCGGTGTAGAACCTTATCAAGAAAAGCCAGGCGAAGAATACATGAATGAAGCACAACGTGCTCATTTCAAAGCGATATTAGAAGCATGGCGTGCCGATCTACGTAATGAAGTAGACCGTACTAAGACACACATGCAAGACGAAGCGGCAAACTTTCCTGATCCTGTGGACCGTGCAGCGCAAGAAGAAGAGTTTTCTCTTGAACTGCGTACTCGCGACCGCGAGCGTAAGCTAATCAAGAAAATTGAGAAAACACTTCAACTTATCGAAGATGATGACTTCGGCTTTTGTGAGTCGTGCGGTATTGAAATCGGCATTCGCCGTTTAGAAGCGCGTCCAACAGCTGATCTTTGCGTTGATTGTAAATCTCTCGCAGAAATCAAAGAAAAACAACAAGGCAGAGGATAATCTCAGCCCTGTGTCCCCAAGCTTAAAGCAAACTGGGAGCTATCGCGGTCGATTTGCTCCCTCGCCTTCCGGTCCACTTCATTTCGGCTCTCTTGTAGCCGCCCTGAGTAGCTATTTAGACGCAAAAGCTAATCAAGGTAAATGGCTCGTTCGCATCGAAGACATAGACACACCGCGTGTAGTTATGGGTGCTGCCGACAATATATTAACCACACTTGAAGCATACGGCCTTTACTGGGATGAAAAGGTTGTCTATCAATCACAGCGCCATGCCCTATACCAAGCCTATTTGACGACACTAAAATCAGACTCCCTTGTGTATCCATGTCAATGTACAAGAAAGCAAATTAAAGCAATGGGTGGCTTTTACAATAACCATTGCCGAGCTTTAGCGCTAAGTTGGCAAGATAACGCTTTGCGCCTACAGCAGCGCTGTCCAGTTACTGAATTTAATGATGCAATACAAGGCATGGTTGTCATTCCCTCAGCAATTGCGCATGAAGATTACATCGTTAAACGCCGCGACGGCTTATTTGCTTATCAATTGGTGGTGGTAGTTGACGACATAGAGCAAAAGATTAGTCATATCGTGCGTGGTGCCGATCTGCTAGAACCCACAGCAAGACAAATTAGTTTATTTCGACAGCTCAATCAGCCATTACCTGAGTACGCTCACGTGCCTCTGGCTGTCGCAGAGCCCGGATTTAAGTTATCTAAGCAAAATCATGCTCCAGCTATTGATAACCGCAACCCGCTACCAACCCTTTATGCCGCGCTGCGTTATTTGCATGTGCCGGTTGATTCTCTCCATAATTATCAAGATGTTGACGCATTACTGACTCACGCTATTGATATTTTTAGTCTTGATCACGTTCCTAAAGTACAGGAAATTCAACTAGACTCTCTAGAAAATGGCGATTTTGCTTTTCGTCCACTGTTTTCAAGTACTTCAATTTAGTCTCATTTGAGTATATGATAGCGAGCCTTAAATGCGACCTGTTTTAAGACAAAAGCAGTGGTTCACAACGACTAGAATAGAAAACTTGATTGCTCAGGAGACGAGTTATTATTTCCAAGCTTGTAAACTTTTGCCGCCAGTTTGTAACTGGAAAAGGCGATGAGACGGTGAAAATGGCCAGCCCGACACCTGCGATAATTCCTCGCAGCGAGCATGGTATATCTCGTAAACAATTTAGCCCTAACGCTATCAAAGTGCTCTATCGCTTAAAAGACGGTGGCTATGATGCCTACCTAGTTGGTGGTTGTATCCGCGATATCATGCTAGGAATAGAGCCTAAAGACTTTGATGTCGTTACCAATGCAACACCTGAACAAATCAAAAAGCTTTTCCGTAACTGTCGCTTAATAGGTCGTCGTTTCCGCCTTGCGCACATTGTTTTTGGACGGGAAATTATTGAAGTTGCCACCATGCGTGGCCATCACCAAAGTGATGACTCTTGTGCCACGACAAGTCAAGCCAGCGAACACGGGCAGCTATTACGCGACAATGTCTACGGCAGTATTGAAGAAGATGCCGAGCGCCGCGACTTTACTATCAATGCGCTATATTATTCGATCAATGACTTTACTCTACGCGACTTTGCGGGTGGTGTTGCTGACATTAAAGCGCGTAAAATTGAGTTGATTGGCGATCCTGAAACTCGCTATCGCGAAGATCCGGTACGCATGCTCAGAGCCATCCGCTTTGCAACCAAACTAGATATGGAGATTGCTACCCCGACCCGCACTCCGATTAAAGCACTAGCGCCGTTACTTGGACATATTCCAGCTGCACGCTTGTTCGAAGAAACGCTAAAGCTATTTTTAAATGGTAAAGCGGAAGAAAATTTTCTTCAGATGCGTGAATACGGCTTATTTGCGCAGTTATTCCCAGCGCTCGATAAAATACTAGCACAGCCTGACAATGACTTTGAGCGTCGCTTTATTCAGCAAATGTTTGCCAATACGGATAGCCGTATCAATGCGGATAAAAAAGTAACCCCTGCATTTATCTATGCAGCGCTTTTATGGTTCCCTATTTTAGCTAAGAGCGAAGCGCTTGTGGCCGAAGGTATGAATGAATATGATGCCTTTATGCAAGCCATTAATCACGTCCTTGCTGAAAATGCTAAACATGTTGCGGTACCTAAACGCTTTACTTTAGGTGCCCGAGATATCTGGCATATTCAACAACGCCTAGATAAACGTTCAGGCCAGCGTGCATATCGCCTAAGCTTGCAGCCGAGATTCAAAGCCGCATATGATTTCCTATTATTGCGTGTTGAAAGTGGTGAGCAAGAGCAAGAAGAACTTGCAGCTTGGTGGACTGACTACCTCAAGAATGACGTCACCGGCCAAAAAGACATGGTTCGCAACTTAGGTAACCAAAGCAAACCTAAGCGTCGTTATAATAGACGTAAGCCAAAAAGAAAACCGAAAGAAGATTAAATGAATATTGCGTACATTGGATTGGGTGCAAACCTATCCGAGCCGATGGCACAAATACAGCGAGCACTCGATGTGCTCGCCGCCCATCCAGACCTCTCGCTTGTCCAGCACTCTAGCCTGTATGGCTCAAAACCTATGGGCCCTCAAGATCAACCTGATTATGTGAATGCCGTAGCAAAACTAGCAACATCATTAACAGCAGAGTCTTTACTCGATGTATTGCAACAAATAGAGCTTGAACATGGTCGTGTACGCAAAGCCGAGCGCTGGGGACCGCGCACGCTCGATTTAGATATTCTGCTTTTTAATACCGACACCATTCACAGTGATAGGCTTACGGTGCCACACTACGGCTTGAAAGAAAGAGAATTTGTCGTCTATCCACTATTAGAGATAGCGCCAGAACTCAAATTACCTGATGGCACTGAGCTTGGCTCTTTATCACAGCACTTACCACTTAACGGATTAGCAATCCTCTAATAAACCAATTCAAGGGGTTTACCATGGCAAAAATTTCCGTCTCAACACTTGCCAAAATGAAGCGTGAAGGAACAAAAATAACCGCTCTCACCGCTTACGATGCAAGTTTTGCAAAGTTATTTCACGACAATGGCGTAGATGTCATCTTAGTAGGTGATTCTCTGGGTATGGTTTTACAAGGTGGTGAAGACACTTTAGCCGTTACCACGGATGACATTGCCTATCATACCCGTTGTGTACGAGCTGGTAGTAAAGAGCTATTCGTTATCGCCGATATGCCTTTTATGAGCTACTCAGATCCACAGTCAGCCTGTCAGAATGCGGCTACCTTGATGCGCTCTGGTGCAAACATGGTAAAGCTGGAAGGTGGTGAATGGCTCTACGACAGCATTGCACTGCTTACCCAACAAGGGATCCCAGTTTGTGGCCATTTAGGGTTAACACCACAATCAGTGCACGTGTTTGGTGGCTTTAAAATTCAAGGTCGTGAAGAAGCACAGGCACAAAAGATGATAGCCGATGCACAAGCGTTAGAACGTGCTGGTGCACAAATGATCGTGATTGAATGTGTGCCTTCGGCATTGGCTAAACGCATTACCGATGCCGTGACAATTCCGGTTATTGGTATTGGCGCAGGTAAAGAGACCGATGGCCAAATTTTGGTTATGCATGACTTGGTTGGTATTTCCGCAGGCTATATTCCTAAATTTTCTAAGAACTTCCTGCTAGAAACTGGCAACATGCCAGATGCGGTGAAAAAGTTTTGTGCAGACGTGCAATCAGGTGACTTCCCGGGTCCTGATCACGAATTTAATTAAATTTGCGATGAGTGATGCTTATCGCTGAGTCTGATCCAAGCATTTTGTTTGGGTTGGTATTGTTATTATTAGTTAGAGTACAACATGCAATCAGTTACTGAGATTAAATCGTTACGAAGCCAGATTAAAGCTTGGCGCCAACAAGGGTTGAGCATTGCCTTCGTACCAACGATGGGCAACCTTCACCGTGGTCATTTTTCTTTAGTAGAAAAAGCGAAAACCCTAGCGGATAAAGTCGTTGTCAGTATCTTTGTAAATCCAATGCAATTTGGTGCGAACGAAGACCTCGACAGCTACCCACGTACG
Organism: Pseudoalteromonas sp. A757; assembly: GCF_004103285.1. Classification (NCBI taxonomy): domain Bacteria; kingdom Pseudomonadati; phylum Pseudomonadota; class Gammaproteobacteria; order Alteromonadales; family Pseudoalteromonadaceae; genus Pseudoalteromonas; species Pseudoalteromonas sp. A757. Next base: position 27,137 of record NZ_QNQN01000049.1, read on the forward strand.
CTCGATCAAGATAAGCAGGGCCTTGCAGAATTAGAAACCGATATTGTGTTTACGCCTACCGTTGAGACCATATATCCTAACGGCCTAAATGCGCAAAGTTTTGTTGATGTACCAGGAGTATCAGAAGGACATTGTGGTGGCACACGCCCAGGACACTTTCGTGGCGTTGCAACGGTTGTCACTAAACTGTTTAACTTAGTACAACCTGATTTTGCCTGCTTTGGTGAAAAAGACTTTCAACAGTTACAGGTCATCAAAACAATGGTGAAAGACTTGTCTATTCCTGTTGAAGTGATTGGTGTTGCGACTCAAAGAGAAGTTTCTGGACTGGCGATGAGCTCACGTAATGGTTACCTCTCTGAATCTGAAAAAGATACTGCTAAAGTACTTTTTCAAGCGCTAAAAGCAGCAGCTGGCGCTATAGAGAATGGCGAAAAAGATTTTTCGAAGGTAACAAAAAATGCAACAGAAATGCTGCATAATGCCGGATTAAAGTTGGATTATTTTAACATTTGTCAAAAAGATAGCTTGAAACCTGCTACACTCGAAGATAATCAACTCGTCATTCTTGCCGCAGCTTTTCTCGGCAAAGTCAGACTGATTGATAATATTCAAGTCACGGTCTAAGGAATAATAATGAAAATTGCGTTCGCCTTATTAGTATTTTCTACCACCCTATTGGGGTGCAGTAACTCTATCTCACCTGAGTTGAACCAGTGTGCACAGCAGAATTATCAATGCGAACGCAGCTGTGAGATGCAAAACACACCAGAGACAATGTCTTTACAGATATGCACTGATAAATGTATTGAGCAGTATAATGCCTGCAAAGTACAGGCTGAAAAAATTACCGAGAGCAAACGATAGTTTGCTCTTATTTTAGCAACCAGCTCCCTTGCGATCCCTTTAAATACAAATACTTCCCAACTCCCACCATTATTTTTTATTCTCTCATTTGGAATATTTTGCGATATAATAAACTGGTCTGATGAGATAGACCTACAACACCAACTTAAGTTGGCTCACGACTTGATTTCTTAAACAATGCAAGCAGTGAGTACTAACTTTTCTTAATAACTTGTTATTTCTGGTTTTTATTCTAATCTCTAAGACAAAAGTAACACGATTGTTGAGCTCGGTATCAGCACTTTTAATGCGTGTTACAGACACGACTCTTTGCAAAGAAAATGGGAATCAATATGAAAAAGTCAGCAATTGCTTTAGCGATAGCGCTTGGGACAGTGAGTTTTCACAGCGCCGCTGAAATCAGAATTAATGGTTTTGCTTCCATTATTGGTGGTCAAACGCTAGATAGTGACGACACACTATATGGCTATGACAATGATTTTGATATGGAGAATCGTAGCTTATTCGCCCTACAACTTTCCGCCGATCTACAAGAAAGTCTAACTGCCACAGCACAGATCGTGGGCCGTGGTCAGAATGACTTTGATGCCGAGTTTGAATGGGCATACTTAACTTATGCGATTTCAGATGCTTCACAGATAAGCGCAGGTAAAATGCGTATACCATTCTATCGCTACTCTGACTTTTTAGATGTGGGCTATGCATACCGCTGGGTTAAACCACCTCAATCTGTATATAACCTAAGCTTTAGCACCTATAACGGATTGAGTTATATCCATAACTCAACATTAGGGGAGTGGGAAAGCACTGTACAGCTAGCATTAGGCAGCGTAGATGACGACATTGTTGCTATTACCTACTCAGATGAAGCTGAGTTAAACAACACAGTAGGCATAAACTGGACACTAAGCAGAGATTGGTTCAGTATGCGTGCGGCCTACTTTGCTACCGAAGCGAGCATTAGCGCAGCTAATAGCCCTGAACTATCGGGATTATTGGCAGGGTTGACTGGCTATGGGCTAACTCAACAAGCGGATGATATTGCTGTCGATAAAGATGATGCTTACTTTGCCGCGATTGGTATTGCTATCGACTACAACGATGTCTTGTTCGACGCAGAATACACCCAGTTTGAAGTGGATAACAGTATACTTGCTAAACAACAGCAGTATTACGCTTCACTCGGTTACCGTATTGATGCATGGACTGTCCACCTAACCTACGAACACAATGAAGACAAGAATGAGAACGACGAGTTTAACTCTGTCCCACTCACCATCACCGCTCCAAATGGCGTAACCATTCCCGTCACGACCGATCCAACCAATCCAAATGCACCTTATTTAAGAACTCTTGTTAATGGTGCGCTTGCAGGCGCTCGTGCAGAGTCTGAAACATGGAGTATTGGTGCACGTTATGACTTCCATCCATCAGCAGCATTCAAAATTGAACTAAACCAATTCGATAACACGTTGACAGATCAAAAAGTTGAGCTGTTGAGCTTCGGTATCGATTTAGTATTCTAACGGAGGCTAATATGATTAAAAAAATACTGAGCTTAGGGCTACTGTTAGCCAGCCAGGTAGCTTTAGCAGATATTGCTGTTATCGTGAACTCAGCCAATGCATCTGCTGTTGATGACGGTACTATCAAAAAGTTATTCCTAGGTAAAAGCAAATCATTTGCCGATGGTAATAGTGCGACCCCTGTGAATCAGGATGGTAATGCTGTATTTGACGAGTTTAACGACAAAGTGATTGGTAAATCTAGCTCTCAGCTAAATGCCCATTGGTCTAAATTAGTATTCACTGGTAAGGGAACACCTCCGAAGAAGCTAGATAGCGATCAAGCAGTAATCGATTTTGTTTCGAGCAATGCAGACGCAATTGGTTATATTGACGCAAGCAAAGTAACCGATGCCGTCAAAGTGATAGGTAAATACTAGGGCCTTTGACCTTTGCTGTTTGATTTTTGTTCTTCTGAGTGGGTTTTGGTCGCGACGCTCGACTTGCCGTCTAGTGATCTAGGTAAAAGTTGAGCAACAATGAACAAAGCGCACTCAGGTGAAACCAAAGGGCAGCGCTTGATTGGTATTTTCACTGTGTTCTCGCCTGACTCACATAGAATGACTATGCTACGCAGGCTCTGCCTTGTATAAATACCAATCAAACTGCTGCAAAAGCAAACTTGAAAGATAAACAGACCCTAATATTCCTTATCAAATAAAAACAGCCACTTAATGTGGCTGTTTTTATTTATCGTTTAAAAATTAAAGCATTAGACTCTAAATTTTGAGGTTGCATCTTTCAAGTTATCGGACAATACATGAAGATTCTCAGCAACGTCTTGTACTTCATTCAACGCTTGCATTGTGTCTTGGAAAGACTGGTGCATAGATGTCACATTGTTTACCACCATCGCAGCTACCGAGGTCTGCTCTTCCGTTGCCGCAGCAATTTGACCATTCATGCTATTTATTGACAAGATTTGTGCTGCTATCTGCTCAATCGACTGTCCGGTTTGTGCTGCAGCTTCCGCGTTATTAATTGCCATACTGCTTGCACTTGTCATTGCTTTCACCGCTTGGTTTGCCGCTTCTGTTAACACATTTAAAAGTTCTCTTATCTCATTGGTCGACTTTGCTGTTCTTGAGGCTAATTCGCGGACTTCATCAGCAACCACAGCAAAACCTCGACCTTGCTCACCAGCACGAGCCGCCTCAATCGCAGCATTTAAAGCAAGTAAATTGGTTTGCTCTGCAATTGATGTGATCACATTTAAGATTTGCGTCACGTTCTGTGTATCATCAGCTAGCTTATTGATCGTCTCTGCTGCATGATTAATTTCTTCACTTAACGCTTGTGATTCGTTAACTGACACCTGAATTTGGCGCTTACTCTGCTCAACTTCTTGTTCGGCCAGCTGGGCAGCATCTGATGCCTGTGACGCCGAGTGAGAGATATCACCCACACTTAACCGCATTTCTTCCATAGATTGACGTACCACTTCCGCGTCATGCGTTTGTTGCTTAGTTGCCCCTTCAGCTTTTTCCATGCCCTGAACAAGACGGCTTGAGTCTTTCATCAAAGGCTCGACGACACTCATGACCTCGACAACCGCCCCTTTTAGTAAAGCAACAAACTCATTGAAGTTTATGGATACTTGGCCAATTTCATCGTGAGAGCGCACATTGAGCGTGGTGGACAAAGAACCCTGCCCTTGCGCTAGCAGTTTCAGATTTTGCGCCGCATCCTTAGCGGAGTTGCCAATACCTCTTGCAATCACAACCGCTAAGAAAACCAGAACAAGTAAAGAAATAACAGCCACAATCAGCATTATCGTGAGCGCATTTGCTGAACGTGCTTCAGTGTTTTGTAGCAGTTCGACAAAGCGGTCGTCCGCGTTTGCTTTCGCCTTGGTAAAATCTGCGACTAGGCCTTCGTAGATTTCAGTTTTCTTTTTGGCATCTTCTTGAATACGGGAAAAGTCAGCTGTACCATCAATCATTCCCCCTGCAATTTGTTGCGCAATTTTGCCGTACTGCACAAGCTCGTCGCTATTATCTGAAGGCATAAAGCCGCTTTGTACCGACTCAATTTTTTGCAGGTTCGCTTGAATTTGCTGCTGATATTCTTTTGCTTTATCTAGCAACTCTGCATCCCCGAAGGTTACAGCTTGAGTGAATAGCTCATCTAAATTCTGCAGCTTATTTGCATTTTCTGTGGCGAGGTTAAGAATTTTATATGTCTGCTCCTCTAATTCATTTAATGCCCTTTGATTAGAGCTAATAGCGTTGTAATTAACAAACACGATAACCACAAAAGCGACAACCGCAACGAGCGTAATGGCGTGGATCTTTTTGGTAATACTAAGATCAGCAAAAGCAGTACCTAGACTCATATATACACCTTTTGAAGTAAGACGAGTTCATTATCGACTGATTTATTATAAATTTTAACTAAATATAGAATATTTCCAGCTTTTTTGCCGTTTTAGGATGAAGATTTAAACAAATTATTCAATCTGGGAACATGATGATGTAGTAACAAAAAATGCCGCTCAATGAGCGGCATCAATAACAACAAGTAATTAGCGAGTTGAATAATAGATTAGAGTAAACCTAACTTTTTCAATTCGCGTGTCGCCATTTCGCTAGAAAGAGGAACGTAACCATCTTTCTCAACGATCTTTTGACCTTCTTTAGACAATACCATCTTCAAGAATTCAGCTTCGATAGGTGCTAATTCTTTATTAGGGTGCTTGTTTACATATAGGTATAGGAAGCGAGACAGTGGGTATTTACCCTGTGCCACATTTTCTAATGTTGCATCAACGTAGTTTGTGCCTTTTTTCGCTAGTGGTACGGTACGTACGCCTGACGTTTTATAACCGATACCAGAGTAACCAATCGCATTCACTGAAGACGAGATAGACTGTACCACAGACGCAGAACCTGGCTGCTCGTTAACATTATTGCGGAAGTCACCTTTACACAGTGCTTTTTTCTTGAAGTAACCATAAGTACCAGATACAGAGTTACGACCATAAAGCTGGATATCTTTTGCAGCCCAATCCCCCGTCAGGCCAATGTCACTCCAGCGATTTGCTTGTGCTGATGCTCCACACTTGCGCGTTGAAGAGAAGATTGAATCAACCTGTTCAATTGTTAAGCCTTCGATTGGGTTATCTTTGTGTACAAATACTGCTAGGGCATCAATTGCGACACGAACTTCTGTCGGCTTATAACCGTAGCGCTTTTCAAAAGCCTCGATTTCTTTTGACTTCATCTTACGGCTCATTGGACCGAAGTTTGCCGTTGCTTCCGTTAGAGCTGGTGGCGCAGTTGAGGAACCAGCAGCCTGGATCTGGATGTTTACGTTAGGGTATATTCTTTTGTATTCTTCAGCCCAAAACGTCATCATATTGGCAAGCGTATCAGAACCTACAGAAGAGAAGTTTCCTGAGATACCGCTAGTTTTATTGTACTCTGGTAACTTTTCGTCTAAAGCAGATACTTGAGTAGAAACTAATGTAGTAATAGCCACACCCATTGCGGCAACTAAGCTTTTAAATTTCATTGGGGTCACTCCAGTTGTTGGTCCCAGTTATTTTACGCAGCTCATTGTGCAGCGATAAAATGACAATAAAATTACTCTTAAATTACACTTTTATGACTTTCATCATTTGTCATAAAAATTCGCTTTTGTTTTGGGAAAGCAAACCAAAAATGAGAACCTTCACCCACTTTACTTTCAATATGTAAAGCCGAGTCATGGCGAGACAATACGTGTTTAGTAATTGCCAAACCAAGGCCTGACCCGCCCGTTTTCCGACTACGCGCTTTATCCACACGGTAGAAACGTTCCGTTAGACGGTTTATATGTTCAGGCGCAATACCATCACCATTATCGACGACACTAAACGTCGGCAAGTCATTTTCTAAATACCAACGTACATGAATGTGCCCACCAGGCTTGGTATAATGGACAGCATTGAAAATTAAGTTCGAGAATGCGCTACGCAACTCATCCCCAGCTCCCTTGATATCCAAAGTCGCATCAATATCAAAAACGAGCTCATGACCTTTTTCCTGATTAAGTGACTTGGCTTCAGTATGAATAAGCTCAAGCATGGCAGGAATATTCACGGCTTTATCATTGTCTTGTTTTCTCGCCCCTTCAATTCGAGATAAAGAAAGAAGTTGATTTACCAGACTATCCATCCGTTTACACTGATCTATCATAGTGCCATGTGCCTTAGCCCACATCGCGGGAGGTGGCATATTATCGCTATCCATCATCTCTAGATAACCAGCCATAACGGTTAGCGGCGTCCTTAACTCATGAGATACGTTTGCGACAAAGTCTTTGCGCATCTGCTCCAATTGCTTTAGTCGACTAACATCACGCGCCACTAGCATAAGTTGTTCGGCATAAGGCATTACACGTATTTCGAGCACTTGCTCATGACCAAGCCCAGTCTCTAGCTCTAACGCTTCATCAAAACGATGTTCATGCATGTATTTTACAAATTTGGGATCTCGGATAAGGTTATCCAGCCTCTGCCCATGATCTGTAGGCCATTGCAAACCCAGCACTTTCAACGCTAGCTGATTACACCACACGATACTGAGATCTTGTTGCAGTACAACTACCGCATCTGGGATGGCTTCAGCCCCCTCTCGAAAGCGTCGGATCAGCTCAGCGAGTTCATTGCGCTTTTTACGATTACGTTGCTGAAGCTGATAGATCCCTTCAAATACTTGTTCCCAAGCGCCCTTACCTTCAGGTGGGTTAAAACTTCGCTGATTGAGTAACCAATCACTCAAGCGATAGAGTTGTTTGTAATGCCAAACTAATAAGACGAAAGCACCGATGAACATAAACAGAAAAGGTGCACTGACTAAATAGCCAATTAAGGCTAATGGTAAGAAATACAAAAACAGGCGTCTCGTTAACGCCTGTTTATCAATCACTCGATACATAGACTAAATCCACTTGGGAGCCAAATAATTTAGCTCCTCTTGGAATACTAATTACAGTTTACTCGAAAAGCGGTAACCTGCACCACGCACGGTTTGCACTAAGCGATCATGACCGAGCGGTGCGATAGCTTTTCGTAGGCGACGGATATGAACGTCTACTGTGCGGTCTTCAACGTACACGTTAGTACCCCATACGTGATCTAATAACTGTTCACGGCTATAAACTCGTTCAGGGTGTGTCATGAAGAAATGTAATAAACGAAACTCTGTCGGCCCCATATCCAATTCGGTGCCCGCAGATGTAACTCGGTGAGAGATTGGATCCAGACGTAATCCGTGCACCTCTATCGCTTCTTCCAGCGACGTAGGTGAAACTCGACGCATAACCGCTTTGATCCGAGCCATGAGCTCTTTAGGAGAGAAAGGTTTTGTCACATAATCGTCCGCACCAACCTCTAATCCTTTAACTTTGTCTTCCTCTTCACCTCTTGCCGTTAGCATGATGATTGGGATCTGACGGGTGTATTCACTTTGCTTAAACTTTTTAGCAATTTGAATACCACTACCTCCTGGCAGCATCCAATCTAGCAGCACCATATCGGGATAAGGTTCTACCATAGCAGCTACTGCTGAGTCATAGTCTTCAGCTTCAATTGCTTGAAAACCATTTTGCTCTAGTACGAACACCAACATTTCTCTGATAGGTGCTTCATCATCAACTACAAGTACTTTACGTGACATTCCCAATGTTCTCTCGTTACCGACGTTGTTGATGTCATTATTATGACTAACTGTGACATTTTTATGAAAGTGTAACGTGTAAACGCAAAACAAGCCAAAAAAAATCTCTTTTTTGGCTACACAGGGAATACCTTACTTATTTATAATCAACTGATTTTAAATATATTTTATGCTAAAACGTTTATCTTAAAATAGTGTTTTCGAAATATGGACTACGACCTCCGAGTCGCACTACAAAAGCTACGCTGCAATTCACCGCAAAATCAGTATGCTTTTTGTAAATAGGCATACGTCTTTGTAAATTAAAAGTCATATCTCAATGTGACCGCCATCGTGTTATGATCTTCGTTGTTATCCAATGAAAATTTTGAATACCAAAGATACATACGAGCTTGTTTACTCAAACTTTTTTCCACACCTACTGAAGCTGCATTGCCAGAGTCTTTCAGCTTACCGGCAGCCCCATCCGAGTCTTGATACTGGGCAAGTAAGGTATATGACTCAATCTGGTAAGCAGCGCTCACCATGAAACTATCTACTTCCTCATCGCTATCTATCGCTTCATTCTGTTGATACATACCACCGAGCTTAAAGTCCCCCAGCTTTCCTTGTACCGTCACGCGATTAATATCTTGCCCAGCGACTTTATTGTCATGGGCAACAGCAACATATACATTGGTTTTTTTGAGTTTGCTATCACCGTAACTTGCCGACAAAGATAGTCCATCTTCGCCGTTTTGCTTGCTGTTGTCTTCGGCAATGTAACTCACCGTAAATTGTAAATGATTAATAGCCGGAGTCGTATATTGCACAGTGTCACCAAGGCGATTTTCACCAACAAAGAACGAATTAATATCACCAGAAAAGTCATTCATTAAGTCCACTTTACCTTGCGACTTTTTCATCGGTGTATCATCACGGCCGATCAGGAGCTGACCATAACTCCCTTTAACCCCAAGATACTGAGAGCGAGCTGTAAGGTTATCACCTGACTTACCATCTTTGTCTTGATCTGTGATCTCGACTTGGAATTCATATTTATAAAAGACCTCAAGCCCGTCCTGCAGCTTTGTCGACCCCTTTAACCCCATACGAGAGTTATAGCTTTCAATTGAAGTATCGCTGTCACCATCTTTATCAGAATTTTGCACCCCGACATGAGCTCTACCGTATAGAGATACAGCTTCGTTTGCATAACTACAAACACTCACAGAGCAAAGGCTTAGGGCAACAAATGGTAGGTATTTCATTTTCATCTTTGATCACCTTGGATAGTATTTGGGCGCAGTACAACAAGGTTTGAGATGCTGAGGCCAGACAGAGAGGCCGTAGCGAACAGATCTCGTATTTTTAAAGTTAGACACTTTTAGCTGGAGATCAAGGAACGAACTTCGGGATCAGTATTTTATTAACTGATAGGGATCATCTATAATCAGGATCAGATTTTTACTAACAAGATCGACCCAGAGATCATTTTCTTACTAACTAATTGCAGCTCAATGTCGGATCGGGTTGGTATAAGAATGATCTAAGAGAGGCTAACTTATTGATCTGATGTTTTGAAATATGTCTACTTAGTCAAACAATGATCTTTGTTAGTAAAGATCTGATCCCTATTTACCTCGCTAGTAATACCAGTTGTATTAAGTAAATGATCTATCTTGAAGCGGGGAAATAGCTTTAGTAGCAAGGCAAAAATTTTGCTATTTAGTTGTTCTAAATGAGAAATTTTTAACGAAGCTAATATGCTATTTCACCCTTCAAATTGATTAGAGAATTAATTCAATTGGTATAAAATGGCGATCTAAGTATATTTTCACCCAGTAAGCCCTAGGTTTCTAATCAAGGATCAAATACAAAAAAGCCTCTATTTCAGAGGCTTTTTGAAGTATCAAAGTGCAGTGCACAATTTTACTTAGTCAAATTTTGATCCGGTAAGTTATTTCACTTTAGGATCTAACTCACCTGTTAGATATCTCAAGTGCATATCATCAAGTGAAATTGGTTTGATCTTAGCAGCTTGGCCTGCTGTACCGAACGCTTCATAACGCGCAACACAGATCTCAGTCATTGCTTTCGTTGCTTCCGCTAAGAATTTGCGTGGATCGAAATTGCTTGGGTTTTGCGCAAGGTGGCGACGAATCGCACCTGTTGATGCTAAACGCAGATCGGTATCGATATTGACTTTACGAACACCGAATTTAATACCTTCAACAATTTGCTCAACCGGTACACCGTAAGTCTCAGGGATTTCGCCACCAAATTCATTGATGATTGCTAACCAGTCCTGCGGCACTGAAGACGAACCATGCATTACTAAGTGAGTATCAGGAATACGAGCGTGGATTTCTTTGATGCGGTTAATTGCTAAGATATCGCCCGTTGGTGGACGAGTAAACTTATAAGCACCGTGTGATGTACCACATGCAATAGCAAGCGCATCTACATTGGTTTTCTTGACGAAATCTGCTGCTTCTTCCGGATCTGTCAGTAGCTGATCTTCTGTTAATTTACCTTCAGCGCCAATACCGTCCTCTTCACCAGCTTCACCGGTTTCTAGAGAACCAAGCACACCTAGCTCACCCTCAACAGACACGCCACAGGCGTGCGCCATTTCAACAGTACGACGAGTAACGTCCACATTATACTCGTAGCTTGAAGGCGTTTTACCGTCTTCCATTAGAGAGCCGTCCATCATGACTGATGAGAAACCAAGTTGAATAGAGCGCTGACATACAGCAGGTGAAGTACCATGATCTTGGTGCATTACAACTGGAATATGAGGCCATTCTTCTACAGCCGCTAAAATCATGTGGCGAATAAATGGTGCACCAGCATATTTGCGTGCACCAGCAGAGCCTTGCACGATAACCGGACTATTTGTCTTGTCCGCAGCTTCCATGATCGCACGCATTTGCTCTTGGTTATTCACGTTAAATGCCGGAACGCCATAACCATGCTCAGCTGCATGATCGAGAAGTTGACGCATACTGATTAAAGCCATATTGCTTTTCTCCAATTGTTGATAGCCACCGCTATCGGTTTGAACGGATAATATGTTTACACCAGCCTACACTGATGAGGTTAACCACTTTATTTATTGGCTAACCGGACGCTACGCGTCGTCAAGCAAACATCAAGTATGTGAGAGAGTGATGTTTACCTGATATTAAGAGGCAGCTTAACGCTACCTCAATCAATTTTAGTCTCTAGCTCGCTGCTCAAGCACAGCGACCGCAGGAAGTGTTTTGCCTTCTAAGAATTCAAGGAAAGCACCACCACCTGTAGAAATATAAGAGATATCTTGCTCAACACCATACTTGTCGATAGCAGCTAACGTATCGCCACCACCAGCAATTGAGAATGCTGACGACTTAGCGATGGCATTGGCAATCGCTTCAGTACCATTACCAAATTGGTCAAATTCAAATACGCCCACAGGGCCATTCCAAACCACAGTGCCAGCACTCGCAATGATCTCTGCAAGTTGAGTTGCAGTATCAGGACCGATGTCGAAGATCATGTCTTCGTCTGACACTTCGCTTACATCTTTAATCGTCGCAACTGCAGATTCTGAAAACTCATTACCTACAACCACATCAGTCGGAACAGGAATATCTCCGTCATTCGCTCTGGCAGCAGCCACTAGCTTGTTCGCTTCAGGGATCAAATCCGCTTCGTACAGCGACTTACCAACAGGGTTACCCGCTGCAGCAATGAAGGTATTAGCAATACCGCCACCAGTCACGAGTTGGTCAACAACCTTAGACAATGAATCAAGCACGGTTAGTTTAGTTGATACTTTAGAGCCGCCAACGATGGCCACCAAAGGACGAGCTGGGTTATCTAGTGCTTTACCAAGCGCGTCGAGTTCAGCTGCAAGCAATGGACCTGCACATGCCACCTCTGCGTACAAGCCAACACCATGTGTTGAAGCCTGTGCGCGGTGCGCAGTACCAAAGGCATCCATCACGTAGACATCACAAAGCGCTGCCAGTTTTTTCGCGAGTACTTCATCGTCTTTCTTCTCGCCAACGTTAAAACGCACGTTTTCGAATACGATAACTTCATTGTCTTGTACATCCACGCCGTCTAGATAGTCAGTCACTAAACGTACATCTTGAGATAACGCATCATTAAGATAATCCACAACCGGCTGCATGGAGTATTGTGCATCATATTCTCCCTCGGTTGGACGACCAAGGTGAGACATCACCATCACTTTAGCACCTTTTTCTAGCGCTAATTTGATACTAGGTAGTGCAGCACGGATCCGCGCGTCCGACGCGACTTTGCCATCTTTAATTGGCACATTTAGGTCTTCGCGGATCAACACACGCTTGCCGTTTAAATCTAAATCCGCCATCTTAATGACTGACATTGGACATCTCCTTAAAGAACGATACATTTTGTTATCTACAAGGCAGCAATCGTTTGCTACCTCGGTTTGAATTATTGTTTTAATTTTGTGCAGACAATTTGATTATAACAGCGTCTGAAACAAATGATTAGCCACGCATCATCACGCAAGCGGTATCAAGCATACGATTAGCAAAACCCCACTCGTTATCACACCAAACTAGCAGCTTAACTAAGCGCTTGTGACTCACTCGAGTTTGCGTACCATCGATAATACAAGAATGTGGATCGTGATTAAAATCAACCGACACTAGCGGCTCTTCAGTGTAGCTCAGTACCCCTTCTAAACGACCACCAGCGGCCTGTTTTAGAACCGAGTTTACCGCATCAATTGTGACATTTTCATTGAGCGTCACACTCAGATCCATCGCCGTTACATTGATTGTTGGCACCCGTACCGCGATCGCCTCAAAACGACCTTGGAACTTAGGTAAAATACGCTCAATACCGCGAGCAAGCTTAGTATCAACAGGGATGATGGATTGGCTTGCCGCGCGCGTGCGCCGTAAATCACTGTGATAAGCATCAATCACTTGTTGATCATGCATAGAAGCGTGAATAGTCGTAATAGCGCCAGACTCAACACCAAACTTATCGTCTAGCACTTTAATTACCGGAACAATACAGTTCGTTGTGCATGAGCCGTTAGACACAATTGTGTGCTCAGGTGACAGTATCTCTTCGTTGATACCAAAGATCACCGTCGCATCAACATCAGCATCCGCGGGATGTGAAAATAATACTTTCTTTGCCCCTGCCTGAATATGCGCAAGTGCATGCTGACGAGAATGATAGACGCCTGTGCAATCAAGCACCACATCAACATCTAGCGCGCGCCAAGGCAGGTGACTTGGATCCGGCTCTGAAAATAACTGGATCTTATCCTCAGCTACTTCCAAAAAAGATTCTGTTAACGAAACTGGAAAAGCAAAACGCCCATGTGAGGTATCGTATTTTAGAAGATGCGCGATCCCTTTAGGATCCGCCAACTCATTGATGGCTACAATTTGTATTTCGTGGTGACGACCCGACTCATAGAGTGCTCTTACGATATTACGCCCTATTCGACCAAAGCCATTAATTGCAAGCTTGATTGTCATTAAATTGAAAATCCATGAAGTCGCAAGTACGAAAGTTCCCCTTCGTTTTGATGGCGCTATTGTAATCGACCTGAGTGAAATGTGTAAGGGGCTAGGGCAATTTTTTAATGCAAATTGCATTTAATTAAATAAGCTAATTTAACGTGGGAAAATTTCTTGATAATCAGACAAAAAACTTCTACTTATTTGTTATAAATGAAAAAACTCTAACACCGATCGCATGATATTTAACTCTTCAAATTGATTGAGGAGTTAACTTAATTAGTATTACTCAAGTTAAATCCGCAATTTTACATTTACCGCCAGCACAAATGGCCTGAGATTGCGCCAACAGTAGCTCCGCTGTCGCTAAAGCATCGCTGAGCGCATCATGCAATTGATGAGGAGGTAAACCATAACGCATTCTACAAGCGTTTAGGGTTAATGCATCTTGCGCCAACGGATAGCCTTGCTTTAATACACGACGCTTGTCTATCTGCATAGTATCTAATAGCAAGGCAGGTCTTACATTTAGTTCAAAGCGCTGAAATGCTGCCTTAAGAAACGCCCAATCCATCTGTACATTATGACATACCAACACTTTACCGTGGAGCGCGCGCTGAAGCGCCAGCAACAAAGTTTGTAAGGATTCACCCTCAGCCAATCGACTACTACTAATACCGTGGAAAACTGGACTTTGTGCAAGCGATTGCACCTCACTGTTCAAATGATACTGCGCATCTTTCACTTGGATCCGCATATTTTTAATCGGCAACCAACCAGCCGACACAATTTCATGGCGCTTAGGATCAAGCCCGGTGAGCTCAAGATCTAGCACCACTAACTCGGCTTGCGCAAACGGCAGATGTTTATAGCGCCATTTAGCAATAGAGTGAGAAAACCAATTCATTGCTTATAAACTCCCTCGAGCAAACTTAAACGCACTCGCCTGCTGTGCTTGTTTTACTAAATAAAATGCTTCTTTGAGTTGATGCCGTTCTAGAGAAGAGAGGTTTTCTGGGTTAATACAATTTCCTGGTAATCCTTCACGGTTGATTTGAGTCTTTAGCCGCAATTGTGTTAAGAACCGCCAACAGTCTTTTAAATTGTCGATATCCGACTTAGCAAGTAATGGGCTTTTAGTCAGTGTCTCTAGGCGCTCTAATGTGTTAGCCCTTGCAACCCCAACCTTTAGCGCATACAACCTAACCACATCGTTGATAATAGCAACCCCACGTTTTTTAAGATCTAAATACTTATGTTTGCTCTTGTCTTTTTCCAGTTTAAATTGTTGAAAGATCCCGATCGGTACCGAATTTGCGTTGATGTCTGTCGCCATTGCCGCATAAAACAGCTCGTTTCGACTGATCTGATCCAAAGATTGGCGAAGAGTCGCATAGAGATCGCTGGCGCCATCAATAAAACGCATATCAAAGTAGATCTTGCAATTAAGCATCGCTTTTGGCGTAGGAGACAAGATCCAATTGCTAAATTTGGCGGTCCACTGGGCAACTGTGCCACGGCAATCTATATTACTAGCCATGATATTTCCCGGGCAAGATTGAATACCGCACTCGTTGAGTTGCTCACAGACAAACGCGCCTAAAGCAGCAAAGTAACTGCGATCGTTTTCGCTGATATTGTCTGGTAGCAATAAACCATTGTCCTGATCTGAATGTAAGGTCTGCTCTTCCCGTGCCTGAGAGCCAAAACAGATCCACGCAAAGCGGCAAGGCGCGGCGCCATGTTGCTGTTGATATAAATAGATTAATCTTGATGTTAGTGCATCAGTGAGGCCGCTTAGTAGTTTGCCAATCAATGAAATATCTTCGATATGATAGGAAAATTGGCGTAATAGATCCGGGATCTCCTGAGCACAGCTTTTGATAGCCAAAAGGTTTTGTGCTTTGTAGATCCTGCCGATAAGCTGCACTGGATCACTTTTTTGCTGTCTCAGCAGATCGGTGCTGGTCAGCATGCCCAGTGGTTTATATGCTTCATTTAACACAGGCAAATGATGAATATTGTGCTTAAGCATTAAATGCAGGGCCGAAAACACACGGTTGTTTTCAAAAATATGTTTTGGCTTTTCCGTCATGATCTCAGCAAGTGGAGCACTGGGATCTTTGTCTTGCGCTAGAACTCGATTGCGCAGATCTCTATCCGTCACAACACCAACCAAGCGCGCTTGCTCCGTGACCATAATTGATGAAACACGATGCTGGCTCATCAATTTGGCAGCGTCACGAATACTCGCTGTTGGCGCGATAGTAACCGCATCTTTAGTCATTAGTTCAGATATTTTCCGCTCTGACCAAGTTTCGCTCTGCTGTTTATAACGAGAAGAAAGTAGTCGGTTGGCATGTGCTCTAACAAAGTATTGTTCAAACGATTTGTATTCTCGACGTAAAAAGTCAAAGTTCTGCTCATTGAGAATATAGACCAAACCATCTTTTTGAACTTCGATGCGATTTTGAATGGCATCACCAGTTAATAAAGAAGGATAACCAAAGTAGTCTCCCTCACTCATACGACCAATGACTTCGTCTTTAGCTGAGATCAGATCAACCACACCAGAGCGCAGCAAATATAGATTTGGCTTGCCATCTTGAAGCCAATCTTGTTGATTCGTCTGACTAAGATAAATAATTTCGATGTGTTTAGAAAAGTAGTTGGCAGCCGCTTCGGGCAATTCAGAAAACGGGGCTTGTTTATAAACAAATTGAAAGACATCTTGAATTTCTGGCGTCATACCTAACTGTCCTTTTAATCGTCTACAATTTTGCACTATCAAAAACAAATTTGCCCAGCACGCTGGCTGGGCAAATTCGATTAGCATTGCTTAGTGTGCGTGAGCAGCGCTAGATCCTTTCGGATTACGGATCCCATCAACCATCACTTTGACTTCTTCAGGTGTATCCGCAGTCACCTTCATAACCAGTGCAGCTACAACGAAGTTCACTAGCATACCTACAATACCGATCCCCTCAGGAGAAATCCCAAACAACCAGTTTGCAGGGGCATTTAGCTCAGGGCTGACAAACTTAAAGTAAATAATATAAGCCGCAGTGAAGCCTATACCCGTTACCATGCCGGCAATCGCACCTTCTTTATTCATGCGCTTAGAGAATATCCCCATGATAATTGCAGGGAAGAAACTCGCCGCAGCCAATCCGAAGGCAAATGCAACTACCGATGCAACAAACCCTGGCGGGTTTATGCCAAAATATGCTGAGATCCCAATCGCTACCATCGCAGCTAAACGCGCAGCCAGCAATTCTTGTTTATCGTTGATATCCGGCTTAATGGTACGCTTCAGCAAGTCATGTGATACCGATGTTGAAATAACCAATAGCAAGCCAGCGGTTGTCGATAGCGCCGCAGCAATGCCACCTGCAGCGACCAATGCAATCACCCATGCAGGTAGATTCGCAATTTCTGGATTTGCTAATACCATAATATCGCGGTCGATCTTCACCTCGTTTGCACTTGCTGGATCATCAATCTTGCCCGCAGAGTACTGCATTTTGCCATCACCATTCTTATCGTTGAACACGATTAGGCCTGTTCTTTCCCAGTTTTTCACCCACTGTGGTGCTTCTTCATAAACCGTACCACTACCATCTTTACCGTTAATCGTGTCGATCATATTCACACGAGCGAACGATGCAACAGCCGGTGCTGTTGTATACACGATAGCGATAAATACTAAAGTCCAAGCGGCTGAAATACGTGTGTCTTTTACTCTAGGAACGGTAAAGAAGCGAACGATTACATGTGGTAGGCCAGCAGTACCAACCATAAGTGCAGCGGTAATCGCAAACACATCAACCATACTCTTAGAGCCTTCGGTGTACTGCGCAAAACCGAGCTCGGTACTAAGTCCATCTAGCTTGTCGAGTAGATAAGTGCCCGAACCATCAGCCAACGTTGCGCCAAAACCGGTTTGTGGTAGCAAATGGCCTGTCATCATCAGTGAAATGAAAATAGCAGGAACTAAATAAGCAAAGACAAGTACACAATATTGAGCGACCTGCGTATAAGTGATCCCCTTCATACCGCCAAGTACCGCGTAGAAGAATACAATCACCATTCCGATGTAAACGCCCGTTTCGATATCCACTTCGAGGAAACGAGAAAACACCACACCAACACCACGCATTTGACCAGCAATATAGGTAAAACAGATGAAGATAGCACACAAAATCGCAACCACACGTGCAACCTGAGAATAGTAACGATCACCGATAAAATCAGGTACCGTGAACTTACCAAATTTACGCAAATAAGGTGCTAAACACAGAGCAAGTAATACATAACCGCCAGTCCACCCCATAAGGTAAACACCGCCGTCGTAACCAGCGAAGGAAATAATCCCCGCCATTGAAATAAAGGACGCTGCACTCATCCAATCTGCAGCAGTTGCCATACCGTTTGCAACAGGAGGTACGCCGCCGCCAGCAACATAGAATTCATTCGTGGACCCAGCTCTCGCCCAGATAGCGATACCGATATAGAGCGCAAAACTAAGGCCGACGATAATAAAAGTTAAAATTTGAACATCCATCGATTAGCCCCTCACTCGTCCACGCCGTATTTTTTGTCTAATGCATTCATTTTTGAAACGTAGACAAAAATTAACGCAACAAAAGTATAAATTGCGCCTTGCTGAGAAAACCAAAATCCGAGTTTAAATCCAAAAAAACGAACTTCGTTGAGCACATCAACTAACAGAATGCCAAATCCAAATGAGACGACAAACCAAATAGCGAGTAGCTTAAACATCAAGGCGAGATTTTCTGACCAATATGCTTTCGCTTGTTCTTCACTTTTAAAAGCCATTTTAAATCTCCTATCACCCGCTCCAACATAGAGCAAGTTGTGTTAATAGACCTTAATGAGAGTAGCAACGGCTTGGTAAGTTGAAATTGAGACCTTAGTCGTAACGGCAAGTTAACGTTTACGTAAACTGTAGGTGTATAGTATTCATAAGAATTAAAAAGTCTTTACAAACAAAAGGATAAGTCAAAGCAGGTTGGATGAAGATGTATTTTCAATGAGTAGATACGACAGTAAGACATTAGTCTAACTTGAATGGTGAATGAACGCCCTTACTTACCAAATAAAAACCTAACACTTTGATTGTTAATAAGATTAAAAGCTCAAATAAAATTATACAGTAAACTAGACTATGGGTGCCATTTGTTTGCTAAAGTATGACGGTATAAACAACAAAAACTATAACAAACACTATGACTGCCATTTTACTCCTCGTTGCCGCTGCTTATATTGGTGTACTTTTTTGGCTCGCCAACTGGGGAGATAAAACGACCCCCCGCGCACTCAAAATTAGTCATCATCCGTTTGTTTATGCTTTTTCCTTGGGGATTTATTGTACTTCTTGGACTTACTACGGTTCGGTAGGTACTGCGGCCACCAGTAGCTGGCATTACTTCCCCATTCTTTTAGGCCCCATTTTACTGTTTTTGTTCGGTCAGGGGTTTTTACGTAAACTCATATTGGTCAGTAAAAAGCAG
Organism: Pseudoalteromonas sp. A757; assembly: GCF_004103285.1. Lineage (NCBI taxonomy): Bacteria > Pseudomonadati > Pseudomonadota > Gammaproteobacteria > Alteromonadales > Pseudoalteromonadaceae > Pseudoalteromonas > Pseudoalteromonas sp. A757. The sequence continues at coordinate 46,264 of NZ_QNQN01000049.1, forward strand.
AATATCACCACCATTGCTGACTTCATTTCAGCACGATACGGTAAACGCCAAACTACGGCCGTCATGGTAACGATGATAGCCCTATTGGCTACCATTCCGTATATTGCACTTCAGCTCAAAGCCTTGAGTAGTAGCTTCTTGTTATTACAGCAGGACGAGCAAGTGTCTGGCACTGCGCTCGCATTAGCTGGCACTTTAATCATGGCATTATTTGCGATTTTCTTTGGCACAAGAAAGGTGGATGTGACTGAGTATCGCTCAGGGTTGATGTTGGCTGTTGCTTTTGAGTCTATCGTTAAACTGCTCGCGCTCGGTATTGTAGCCGTGCTTGCATGGCAATCCTTAACTCAGGTTCCCGACTCATTTGAAGCATTGAGCGAACATTGGCAATCCTTTGACTTCTTTAACTTCAATTTTGTTGGACAAACGCTCATGGCAGCGGCTGCCATCGTCTGTTTGCCACGACAATTTCACGTTGTGGTGGTAGATAACCACAACACTTCACACTTAAAAACCGCACGCTGGGCATTTACACTTTACCTGTTATTGATAGCGGCCATGATCATACCGATCGCTACCGCCGCTATCCATCCCGACATTGGCTATGGTGCCGCACCAGATAGTTTCGTACTCGCTTTACCTATTATGATGGAGCATCCAATCCTCGCTACATTTGTATTTATCGGCGGTTTATCAGCGGCAACGGCCATGATAGTCGTTGCAACACTGACACTCAGTACAATGTTATCAAACGATGTAGTATTGCCTTTGTTGTTCAAGCGTAAATTTAAAAAGAACATTCTAAACAGCAGTTTTAAGAGTCAAATACTCTTAGTTCGGCGCTTTGTTATCGCCGCAATCTTATTACTTTCATATATGTACCAACAATGGTTTGGCCATGGTGAGGCACTCGCGAATATGGGATTAGTCGCCTTCTCATTAGTTACTCAGCTACTGCCTGCGATTGTCGGTGGGCTTTATTGGCGCAAAGGCCATGCGTATGGTGTATATGCCGGACTCATCGCGGGCTTTATCTGTTGGATGCTATTTCTTATGTTTCCAATTTTGGAAGCTGGTGGATTACTTGATTATGAAATGCGTCAGACCCTTATCACCCGAGGAACTTTACTTGCACTGCTCGCTAACATTAGCTGCTATATTAGCTTCTCTATCGGTGCACAGGAGCGCCTAATCGACCGTATTCAGGCTGCAGCATTCGTAAACCCTAAAGATCAGGCTGCACTATCTAAACGCTTGAATAAACAAGTTCGTGCTACCGTGTATGACTTTAAAGTGTTGCTACAAACCTTCTTGGGGGTTCAGCGCAGTCAGCAATTGCTTGGGCACTATGCTCAAAATAATATTTTAGAAGATAATGACGCGTACCCAGCTCCTGAATTTATCTCATTCTGTGAGCGTGCACTCACGGGAGTGCTCGGAGCTTCATCAGCCCAAGCTCTGATCCGTACCGTATCCTCTGGTCGCCAAATGGCATTTGAAGAGGTAGTTAACTTTTTTGATGAAACCACACAAGCACTGCAGTTCAACCAAAACCTACTTTATACCTCATTAGAAAATTTAAGCCATGGAATTTCGGTTGTTGATAAAGATCTAAAACTTGTTGCATGGAACAGGCGTTATCACGAGATGTTCGCCTACCCAGACGGTTTCTTAGAAGTTGGACAACCGATAGAGGAAGTGATCCGCTTTAACGCCGAACGCGGTGAATGCGGACCTGGTGAAATTGATAAACACGTCGATAAACGAGTTCAACATCTGAAAAATGGTACTCCTCACCACTTTATTCGCCACCGTCGTGATGGCCAAGTATTTGAGATGACGGGAAACCCGCTGCCTGAAGGCGGGTTTGTGACGAGTTTTTCAGATATTACCACACATATTGCGACGCAAAACGCACTGGAAGAAATCAATATGGATCTAGAGAACCGTATTGAGGCCAGAACCCAAGAGATCCGCACCATTAACATGGATCTTAAAGCGGAAATAGCCAATCGTCACGAAACAGAGCAGGCACTAATGGCCGCTAAAAAAGAAGCAGAACAAGCAAATGAGAGTAAAACCCGCTTCTTAGCGCTTGCCAGTCATGATATTTTGCAACCACTCAATGCCGCACGTCTGTACCTAGCAGCGATTGATAGCAACAATTTAATAAGTAAAGATCAGGGTAACTTTGAAAAACTCACCGATAGCCTAGACTCTACTGTACACCTGATGAGTGCGCTTTTGGATATTGCAAAACTTGAGCAAGGTGCAATGAAGCCCACTCCTAGGCACTTCAACATTGACGATATCTTACTACCACTGGCAAATGAGTATGCCATCATTTCAAAAGAGAAAGGTCTCGAACTTAAGGTGAGAAGCTCCCACAGCATTGTACACAGCGACACCACTTACCTGCGCCGGATCATTCAAAATCTGGTTTCCAATGCCGTTAAATATACCGACAGTGGCAAAGTGCTTATCGCCTGTCGACGCCGTAAACATAGTTTGAGGCTTGAAGTATGGGATACCGGCCCTGGTATTTCAAACCATGAGCAAAATAAGATCTTTAACGATTTTTATCGTATTCAAGCTGGCGATAATAAAGGTATTGGACTTGGGCTTGGTGTTGTGAAACGCCTATGCGATCTATTATCCATCACGATTTCAGTGAACTCGGTTGTCAATCAAGGCAGCCGCTTTGCCATAGATATACCCTATGGCAATGTGGATTTACTCCAAGTAAAAGAAGATATTAGCCAAAAGCCGCAAAACAAAACTCAACTTAATGTCATCGCGGTTGATGACGACCCGAAAAATTTAGAAGCCATGGCGAGCCTGCTAGATAAATGGCATTGCCACTACCAGCTGTTTTATAAGGTAGAGGACGCACTTGCTTACGCAAAACATAACTCCGCACCAGATGTTATTTTAATGGATTATCAACTTAACGATAACTGTGACGGGATCTCTTTGATCAAATCGCTACGCACCGCGTGGCAAGATACGATTCCAGCTATTTTAATTACCGCTGTGAGGGATGAAGAAGTAAAAGTCGCCGCTAAAAGTGAGCAGATCCATTACCTGTCTAAGCCAGTAAAGCCAGCGAAACTCAAGGCTCTGCTCAACCATGGGCGGTGAGCGCACAGACAGTTGCTGAATACCATAGCAATTGCAAAGTTTTTTGTCAGTAAGCGTTTATCTCACTGCCAATTCGCAGTATTCTGAAAGTTCGTTTAGATGAATTGGAATGAGGAAATGAGTTACGTACTAACGACAGAGTGTAAAGATGATATAGGACTGATCGCGAAGATAACAAGCCTTTGTCATGAGCACGACCTAAACATCACGCGCAATAATGAGTTTGTAGATAAAGAAGGACAGCGTTTCTTTATGCGTACAGAGCTCACAGGCACACCCAGTGATAACTTTCTAGCACAACTTCGTCAGTCATTACCAACTGGTGCCAAGTTAAACCTATACGGGCAAGAGCGAACAAAAGTGGTGCTACTTGCGACGAAGGAAGCACACTGCTTAGGCGGTGTGTTGCTTAAACAATATGAACAAGCATTCAATATTGAAGTGCAAGCAGTTATCGCAAACTATGATACGTTGGAACCCCTTGTTAAAGGTTTTGGTATTCCTTTTCATCTGGTATCACATGAAGGGTTGAGTAGAGCTGAGCATGACAGTGCAATGGCTGATTTAATCGAACAATATGATCCCGATATTGTTGGCTTGGCAAAGTATATGCGGATCTTAACACCGGAATTTGTCTCGCGCTTTGACGGGAAAATTATTAATATCCATCACTCATTCTTGCCCGCCTTTATCGGTGCAAAACCCTACCATCAGGCATTTGAGCGTGGTGTGAAAATTATTGGTGCTACCGCTCACTTTGTTAATGATGAATTAGATGAAGGACCTATTATTGCCCAAAATGTCACACAAGTTAGCCATGCTCAAAATGCTGAAGAAATGGCAAGAATCGGTAGAGACATTGAAAAAACAGTATTTTGTAACGCGTTGCAATTAGCCTGCGAGCATAAGCTTTTCATTAACGGCAATAAAACTGTCGTCTTTTCATAATCAGGATTAGAAACGCTGTTTAGCAGCATGGGAATTAAGCGCATGGATGCGTGAAGAAATTATACCAACTAGCTTAGTTAACTCCAGCTTGGGATAAGAATTTAAAAACAAGTGAACTATAAGCCTGTTCCAAGATCAGATCTTTCGACCAAAAAAGAAAGTGAGCTATTAAGGAACAGGCACGAATAAGTTAGTTGAGTGGTTTAGCGATACCGATGATTTTACGAGGTTTTCTAAATTCCAAACAAAAAAAACCATCGCATTGCTGCAACGGGTTTGACGTACATGGATGTACTAATGTCGATTAGAACCATGGATGAATGCTGTTAATCGACCTTTAATAAGGCCCTGGCTCGCTACGAACTAGGATGTTTAATTCTTTTTGTTTGAGAAGCCCAACAGCTCGGCGGGTAAACCACCTCCGACCACGCTGCTCAGTGCAGGTGCTGTGGTGGGAGCGAGCTTGCCTCGCGATGTGTTGATTGCTTGTGATATGTTTTCAAATCCCACATAGCAAAAAACCCGTCGCATTGCTGCAACGGGTTTCTCTAATAAGGCCCTGACGATGTTCTACTTTCACATGGGAAGCCCACACTATCATCGACGCTGTTTTGTTTCACTTCTGAGTTCGGCATGGGGTCAGGTGGTTCCAAAACGCTATGGTCATCAGGAAATTCTGTTCATTAATGAAGTATCCTTCATTAATATAAATCTGGAAAAAGCTTATTAAATTCTTCTGTCTACTTCAGTCTATTAACTTCTGTCGCTTATAAACCACTTTGGCGTTGTATGGTTAAGCCTCTCGGGTAATTAGTACGAGTTAG
>NZ_QNQN01000048.1:0-43623 GCF_004103285.1 Pseudoalteromonas sp. A757
TGTTTCTGTTTCTGTTTCTGTTTCTGTTTCTGTTTCTGTTTCTGTTTCTGTTTCTGTTTCTGTTTCTGTTTCTGTTTCTTCAGAAGCTTGTTGCTGTTCTTGGTCTAGTGCAATGACTTGAGCGACCTCTATTGAGGTCGTCGCGGCACCAGTAGGGGTGAGCTCGGGCGTCGTTAAAACGGTATCAGGTGAGGTATCCGCACTTAGCTGCTCGCCCTCACGCTCTTCATTAGAGTCTACTGATGCAGGAGAGTCATTCAGCGAAGTATCGGTTTTCGTATTGGTGGCATGCATAGGTACTGCCACTTGGACATCGTCTTCATCTGCGTTAACGTTATCCACGACACCATAAATCCCCGCGGTTGCAATGCCAGCAAACGCTGCCGTTGCCATAAAAATGCGTTTCCAGTGCCATTGATAGGTCACCGCTGAGGGCTTTGAGGGTTGCTTACTCACCGACGTTTTTATGACAATCTTTTGTGACATTGCTTTGCTCCTGTATCTGTCACCAGTACCTTATACCACTTAATATTAATCACTCAGTCTCGTAATTAACCAAGCGCGAATAGCTTTTAATTCTTCAAGACATACCTGATGCTCCATTGGGTAGTCTTGCCAGCTCACTTCATAACCTTGCTGTTGTAACGTGTTAAGTGCATGCTCACCTGCAAACATAGGTACGACAGGATCAGCACTGCCATGCGCCATAAAAATAGTGAGCTCGCTTTGCTGTGCTTCTGCGCTGAGCTTTTCAGGCACACACATATAAGTCGATAGTGCCATGACACCAGCCAATTTAACAGTTAAACGCGGTGCAAGATGGAGCGCAATCACCCCCCCTTGAGAAAATCCAGCTAAGACAATGCGGTTAGCTGGGATACCTTTATCTAGCTCTGCCTGAATTAACGCTTCAACCTGAGCTGATGAGTCTCGCACACCTTGCTCATCCGCTCTTTTATCCAGATCAAATGATTTAATGTCATACCATGCACGCATCAACATGCCACCATTTATGGTGACCGGCTGCTGTGGTGCATGTGGAAAAATAAAGTGTGCACCCAATTCCTCAGGCAGGTTTAACTCAGATGCAATAGGTAAAAAGCCGTTGCCTGAATCACCTAATCCATGGAGCCAAATAATACTCGCTTTATGTTGTCCTTTGGCAGGATAATCTACAAACTCCAACATTAATCGTGCTGCCACTCTATTGCGATATTTGCTTGCTTCGTCGCCGCGTCGCTCATAAATTGCCAAAACTCAGCACCTGAGCGATTATCAATCCACTGATCGCCACGCAGTTCAAAGTGATGACCATTAAACTTAGTCGCCACCCAGACTTGGTGCAATGGTGCTTGTTTGTTAATAACAATTTTGCTCTTGTCAGGGAAAATAATCTCTAGAATTCCCGATGCTGATTCGTAATCTAAATCAGCGTCACAATCATCGATCTGCTCTTCAATAGTCAACATTAGCGCATCGGCTAACTCATGATATTCACTTTCTGTCATCGTGATTTCCTCTTACTGACGCACTGCGGCATGGTGCCTAAGCTTAACTCGCTATTTGAGCAATTTGATGAAGACGAAATTTCAATAGCGAAAAGCTGCTTTTTTTATCAATTCTGTTACTCTGCGATTATAAAGGCACTGACACGAATTATCTAATGAAAGCGACACCTTATAAATTTAGCGTAACGGCACTTGTTTTTACTACTTTAATCGGATTATCGGGTTGCGGTCAAAGCGGTCCGCTTTATTTGCCTGAACAACAGGCTAAAAAATCAAACCAACCGAAAGCAGCACAAGCAAACCAGCCTGAAGCAGAACAACAGGAGCGTTAAAATGGATTATTTCAATTATCAAGATGGCGAACTATTCGCTGAAGATGTCGCCATAACCACTATCGCTGAGCAATATGGCACTCCTTGCTATGTCTACTCGAAGAAGACTTTAGCACGGCACTATCACGCTTTTACGGACGCCGCAGCTGGTCATCCCCACTTAGTGTGCTACGCAGTAAAGGCGAATTCAAATATCGCCGTGCTGAACGTCTTGGCTGAGCTTGGTTCTGGTTTTGATATCGTGTCGAAGGGTGAACTTGCACGAGTGCTAAAAGCAGGGGGAGATCCTCGAAAAGTCGTTTTTTCTGGCGTTGCGAAAACGGAAGATGAAATCGCGTTTGCACTCGAGACTGGGATTAAATGCTTTAATGTTGAGTCGATTGCGGAGCTTCACCGCATCAGTGAAGTGGCAACCAGACTGGATAAGATTGCGCCAATTTCATTGCGCGTAAACCCAGATATCGATGCAAAAACTCACCCTTACATTTCAACTGGGTTAAAAGAGAACAAATTTGGTATTGATATCAAAGCCGCATTTGATGTTTACCAGCTAGCTTATGCCCTACCGGGTTTAAAAGTGGTTGGGATCGACTTTCATATCGGCTCTCAGTTGGTTGAGGTTAATCCATTTTTAGCGGCGTTAGATAAAGTGCTGGCTCTAATCTCTCAACTTGAAAAAGCGGGGATTTACTTGCATCACCTCGATATCGGTGGCGGTCTTGGCGTGCCTTATGACGGTGAAAAACCGCCGCATCCGAGTGCTTATGCTGCAGAGATTAAAGCACGATTGGCGCAGTTCAATGATCTAGAACTCATTTTTGAGCCAGGTCGTGCGATTGCTGCCAATGCCGGTGTGTTGGTGACTAAAGTCGAATTTATTAAGCCAACCGAGCATAAGCATTTTGCCATTGTTGATGCTGGCATGAACGACATGCTGCGCCCATCGCTTTATCAGGCTTGGCAAAATATCGTGCCTGTCATACCGCGAGATGATGTTGACGCGATAACTTACGACGTGGTTGGCCCAGTCTGTGAAACGGGTGACTTTCTAGGTAAAGACCGAGTACTTAAAATAAAGGCTGGCGACTTGTTAGTACAGCGCAGCGCAGGCGCTTATGGCTTTACCATGAGTTCAAATTACAACTCTCGCCCCCGCTGTGCGGAGGTCATGGTTGATAACAACCAACACCATCTAATCCGCCAAAGAGAGCCGTTAGAATCTCTGTGGCAATATGAACAACTACTGCCACAATAATCGACTTGGATACATCCTTGGGATGCAAAACAAGGCTTAATGTCAAGCCCGCTTCCCTAGCCGAAGTATCCATGGCAAAGTATTAGTAAAGTGAGGCCATGGTTTTATACCAAAAGATAACCACTCTATGTTTATAAACTTTTCAAAAATGCATGGTTTAGGCAACGACTTTGTGGTGATAGATAATGTCACCCAAAATGTGTTTTTGTCTCGAGACCAAATTAAGAAGTTAGCAGATCGCCACTTTGGAATTGGCTTTGATCAGCTATTGATGGTTGAAGCGCCTTATTCCCCGGACTTAGATTTTCATTACCGTATTTTCAACGCCGATGGTAACGAAGTTGAGCAGTGTGGTAACGGTGCTCGCTGTTTTGCTCGTTTTGTTCGCATGAAGGGCTTAACGAACAAACACAAAGTTTGTGTCTCTACAAAGGGCGGCAATCTCACCCTTTATACCGAAAAAGACGGCCAAGTTACCGTGAATATGGGCAAACCAAACTTTAACCCACAAGCCATTCCATTTCGTGCAAACAAACAAGAAAACACCTATATTTTAAGAGCCGACGAACATACGGTGTTTTGTAGCGCGGTTTCTATGGGCAATCCTCATGGCGTGATTATTGTCGATAGTGTAGAAGCCGCTGAGGTAGCGACACTTGGACCGCTCCTTGAACACCATGAACGTTTCCCACAAAAGGCCAATATTGGCTTTATGGAAGTAGTTTCTCGTGAACACGTTAAGCTACGTGTTTGGGAGCGCGGCGCTGGCGAAACGCTTGCCTGTGGCACAGGAGCATGTGCTGCCGTAGTTGCAGGCATAATGCAAGGCAAGTTAGAAGAAACCGTTAGGGTCGACCTACCAGGTGGCAGTCTTCAAGTACGTTGGGGCGGCCAAGGTCAAGTAGTGAAAATGACCGGACCGGCGGAGCATGTTTTTGATGGGCAAATCGCAATATGACCATAAAAGAAGCAAATTCGACTGAACAATTAGTCATTGAGTACCTGCGCAAGCATCCTGATTTTTTGCTCAGACACCCTTATGTGCTATTGGATTTGCAGCTACACCACCAGCAGCAAGGGCTCCCAAACCTTGCTTTGCACCAACAGCGGATGCTCCGCGACGAAGTCAACTCACTACAGCAGCAGATCAAAGACATGGTCCATTATGCAAAAGCCAACGAGCTGATTTTCAAGCAATTGAGTGAATGCCAATTGGCTATCATGCGTTGTACAGAGTTGAGTGCAATCAATCATACGTTAGCACAGCGCTTTGAGGACCACCCGGACATCCAAGCATGTAAACTCATCAACATCGATGATACGCTTTTGGAACTAGTGTCAGCTAAACTGAGCAGTAACAACTGCTACTTAGGACGACTCAGCCAGTCACAAGCTGAACTCTTGTTTGCTGGTATTGAAGTGGGCTCGGTGGCACTTTACCGCGTTGATGCGTCGGACAAAGGTCGCTTTATTCTGGCCTTTGCTAGCCCCTCACCAGAACACTTTTCGCCACAACATGACAATATGTTGATCACGGCTTTTATTCAAACATTATCGCTTAAGCTCGAAGCGCTGGCATGAGCCTAACACCACTATCGGAAGATTGGACGCAACCAGTAACCGCCTTTATGGCACACTTGCGCCACGAAAAGCACTACTCAGAACATACACTAACTCAATACAACACTCAGCTTATTCAAGCAGCGCAGTATTTTTGTGACCACGCCTCTTGTTGGCTAGAAGTCAGTGGCGAGCAAATTCGCCGCTACAGCATGAAGCTTCGCGGTCAAAATTACAGCCCAAGAACCATCAACCTTAAGCTCAGTTGTATTCGGAGCTTATATAAATTTCTCAAGCTCAAGTCACAATCGCAACAGGCTGTCGTCAATCCCGCGCAAGGGATCCGAGGGCCTAAGTTTCAAAAGCCACTCCCAAAGAACCTTGATGTTGACCAAATGGGGCAACTTCTCGAAATTCAGGCAGATGATGCGCTTGCCATTCGTGATAAAGCCATGATGGAATTAATGTACTCTAGTGGTTTGCGATTAAGCGAGTTGGTTGGTGCAAACCTATTGGACGTCAAAGACGGTGAAATACGCGTGCTTGGTAAAGGCGGTAAGGAGCGCGTTGTGCCTGTCGGCGGTAAAGCGCTAAACGCGCTAGCTGATTGGCTCAAAATAAGGCCGCAATTTGCAACATCGGAAGAGCCTGCGCTTTTTGTGAGTAAATTAAAACGCCGGATCAGTCCTCGCCATGTCCGCGCAAGAATGAAAGAATGGGGTCTGAAACAAGGAGTTAGTACACCTATTCATCCCCATAAACTGAGGCACTCGTTCGCCAGCCACATGCTAGAATCCAGCGGTGACTTACGCGCGGTACAAGAGATGCTTGGGCATGCCAGCTTATCAGCCACTCAAGTCTACACCCATTTAGATTTTCAACATTTAGCAAAAGTGTATGATAGCGCTCACCCAAGAGCAAAAAAGCAAAAAGACGAGTAACAATGCGATTCAATAAGCCCATTTCAGACATTGCCGCCATCAGTTTTGATTTAGACGATACGCTATACGATAACAGGCCTGTTATCATTGCGGCTGTTAACGCCATGACAGCGCACCTGAATACTATTCCCGAGTGGCAAGCGAGGGGGCAATCATTCTGGTCTCAATGTCGAAGCGAAGTGCTCAAACAAAACAGTGCACTTGCAGAAGATGTGACAAAGTGGCGTCAAGTGGCACTTGAGTGGGGCTTCACAGCACTGGGATTTGATGCCGCAACAAGTAAACAGCGCGCACTACAGGCCTATCAAGCCTTTGCCGATGCCCGCAGTAATATCATTGTCAGCGACGCCGTCATCAACCTGCTTGCTCAGTTACGCAGCCAATATCACATCATTGCTATCACTAATGGTAATGTCGAGATAGATAAGTTCAATCTTCGCGATAGTTTTGACTTAGTGCTTCGCGCCGGAATTGATGGCCGCGCCAAACCTCACCCTGAGCTTTACCAGCTTGCCTGCCAGCATTTTAACCTTGCACCACATCAACTTCTGCATGTTGGCGATAGCTTAGATACAGATGTGCAAGGAGCACACCGTGCCGGCTGCCCTAGTGTTTGGCTTCGCAATCAATTTGTGCCATACCAGTACAAAGGACTAGCCAATGTGGAAATCGATGACATACAAATGTTAAAAAAGATGATGTAATGTTTCCTTTCATGCGGTTGCATTCGGTGCTTGAATAACGTACTAATATTGACTTCCAAAAAACGATAATAATGGAAGTGAAATATGTCATCACAGGACACAACAAGTGATACAGGCTTTTTTGGTCATCCAAAAGGCCTACAGACTTTGTTTCTCACCGAGATGTGGGAACGAATGAGTTATTACGGCATGCGTGCCATGTTAGTACTTTTCATGACAGCCACCTTACAGCAAGAAGGTCTTGGCTTCACCGTTGCCTCCGCTGCCGCAATATATGGCCTCTATACTGGTTCGGTTTATTTCTTAGGCCTACCGGGAGGCTGGATAGCAGACCGTTTATTAGGTGGCCAACGTGCGGTTTGGTACGGCGGCATTATCATTATGTGCGGCCACATCATTCTTGCCATCCCAAGTCAATTTTCCTTTTTTGTTGGCCTTATCTTTGTTGCCAGTGGAACCGGTTTATTAAAACCCAATATTAGCGCTATGGTTGGCCAGCTTTATAACGATGAAGATAACCGCCGCGACAGTGGCTACGCGATTTACTATATGGGGATCAACCTTGGGTCTGTGATCGGCTATGCGGTATGTGGTTACTTTATGGAAAACGTTGGTTGGCACTGGGCCTTTGGTGCAGCCGCGGTAGGCATGGCAATCGGTTTAGTCAATTATCGCCTAACAGACAAACACATCGCTACCGTTGGCAATGCGCCAACTAACCCAATGACGGGAAGTCAAAGTACTAAAGCTTGGGGGGCGATAGCTATAGTTATTACGGCTGTTGCAGCAATAACGGCAGCGGCGTTTATAGGTGTTTTTGTGATTAATCCTGTAGAGCTCGCAAAATATGTTGCGATTGCTTTTACTGTCACATTCTTTTTGTATTACGGTTATATCTACTTTGGCGGTAATCTTGATGCCGATGAAAAGCGCCGGATGTGGGCACTGTTTTTGGTTTGCGTTGCGTCCACTTGTTTTTGGTCTGGTTTTGAACAAGCAGGCTCATCGCTTAATCTATTTGCCCGCGATTACACCGACAGATTAGTAGGCAGTTTTAGTATTCCAACCGCTTGGTTCCAATCAGCCAACGCTTTTTTCATTATCGTGTTATCTCCTTTCTTTGCTGCGCTATGGATTAACTTGGCTAAGCGGATGATCACGCCAACCTATAGCGTGAAATGTGCGATTGGCCTTATCATCATGGCGAGCGGATTTATTGTGATGTTTTTCGCTTCCCAATATGCAGCCCAGGGCCTGCAAGTGGCGCCAATGTGGTTGATCACCACTTACTTTCTGCACACTGTGGGTGAGCTTTGCTTAAGCCCTGTGGCGTTAAGCGCAGTAAGTAAGTTATCTCCCAAGCGTTTTGCAGGGCAAATGATGGGGGTTTTCGTACTGACTTACTCAATTGGTAATATCTTCTCGGGTCTGCTCGCCGGTAGCTTTGATCCGAATAATATCGAAGACTTACCCAACCTGTACCTTCAAATTGCACTATTTACTATCGGTATTGGTGTATTTGTCGGTGTACTTGGCCTAAAAACCAAGCATTGGGAAAAGCAATCTGAAAAGCCGCTGACAGAGCAAACGGCTTAGATAAAATGCAGATGTAGGAGTGATAACTTCTACATCTTCTCAAATTCAGCAGAAACAAGCTGACCATCATAAGATTTGAAATGACCAACCCACTGCTTAGCAGTGACCTCAATTGTGCCGTAAAAGTCCTCAATATCTCCTATCAAAGAGGCTTTGTTTTCAGGGTCTAAATAACGTACTCCATAAAATTCCCAAGGTGAAAGCACGCTTTTCATATCAGCAAGTCCAATTAGATTTGCATTAGATAGTGACCAAGATTCAAGTAGTTTGACCGAAGTCACCTTTCCAAGCTTATTTAATTCAACTAGCTGGTTACAGCCAGTGTAAAACACCGTTTTTGCATCCACGTTCTGCCATTGAGCTAGACTTTGCTGGTGCTGCTTTACAAACTCGTCTATATCACTTTGACCTTTATAACAGCTAAGTGCGACTGGTTTGGTGACATTAAATTCACCAACCTGTAGGCCAGAAAGCTTAGTCTTTGGCTCTTTGGTGTATTTTCCCTCTTGATAAAATGTCGCGCCGGAAAAATCGCTTTTAATAGCTGCTACCATCTTTTCGCTCAATGCAGCATTTGTGATTTCAATGGCTTCGCCTTGAATGTGACTTGCTAGGTTAATGTCGTAAATATTAATGAGATTGGCGAGACTTGAAGGCAACAGATTGAAAGCATATTGATAGCCTACAAACCGATTATTTTCGAATAGCAACGCATGATTTCTGCCAATGGTTGCAAGCTTTTGCCGTGCGTTGAGTGGCCAAACTAATGTAAAACGCCCAACTTTTTTCTCAGCAACAGCATAGGTATCGCCCAACTCAATACCAAAGACTTGTTTTTGGGATATTACCGTATCATCAACTTGCGTTGATTTACGCACAAACGCATTACGGTTTGGGTCTATTTCCACGTTAAAGGTAATTCGTTGAGTTTTACCTGAAAACGATGTGGCGGTTATCATGTCATAGTTTTTAGCGGTGATGACTTCCGAAGTCTCACAGGTAGTAACTGGGTAAGCGACAATACGACCAGAAACATTCACTTCTTTAGAGGTGTCTTTAAGACGCTCTTTAAGCACCACTCTATCTACGATAACACCATGCGGATAAGCTTGCGCTTTAGTCGAAAGCATCTCGAATAGCTTCAACTTTACATCATCGCTCAACTCACCTGCTACTTTTCGAACTTGCCTACTACTTGGGTCTCTGCCTGCAACTGCATAAATTGAGTCAGAACTTTGGGTAAATAACTCTATTGGCTGAGCCGATTCATCAAGCCGACATTCACTTCCTTTCATAAATATCTGTGTTGCATTTACTGATGTAGACAACATGCACATGCTTAACAACTTAACTTTATTATTCATTCTTGTTCCCTGTTTAATTAGTTATCATTTAACTTAACGTAAATCGACACAAACCTGTAGTTTTTCATTCGCCTTTGCTACTGTACTGACTCGTTCAAAAAGGGGTTCCATAATCTATGTCCAAAGTTATGATCACCGGCGCAACCGGCCTGCTTGGCCGCGCACTCTGCCAAGAGCTAAGTAGTACTCACGAGATTCTAGGGTGTGGCTTTAGCCGAGCAGCCGCACCACTTCACAAGCTTGATTTGGCTGACCACAATTCGGTTTTAGATTTCTTAGATAATCATAGCCCTGAGATACTTATTCATGCCGCAGCAGAGCGCAGACCAGAACAATGTGAACAAGACCAAGCGGCAACGCTTGCGCTCAATGTTGCAGCAACCGAGTTCTTAGCCCAAGCCTGCCGCAAAAGAGATATTCGATTTTTCTTTATTAGTACTGACTATGTGTTTGACGGCACCTCAGCACCTTACGTTGAAACAGATATCACTAATCCTGTGAACTTCTACGGCCAAACCAAGCAAGCTGCGGAGCGTGCCATACTGGCGGATAGCGCATTACACACCATAGTACGAGTGCCAGTTTTATACGGCGAGGTAAAAACGCTGGAAGAATCTGCGGTAACCATTATTGCAAAACAGCTGTTAGCCAACCCTGCTTCAAGTCACGACCACTGGGCTACTCGCTACCCAACCCATGTCAGTGATATTGCACTAACGCTCAAAGATATTATCGCACAGCCTAGCCTTGGTGGGATTATTCATATCAGTGGCAATCAAGCATTCACTAAGTATGAAATGGCGCAGGTCATGGCGCAGGCTTTGCAGCTACCGACGCAAGATCTCGTACCGCTGAGCCAACCGAGTGACGATGCCACAAGACCACAAGATTGCGCTCTGAAAGACACAAGGTTGATTGATTTGGGGATTTCTCACCAACGCGATTTTGCCACCGCAATAGCTGAAGTGCTCACAAAACATATATGACGCTTACAGTAGGTCATTACGGCCAAAGGGTACTTCCAGCGTATTATCATCTGCTGATACTGGGTGCCCTATCATTTCGTCATAAGCACTTTGATGCCTAATCACCATTTCTAGGTAGCTAATATCAAGCAGACGTTTTTGAATTTGCAGCGGGTTGTGTGCTTTTAAAAATTCGCCATTTTCTTCCGTGACATAATATTCCACGTTATTAATAAGCACGCTGACTTGATAAAGCGCTAAATCAATGGAATGCACTATTACCTTTTGCAGCGGTTGATGCTGTTTTAACTTTGAAAACGCAATGGCCATTGATAGTCTCCCATGCATAGATCCAAACAGTTTGTTGCCCTACAATACGCGCTGTTATCTCTTTTTGATCATGTGAATGTCTATGTCCTATCCGATGCGTTTGGCTAAATATCTCAGCCACTGCGGTGTTTGCTCTAGGCGACAAGCGTCTCGCCTAATTGATACAGCAAGAGTGACTGTAAATGGCCGCTTGGCCAATCACATAGATCATATCAATTTGACCGATTGCATTATGGTCGATGGTGAACCGGTCGCGCCGCCACAAGCGAGAAGACTCTTTGTTTACCATAAACCTGTTGGTATAGACTGCAAAGTAAACCCAGATGACCCTGCCAGTATCTACCATGTACTACCAGAGTCATGTCGTGTGTATCCAATAGGTCGGTTAGATAAAGACAGTCGAGGATTACTACTCCTCACCAATGATGGGGCACTGTGTCAGCAATTAATCCACCCAGACCATCATCAAGAGAAAGAATATGAGGTGCAAGTTGATAAGCCTCTGGACCCAGATTTTTGCCTTAAAATGGCAGCCGGCGTGCCAGTGAAGGGGCAAATAACCCTGCCCTGTACTGTTGAACAAATCGCTCATGACCGCTTTAAAATAGTGTTACGCCAAGGGCTCAATCGCCAGATTAGAAGAATGGCACATTACTGTGGTTATCGGGTTATCGATTTATACCGAGTGCGTATTGCAAACTTAGCATTGACACAATTGGATGTTAACTCTACTGAAGTGAAAGAGATTTCAGCAGAGTTAATTCAGTTGACCTAAGTGTGGAGTCACGCAAAGAACGACTACAAACCACACACCACAATAATGGCAATGGCACAGCCAAGTCCGAGCGCCCATACGATAGAACGCAGCACATCAATATTCGCCCAATACAGCACACAATACAGTGCTCGTGCGACAATATGTCCGATGGCTAGCCATTCGACCAGAGGAGTATAGGTTTGGGTGCCGAACGCAACGGCCAAGGCGACAGCAAAAACAGCTAATGATTCAAAGCAGTTTTGATGCGCAGCCAGCGCTCTTGCTCCAAGCCCTGTCAGTTTCTTTTGCTGTTCACGTGGGTGCTTGTTGTCATAGCCCCCTTCTTTGTTCATCGCTACTGCCACAGGAATTTTGGCAAAATAAGG
The DNA here is from genome assembly GCF_004103285.1 of Pseudoalteromonas sp. A757. Classification (NCBI taxonomy): domain Bacteria; kingdom Pseudomonadati; phylum Pseudomonadota; class Gammaproteobacteria; order Alteromonadales; family Pseudoalteromonadaceae; genus Pseudoalteromonas; species Pseudoalteromonas sp. A757. The sequence goes on from NZ_QNQN01000048.1 coordinate 11,699, forward strand.
TAGTAAGATGGCAAGAATTGCACAGATGATTAGTATACCCACAAGATACTCCTTCAACCTTTTGATTATTCAACTCAGTAGAGCAGAATAGCGTTAAAAAGAAAAGCCATAAGTGGATACGTGATACCCGAACCTATGGCCCAATCTTGTAGCATCGATCTTAATCATATCGTGATATTGGAAATTAACCATGTGGCAAATTGTCGCGGTACCAAGTCAGTAGTGCAATCTGCTATCACCTTAAATAAATGAATTATTTTCACTATCACGATAATTCATTTATCCAGATAAGCTCCGTTCCGGTATGCTGATTTACATTTGAGCATTGTAGGGACAGTTTTTATGTGGATTTTATTCACCTTGCTAGCTGCTTTTTCTCAGGCTTGGCGAAATGCCTTTCAGAGCAAATTGAGTGAAAGCGCCTCCACAGCCAGTGTCACCCTAGCAAGATTTATTCTAGCCAGTCCACTCGCAGGGTTATATCTATGGAGTCTTTACCTGATTGCTCCCGCAGGGCCACTTGTCATTAGCAATGATTTTCTTGCCTATGTACTGGGGGCCAGTGTCATGCAGATCATCGCGACGGGGTTAATGGTGGTGCTGTTTAAGCAGAGTAATTACGCCATAGGTGCTGGACTTGCGAAGAGTGAGGCACTCGTGGCGGCAATTTTGGGCGTGCTCTTTTTTGGCTCTAGCTTAACTCTACTTGGTTGGCTTGGTGTCTTTATTGGTGCCATCGCGGTGTTGTTATTAAGTGGGTTTAGCCTGCGTGCTTTCAATGGGAAAACCGCACTAGTGGGACTTGCCTGTGGAACAAGCTTCGCGCTCACTTCTCTTTGGGTACGTGAAGCCAGTATCGCATCGGGCCTACCTTTTCCTTACAGTGCAGCCTGGGTGTTATTGTTAGTACTGGTTTGCCAAACTGTGATGTTGAGTATGTATTTGACGATACGCGAAGCACACTCTTGGCGCGTACTGTGGCAACGCCGCAAACTGACGCTGGCCATTAGTGTTAGCAGTTGCATCGGTTCTATAGGCTGGTTTAGCGCAATGAGCCTAGAGCATGTAGCGTACGTAAAAACACTCGGCCAAATCGAAGTGTTTTTCACTTTGCTTATCTCTTTCTTATGGCTCAAAGCACCGGTAAGGAAGCGCGACTCAATGGGGCTCTTACTCATCGCCATCGCCGCTATTTTGGTTATGCTAACTTAAGTACCACAACCCCACTGATGATAAGTAACACGCCCAAGTAGCGCATAAAACTACTTGGGTCACCGTAGAAAAAGATACCCACTAAGAATGTGCCAGCCGCGCCAATACCCGTCCACACCGCATACGAGGTACCCAGTGGAATTTGTTTTTGTGCCAGCCATAACATCCAACCACTCAAGGCCATAAAACCAACGGCTATCACTATACCTAACCAACGAGTATCGGCTTGCTGAGCCATTTTCAGACCAACGGGCCACCCTATTTCAAACAAGCCAGCCATAATTAAATAAACCCACGCCATACTATTTTTGTTTCAACTCCACAGAATACAGGTCTTTTCTTCGGTCTCGTAAATTACGCACCGTTCCTTCACTATGCAATATTTTGAGTTTATCTAAGTCTAAGTCACTAAATAACAGCATTTCCGTATTTGGTGTTGCTTCGTTGAGTGCGGCATCATGAGGAAAAGCAAAGTCCGATGGCGTCAACACCGCTGACTGGGCGTACTGCACATCTAGGCTTTCTACCTGTGGCAAGTTACCAACGCTTCCTGCGATAACAACGTAGCATTCGTTTTCAACCGCACGGGCCTGCGCGCAGTGCCTTACCCTTAAATAGCTGTTTTTTGTGTCAGTCCAAAATGGTACAAACAAAATATCCAGCCCTTTTTCAGCCATGATCCGCGATAGCTCTGGAAACTCCACGTCGTAGCATACTTGGATCCCCACTCGGCCCGCATCCGTATCGAACACTTCAATTTTATCGCCACCTTTGATAACCCAATCGTAGTCTTCGTGAGGAGTAATATGAATTTTACGTTGTTCATCCACTTTGCCGGAGCGGTGACACAAGTAACTGACGTTATAAAGTTTATCGCCCTCAAGTAGCGGCATAGAGCCCGTGATAATATTGGCATTGTACTCAATCGCCATTTGCGACATAGCGGCTCTAAACTGCTCTGTATACGTTGCTAATGCTCGGATAGCTTCGGTCTGATTTTTATAGCTTCCAAGGCCCATTAGGGGCGCGTTAAAAAATTCAGGAAACAGGATAAAGTCACTTTGATAATCAGAGACTGTGTCCACAAAATACTCTACCTGTTGCATGAGCTCCTCTACCGATTCCACCCGGCGCATTTGCCACTGTACCGCCCCTACTCTGACAATGGTTTTTTTACTTTCGATCACAGTATCGGTAGGCTCGAAGAGAATGTTATTCCACTCCAACAGCGTCGCATAGCCTTCGGAGTCTTGATCTTCAGGTAGATACTGTTTCAACAATCGCTTTACTTGGAAATCGTTGGCAAGTTGGAAGCTTAGAATGGGGTCGTGTAATTCTTTATGGTCGACTTTGTTTATATACTCCATTGGCGACATGCTGCTGCGGAATTGCTTATAAAGCGGGATCCGACCACCAGCTAAAATCGCACGTAAGTTGTACTGACGACAAAGCTCTTTACGGGCATCATACAGTCGCCGACCGAGACGCAGACCACGGTGGCTTTTGGCTATCACTACATCAAGTCCGTACAGTGCATCGGCATTACTATCACTGAAGATTCGGCTATGCGCATCAACAATATCTTCATAAGTATGTGGGTTAGAAAAGGTTTGATAGTCAACTTGAACACTCAACGCAATACCCACTATACGATCGCCATCTTTCACGCCGATCTGTCCCTCAGGAAACTGGTCAATCAACCTAAATATCGTATGACTAGGCCAAGCACCACCAAGATCAGGGTAAGCTTCATCCATTAATGACTTGACCTGATCGTAGTCAGACTTTTCTAAGTTACATAGCGTGATCCGCGCTTTTTCTATAGACATATCAACTCCAAAGCTTATGTTATCTACCTATCTCTCACTCTACTACAGCCAACCTTGCTGAATGCTGAGCGAATAAACTGAGCTTAGGCCAAATAGACGGCAAATCACAATAGAGCTTCTATACTTATTTTATTGTGAACACCACAAGAGCTTACGTTTGACTAAATACCACCCTTACAGCAAACCAGACCAAGTAGAAGCATTAAAATTTGCATTATTACGACGCGTGGCTTTGTATTGCATGTGGCTACATGCCGGTCTTATAGGTGTGTTTTGGCATCTAGAGGTGAACATACTCGCTTTGATCAATGTGTGGAGTGTGCTGATGTGGTACACCGGAATTAAACTCATTGATGCGAGTAAACCCTCTATCGCACTGCGGGTTTTCTGTCTAGAAGTGGCCATACATGCAACACTGGTATGTGCCTACTTAGGTATGTCACTTGGATTTCAATACTACCTCTGGACAGTATCTTGCCTTATGTTGTTAGATTACCAACTCAGGTTACGTAATGCCGTTATTTATTCCGTTGTGTTGATCACACTATTCGCAGCCTTGGAGTTGTTGTTCGGTGATATTGCCTATCAATATCGCTATCAACAGTTGCTCCCGTACGTGCATTTTGCCAACGTACTCATATGCGGTATACCCATGATTTATACGATCAGCCACATACGAAAAATGACGGTTCAACAAAGAGATAAATTAGAAGAACTCGCTGCACACGACCCACTCACACAAATGTTCAACCGCCGCTATGCGCGCGAGCTTATCACTCACGCGAAAGAAAGCTGTATCTCTACTCACTCTCCTTTATGTTTAGTAATGGCGGATATTGACCACTTCAAAAAAATCAATGACACCTTTGGCCATGACAAAGGAGATCAAATCTTAAAAAGCGTGGCCGAAACGATTAAAGCACATATTTACCCTGCGGATATTGCCGTTCGTTGGGGCGGCGAAGAGTTTTTAATCGTGCTGGCACCTTGCTCTTGCGGAGAGGCAATGCAGCGTATGGAAAAGTTACGACGAGCCGTTGAAGCCATAAGCTTTGAAAACGAAATTCTTAAAGTCACCATGAGTTTTGGCGTTGCCAGTTGGGATCCCAGCCAATCTTTTGAGGTCATCATTCAACATGCCGATGCAGCACTTTATGACAGCAAACACTCTGGACGAAACCGGATTACTGCAGCACCGATTTTGCGCGTATCGGAGGGAGTAAGTTAACTCCCTCATACATTCTATAAATTTATTTTACTTAGAGGAATTAGGTGTGATAACTATCTGATGGGTTATTTTGCTTGGTAACAGAGGAGTATCTCCCCCTTCGGCATAGTCATTAAACCCAGTACGATAAAATGGCGATAACGGATGTCCACTTTGGCCACCAGCAACCGTCAGAATCGCATTTTCTAAGTGACCAGGCTGAGCAATAAAACGCTGTGACGCACCAAATGCTTTACCTTGCACCGCTGGCATAAAGGTATCACCAAAGGCCTGCGTAGTTGGCATATCCAATAACCCACTGAGCATTGGCATTTGTTTGGAGAACGGGTGCTGCACTTTGAGTGCGTTCACATCACCCCAACGCCAAGCCGCCATATTACTGCCGTAGCGCTCGCTGAGTTTTTGCTTAGCGAGTTGATATGCTGCCAGCTCGAGTTCATTCCAGCTGCTATGCGCGCCAAGCCAGCTATTTGGCTGCTCAGTTAACAGCTGCCAAAGGCCTGGTTCGAAATAACCTTTAACAGATTTCAGCGACAAGCTCTGCGTTTGTAAATATTGCTCTAACGGCGCATATAGAGTGTCTATCAACGCATTACGATAGGCTTTCACTAAAGTGTAGCCAACCGAATCTGCGCAAGCGCAACCCTGCCAATCTTTAAGTAGCCTTAAGTCTTTTTCAAAAGACGTTGAGTCTTGCGTTTGCAATAACTTGACTAAGCGCTCATGCCACGGCGTTAAAAACTTTGCTTGGTTATCCAATTGTAACTGATAAAAATCGGCTTCACTGAACACTTGTTTACTTATCAAACCGTCCCGGATCTGTACTGCACGCGCTCCCGGTGCGTAGCCTCCATCCCCAAAGCGTTGATTATCTTCGGTAGACACAACTCGAGCGTTTGCAGTCCATAACTTACCGCTTTCTGGGTTTTGTACCACCGGGCGAATGCGCTCGTTGTTTTGCCAAGCAGATTCATATTCTTCCTGCTTCAGCGCAGTGTCACGAGCAAACTTGCGAGCGGGAATAGCACCTATCGGCGTCCACGCAGCACTACCTTGACTATCGACTACCACCAAATTTTGGACTGGAATGCCAACATTTTTTGCGTGCGCAGTCGCTTCTCCAACTTCAGAAAACAGCTCAAACTGTAAAAGCTCTAAATTGACTGCATAAGGCTGGTGCGCAACCCAGCTGAGCGCGAACTTTTTATCACCTACCTGTTTTACTGGGCCAAAGGCACTCATTTCCAACTGATAGGTATGCACCTCACCGCTGGGTAACATAATCTCTTCAGCAATCTGCTGTGTTTTGGTGTCGCTATTAAGTTCAACCCAATCGGCAACATCTAAATAGCCATTCGTAAACCCCCATGCGATGTGATGATTGCTACCAACAACAATAGCAGGTGCACCAGGTAAAGACACACCTGTTACTTGTACCTCTTTGCCTCGCTCCTGATAGTTTAGCTGTGCGCGATACCAAATTGATGGCACGGTTAAGCCCAAATGCATATCGTCCGATAACATTGCTGCTCCCGTTTTCGTTAGCGCACCAGTTACCGCCCAGTTATTACTACCATAAAGTGGTATATCTTCAATATGCGAGGGTTGATGTTGTGCCAGCTGAGGCTCGATAACCGGAATTGCAGCAGTTGGTGCGGTTATTACACTGCCATCCAACGCAGCTTGATGGTGACTGGGCTGCAAAATGAAATCGAGCATACCTTGACCGTACTGCTGCTTAAGAGCTATCAAGGCTTCATCGCGTTCAAAGTTTGCCGTTTGTAGATCTAAATACATACTGAAAATAACCAGCAAACTATCCTCTGGCAGCCAAGGTTTTGGCGTAGTTCCAAGTAACAAATACTCAAAGCTAGTAAATCCAGACTGCGCCCGACCATCATTTACGCCTTGCGTGTAACGTTCAAGCATTAGTTGATATGATTCCGGTAAAGACATCACAATAAGCTTTGCCCGCTTCCTAAACTGATGAAATCGCATGCTTTCATCAAGATTTATTGCTGCTGAGCCGAACAACTCACTCAACTCACCTGCCGCATTACGGCGCAATAAATCCATTTGAAAAAAGCGATCTTGACCATGCGCAAAACCCAAGCCATAAGATGCATCCGCTCGCGAGTCCGCCGACACCACCGCTTGCCCTATCGCATCTCGCGCGATCGTCACGGTACTATCTATCGTGGTAGCACTTCCTTTTCCATCAAGCGCAGGTAAACTCAAAGCTAGCAGACCATAGATAGTGGCAGTCCCTAATAATACGAGTAACAGCAGTACAACAACAATTCGTTTAATCCAAGTAAGCATGGCTATCCTTTCACAATGTATTCAGCGCTAATTTATGTCTAGAAGATATATCATGTCATCAGCCAATAAACCAATATTCTCGACTGTGTCACAGATATAAGGCAATCAGGTTAAAGCGTTTTATTTTAGTCAATTAGATTTCGCTTTGTGAGGACTGAACTATAGTTAAGTCATCATCTTAAACACAGAAGCACCATGATCTCTGAACTATCAACATCACCACTTAAATTTCGCTTTGTAAAATATAGCTTCTGGCTGTTGCTAGTCGTGATCATCGCGGTGGCATGGTATGTTGATCAAGTAAACTATCGCCGCTTAATCGCGATAGAAAAGAGCCGCTCAACTGAGGAAGTAAATGTCTACCGTACCAAAATGGAAGGAATTTTGGCAAAAAATGTTCAATTGGTCAGAGGGTTAGGTATTGCACTTTCAGATCAGTCAGAGCTATCTCAAGCTCGCTTCGAACAGCTCGCGAGACCACTTTTCGACAGCAGTCAAATTCTGCGAAACATCGGGGCGGCGCCAGGTATGCGGCTCGATTACATCTACCCTTTGAAAGGCAATGAAAAAGCCGTAGGCCTAGACTATCAAACTCATCCCACACAAAAATACGGTGCGTTACTCGCCAAAGAGAGTCGTGAAATCGTGATGGCAGGACCTCTAGAATTGATTCAGGGTGGCACAGGGTTAATTGCTAGAGTTCCTGTCTACACTGAAAAAACTCAGTTCTGGGGACTGCTCTCTGTTGTACTCGATATGGATAACCTCTATCAACAAGCGAACTTTACTGCTCTTGAAAGTCAATATCTCATTGCAATTCAAGGCGTCGATGGCAAAGGCCGAGAGGGAGATTATTTTTACGGCAATCCCGATATTCATGCGCTCGCGCCTATCTCTTTTAAGGTTAACGTCCCCTCAGGTGAGTGGGAGCTTTATGCGGTGCCTCGTATAGGCTGGCATCCAGAAGCAACCGCAGTGTGGCCTTTTCGCCTCGCCATCATCGCACTTATTATTATCGTTGTTGGCGCATTTATCTTTATAAATCAACTCCTATCGCAACTCCAGCGCAATGCGCTGTCGCTTACCAATATGGGTATGCTTGCTGAAGTTGGTGCTTGGGAAATCAACATCAAAACCCGAGATATTATTTGGTCAGACGTCACCCGTAATATTTTTTGCGTACCAAGACAGTTTCAACCTACTTGGATGAACACTACTGAATTTTTTAAAGCCGGTTTGCACAGAAAGCGTTTGCAAGACTGTGTGGATGACTTGATAAAAACAGGCCATGAGTTTGAAGAAGAATTTATCATCCAGACGCACGATATTCGTAAACTTTGGGTGTTGGTGAAAGCGCGCGCTATTCGCCGTGGCAAACGCACTACCCACATTTTTGGTTCGATTCAAAATATTCATAAACGAAAGATGATGGAGATAGAACACGATAAGTTTGCCAAAAACAATGAGCTGCTTGCTTATTTGAGCTCACATGAAGCCATTTTAAATAACCACCTAAATCAGGCCTTATCACTATGCGCAGACGCTTGTAAAAAAGGAGCTGAGGTCAATAGAGTTAGTATTTGGCAGTTTAACGATGATAAAAACTTCTTAATACCCGTGTGTTTTTCGCATGCAACCGCAGATAGTCTTGAACATTTTCCCCCTTGGCGAAAAGCGATAGCGTCTGAGTTCTTTAGTGAAATCGAAAAAGGCCAATTAATCGCAGCTGAGCAAGCAAAAACCCATCCAGCAACGATGGCTCTGACCACAACTTATCTTGAACCTTTTGAAATTAAAGCAATGCTCTGTTGTCCAATCAGCCATAAGAATCAAAACCTAGGCGTACTCTGTGCCGAGTATGACGTCGTGAGCCCTGCTTGGGGCCAAAGCGATATCCGTTTAATAAAATCTATTGCCGCGATGTTAGGTAGCTTATTTATTAATAAGGTACATCAAAAGGCAAAAAATCAAGCCATCATTGACAAAGACTTAGCAGAGCAATCTGCAAAAATGAAAGCTGAGTTTTTAGCTAGCATGAGTCATGAAATACGCACCCCCCTCAATGGTGTGATGGGTATGGTTGAGCTCGTCATGCACTCACAGCTCACTCCGACTCAACACCACCAGCTATCTTTGGCGCATGGCTCAGCGAAATCTTTGCTCACCATCATTAATGATATTCTCGACTTCTCAAAAATCGAGGCTGGTAAACTAACGATAGAGTTTGTCGAGTTCGATCTTATCGAGATGCTAAGTAGTATGTTGTCAGGGTTTGTAAACGCCGCAGATACCAACAATAACCGACTACATATCGATTTATCTGGTATGAAAATCCAGTCCGCGCAAACGGATCCCAACCGCCTCAAACAAATTCTCAATAACTTGTTAAGCAATGCGATTAAATTCACCCATGATGGTTCGGTGACATTAAGTTGTCATACCGAACAAGCGGGCGATCAAACTTGGCTATGGTGCAGTGTGGAAGATACCGGTATTGGCATTTCAAAGGATAAGCTCAATAAAGTGTTTGATTCATTTACCCAAGCTGATTTATCAACTACTCGGCAATATGGTGGCACAGGGCTTGGTCTCACCATTGCAAAGCAGTTATCGCAATTGCTCGGTGGCGACCTACAAGCATTTAGTAAGGAACACGTTGGCAGCACGTTTTCCTGCAATGTGCTTTTGACAGAAGCTAAGCCTATTACCGTGCATGAGAAATCAGACAATTCAACACTATATATCTTAACCGATACCGACGAAGACTACAGTAAACTACTGAAGCCTTGGCATATTACGTGTTTACACATGCAGCAACTTGATATGCTCATGACACAACTACAACAACCATCCTCACATCTTGCTGTTATTTTGGATGCTAAGTTACTCGATGCTGCGCCGCGTAAGATGCAACAAGCTCTCAAAACCCAGCTAGCACAACAACAAATCGTTCATGTGATTGCCTTTGAACAGCAAAGTCGCGAAACGCTCTCGTTATTCTCCTCTTGTGAGCAGATATACTACCCCATTACACCTCATGCAGCGCTTCAGGTTTTCAACTCTGATTATCAAGATCCAGACAAGCCGAAATACGCCAAAACTGACTCATCAAGCGGCACTAACCCCCTGTTAGAATGCTCAATCTTATTGGTAGAAGACAACCGGATAAACCAAACCGTTGCGATGACGATGTTAGAGCGTCTAGGCGCCAAAGTGGTCTGTCAAGAAAATGGGGAGTTAGCACTTGCACACTTACAATCAACTAGCAAATCTTATGATGTGATTTTAATGGATTGCCAGATGCCAGTGATGGATGGTTATCAAGCAGCACAGCAAATCCGCCAAGGTGTTGCTGGAAAAACCCATCAGCATAGCGTGATCGTAGCGCTAACCGCCAATGCGATGCAAGGAGACAGAGAGAAATGCCTTGATGCAGGTATGGATGACTATCTCACCAAACCCATTGACTTTGAAGCACTAAAAGCCAAACTTCTACAAATAAAACCACAGCAAACAACTCAGACGCCTTCGCCTACAGTCCAACAAAGTTAGTTCATGCGCTTTGCTACAGCTAAGATTGGTATTATATTGCTACTATCAAGATGATGTTATTCATCTCATTAGCAACAAAAAATAAGGAAAGTGATGCAATTAGATACTCAAGAGCAACGTGTACTGGGTAGCTTAATCGAAAAGCAAGTCACCACCCCAGAACAATATCCAATGTCACTCAACGGCCTTACCAATGCGTGCAATCAAAAATCGAATCGCGAGCCGGTGATGGAACTCTCTCAAAATGACGTACTAGACACACTGACCCGCCTACAAGAAAAACGCTTAATTACCTGTGACGAGGCACTGTCAGGTCGCGTCGACAAGTATAGTCAGCGTTTTTGTAACAGTGATTTTGGTCACCTTAAAGTCAACGCAAAACAAAAAGCGATTATCTGTTTATTGTTATTGCGTGGCCCACAAACCCCCGGTGAACTGCGCACCCGCAGCAACCGTCTCGCAGAATTTAGTTCCGTACAAGATGTTGAATCAACATTAAGTGCGATGCAAGAACATGATTATGTGGTTAAGCTCGCCAGAGAGCCTGGAAAACGAGAAAGTCGATATCAACATTTGTTTGGCGATCAAGTAGTTGAACCTGCAGTCACCTCAGCAGAATCTTTAGCAGGCACACAAAATGACAGTGAAATCGAAAGCTTGATTGCAGAAATTGAACAATTAAAGCAAGAACTCGCCACCATCAAAGCACATTTAGGGCTTTAAAAAGCGCGTCAGCACCAACATAATAGAGGTTTGTCGCCCCGATAGTATTGAGGAACCAGTATGCGTGAAGCAATCATGGCCGAAATGAAAGTTCAGCCAATTATTGACCCAGAATTTGAAGTCAAACGACGTGTCTCATTTTTAAAAGCACGATTACAAGCCTCTGGCTGCTTCACCCTTGTGCTCGGCATAAGCGGAGGGGTTGACTCTTCAACCTGCGGCCGTCTATGCCAGCTAGCTATTGATGAGCTTAATGCTGAACATGATACCGGGGCTTATAAATTTATTGCTATGCGCTTGCCGTATGGTGTTCAAGCTGATGAAGATGAAGCTCAACTAGCACTTGAGTTTATCCAACCTAGTCAGCGCTTAACAGTCAATATCAAACCTGCAGCTGATGCCATGCACGAGCAGGCGCTCGCTGCTATGGCGGGTGGAAGCATATCACTGCCTTCACAAGCCAGCGTGGATTTTATTAAAGGAAATGTAAAAGCACGCCAGCGCATGGTTGCGCAGTATGAAATCGCTGGCCTGACTCGTGGTTTAGTGGTCGGCACCGATCATAGCGCTGAAAACATCACCGGCTTTTACACCAAGTTTGGTGACGGCGCCTGCGACTTAGCGCCCTTATTTGGCTTGTCAAAGCGCCAAGTTCGCGCACTAGCTGCTTTTCTCGGAGCACCTGCTGGATTAGTACATAAAGTGCCAACAGCCGATCTTGAGTGCGACCGCCCAGGCCTTTCTGACGAAGAAGCGCTGGGACTAAGCTATGACAATATTGATGACTTTCTTGAAGGTAAGCCCGTTAGTAGCGAAGTGAGCGACAAACTTATTGCCATCTATCAGCGTACACAACACAAGCGTCAACCAATTCCTACGGTATACGACGAACAATAGTATTGTTGGCAGGAGATAACTAGTTAATTATTCATCCTGCCCCCTAACCTCTCAATTCACAAGGTGATTAACTTATGAGCCCAGCAGCTGCACCTATTTTAATTACTGGTGGCGCACAGCGCATTGGACTTGCTTTGGTGAAACACTTTCTCGCTAAACAGCAAGCCGTCATACTGACGTATCGCACCAGACACCAAATTATCGATGAACTAGAATCGCTAGGTGCCATTTGTATCAAGGCTGATTTTGACGAGCCAGAAGCAATCACGCAGCTCAACAATCAAATTCGTGCTCATACCAGCACCCTCAGTGCTATCATCCACAATGCATCGAGCTGGGATTGTGAAGCTAACAACCCTGATTTTTCAGCATTATTCGATAATATGATGCGGATCCACGCTAAAGTCCCTTATTTGATCAATCATGCCTTGAGCGATTTATTGACTGCCAACAATAACGTCAGTGATGTGATCCATATTACTGACTATGTAGTAGAAAAAGGCAGTCCAAAACACATTGCCTATGCCGCTAGCAAAGCTGCATTAGATAACTTAACTCGGTCATTTGCCGCTAAGTTTGCACCTAAAGTCAAAGTGAATAGCATCGCACCTTCTCTCATCATCTTTAATCAAGACGATAGTGATGAGTACAAGGCAAAAACTTTGAAAAAGTCTATTATGGGAATTGAGCCTGGTAGCAAAGAAGTTATCAATAGTGTCGACATGATACTCTCTAGCAACTATATGACAGGACGCACGGTACAAATCGACGGTGGCCGCCATTTGAGGTAACGCATTATGCAAGACAAATTACAACAGAGTTATAAAACGATTATTGAAGCCGTGGGTGAAGATGCAGACCGCGAAGGGTTATTAGACACACCAAAGCGCGCAGCGAAAGCGATGGAATATCTGACTCAGGGTTACCGTCAAACACTGGATGAAATCACCAATAACGCGGTATTCAGCTCGGATGCCGATGATATGGTGCTGGTCCAAGATATAGAATTGTACTCTATGTGTGAGCACCACCTTCTACCTTTCGTTGGTCGTTGCCACATTGCTTATATACCTAGCGGTAAAGTGCTTGGCTTATCTAAATTTGCCCGAATTGTTGATATGTTTGCCCGTCGATTTCAAATCCAAGAACAGCTAACTCATCAAATCGCCAAGGCCGTTGAGGAAGTCACTGGCGCAAAAGGCGTTGGCGTGATCGTTGAAGCCAAACATATGTGTATGATGATGCGTGGAGTTGAAAAACAAAACTCTAGCATGCGAACGTCAGTCATGCTTGGTAACTTTAGAAGCGACCCCAAAACCCGCAACGAGTTTTTACAGTTAGTGAAAGGATAAACACGCTATGTCGAATGCCATTATCAAGGTGACAAATTTAAGATTACGTACCTTTATTGGTTTTAATCCCGAAGAGCGGGAGAAAAAGCAAGATGTCGTGATCAATATTGAAATTCACTACCCAGCTGATACGGCATGTTTAGATCATGATAACGTGGCCCATGCGCTTAATTACAAAACGGTAACTAAAGCGGTCATCACGCGAGTAGAAGAAGGCCACTTTTTGTTACTTGAGAAGTTAGTGGCTGACATACTCGCTGAATGTCATCAACATCAAGACGTGACCTATGCAAAAGTCACCGTAGATAAGCCACACGCTTTGCGTTTCGCTGACTCAGTGTCGCTCACACTTGATTGGCACAGGAACTAAGCGAGCTGACACTGGTAGTTCCCTCCTTGCCTTCAGAGCTTATGAAGCCACCTGAAGAGCAAGGTAGATCACTAGAGCATAACGGGTACCTTTACCGAGCGCGACTAACACAAAAAACCACCCAAAAGAGGTCCGCAAAGATCCAGCGACCACAGTTAAAGGATCACCGACTATGGGCAGCCAAGCAAATAGCAATGAAAACTTACCGTAACGATTAAACAACCCACAAGCCTTATCGTACTGCTTTTGAGAAACTGGAAACCAGCGCCTATCCCGCCATTTAACGATAAACCAACCAAGATAATAGTTAATACAGCTACCAAGTAAATTTCCCGCTGTAGCGGCCAGCCATAACCAAACCAGTTCGCCCTGTTGTTTCGCAACAAGCCCACTCAGTGCTAGCTCAGACGACGCAGGTAATAGGGTTGCAGCAATAAAAGCAAGCCCAAATAAAGAAAGGTAAATCATATCTACGGCTACAAGAAATTGGACTTTAAGAAATCATCTAAGTGGGGCAATATACTGAAATGCGTGCAAGACTTCAAAAACACTGACACGGCAACAAGGAATAGACATGAAAACAACAATAAAAATGTTACTACTCAGTACTGTACTCACTTCCGGATTAAGTGGCTGTAAAGCCTCAAACGAGGCGCTACCACAAGCAGCTGATGACTATCAGACCTACATCCATACCGGTGACATCTTCAAGCACTTGCAATTTACGGATATAAAAAACCAAACCATTCAGTTCGATACTAAACACAAAAAACTCGTAATTTTATTCGCGACGTGGTGCTCTGATTCGCAGCGTTTATTGAGCGAACTAAAACAATCGGAACTACTCATCCAAGCAGATTTAACCATCGTTGCCATCGGCCGAGAAGAAAATAACACTACGCTTGAGCAATTCAACGAAGCCATGCAATTGCCCATACATCTTGTTGCCGATCCCAATCGAGATATTTACAACACGTATGCCAACAAAGGCATTCCAAGAGTCATCTTGCTTGATGAGCATAACCAAGTGATGCAAACCCTTATCGGTGAGCAACCCAACACTTTATCAAAACTAAACTGGAATTAACGAGGTAACTATATGAATCCAGAAGTCGTTAGCATTCTCACGATGGCCAAAGTTATCCAAACCGCCGTTGCCCCTGTATTTTTAATTACGGGTATTGCTGCGACCTTAGGAGTGCTATCAAACCGTTTAGCACGGATCACAGATAGAGCTCGTTTACTTGACCGCAAGATCAATACCACGCAAGATGAAGAGCTAAAAATGCACTTTAGTCGAGAAATGCGTGCACTGCTAAAACGGTCTCGCTTTATTCACGTTGCATTTAGCATGAGTGTACTCAGTGCGTTGCTTGTATGTGCAGTGGTTATGCTACTGTTCATGTCACACTTGTACAGTATGCCATTAGGCATTACTTTATCGTCTTGTTTTATCGCCGCTATGGTGCTGCTCATTGGCGCATTTGTCTCTTTGCTTGGAGAAATCTTTTTAGCCACCCGCAGTATGCGCAGGGGTATGATATTCAAAGACATAGAGAGCTGACTATTTAAAACTAGCTGCCTCCGTCACAGGGCACTAATCGCAGTTATTTGATTATATTTGTAATTTACATTGAAAATAGGGAAAAATATTAGGGGTTTACTATGAAGAAACTACTTACCGTCACACTATTTAGCTGCCTTGCCGCGACAGCGCAAGCTAACACCATGTTTGAATCAGCTGAAGATGCGATTGAATATCGCAAAGCATCTTTTCAATTGATCCGTTTCCAGATTGGTAATATGGGCGACATGCTAAAAGGCAAAGTACCATTTGATGCTGAAGTATTTAAACAACGTGCTCACAATGCTGCGCAATTATCGCAAATGCCTTGGGAAGCATTCATTGACGGCTCTGACAAAGGCAATACTGATGCTCTACCAGCCGTTTGGTCAAACAGAGCTGAGTTCGATGGCAAAGCCAAACAATTTGCCGAGTATGCCCAAGCATTGGCTGTTGCAGCTGACTCTGGCGACAAAAAACTGATTGCTTCTGCATTTAAAGATTGGGCAAAAGGCTGTAAAGACTGCCACAAATCATTTAAAGATTAAGAACGCAGATCGTATAAAAACAAAACAGCCGCATATTTGCGGCTGCTTACTATCTGAATATTTCGTCACTTGTTTAGTGAACACCAACAACGCAGTAACTCAGACAATGCACCTAGTAACCCATAGCCCTGCTTAATCACATAGCCAAATTGAATTACTGTCAGTGCTAGACTGGTAGATGACGTCTAGTGATCAATCATCAATATAGTCGAAATCATCATCGCCTAGATTTCTACGTAGGCGTTTTTGCTCTAAGTAGTCGTCTAGCTTTCTTTTGACTTTACGCTTTTGCTTGTCATGTTGGTTACGACCCAACTTTTCAAATTCATCGTCTGCAAAATCATCATCAAGCGCATCGTAAGAGAATGTCTTACCCACAACTTACTCCAAAATAAAATAGTCATTAATAAAATGAGAGCCATCTCTCAAGATCACTATTTAGCGCTAAATTGTCATTCTGAAAAGTGAGAGTTTCTTATCCTTACAATAAAAATTTTTTATTGCTAATTCTTTTTGATAAAAATAACTATATTTTAGTCAATTCCATCACTTTTTGAGCACATAAGTTTTCAATTAAAAAACATAAAGCATTGATCTTAATACAACTAATATTTGGCATTGTTCTTGATACAAAAAACATGTAACTGAGCCAATAAGGATCGACCATGAATAAAATTTTACTACTAACAGCAGCAACGATGATGACAGCCACTGTCGCTGCACACGAAAAAAATAACATCACGTTTAGCGGTGACAATTGTGAAGTAGAATTTCAGAATGACGTTAGGATCACGCCTGATAACTTGGTGATCACAACAGCCAAAAACAAAACAGCTGAGATCAACAACCTTGGCGAACTGACACTCAATGGCGAGCGCATTGCACTCGATACGCAGCAAAAAACGATGCTCACGCAATATGGTGATGAACTAAGAGGCCGCCTACCACAAGTGGCTGATATTGCTTTTGAAGGCATAAAATTAGCGGGCGTTGCCCTTAATGAAGTAGCGCAAACCTTTAATTTAACCAGTTTAGATAGTATTCATGCAGTGATCGATGACCTCGAAACAGAAGTGCAAAATACGTTTTATCAGCAAGGTGCGTTCGTGATGGGCAAGCAAACTTTTGATGAGTTTGGCCAAAATTTCGATAATCAGTTTGAAGAAAAAATCGAAACGGCAGTACAGGGGGCCATGATGCAATCGATAGGTAGCTTACTGGTTGCAATTGGCAACGAAATGTCGGATGCAAACGGTGATATAAGCAGCTTTGAACAACGGATGGAAAACTTCGCAACGCAAATTGAAACTAAGGTCGAACAACAAGCAGAATCTATTGAGAAAAAAGCAGATGCACTGTGTGGCGACTTTGAACAAATAGCGAAAAACGAGGCCATTGTCGCAAAGTCTATCCCTGCCATGTCAGAGTACCAACTGTTTAAATTTAAATAATCCGACGTTGGCATAACTTACAATTTAATTAAGGGTACGTTATGCCAACCCTTTTCTTTGTGCATCGGCCAACTCACCCAGGGTTTTAATCGCTTGCTCTACCGAATTCCCCCAAGGCAAGCCATAACTGATACGTATACAATTTTGATATTTTTTGCTGGCACTAAATAGCGTACCAGGCGTAATACTGATCCCACACTCCAAAGCTCTTTGGAACAGCAAGGCTCCGTCAACATGCTTACCTAAGTCTAGCCACAGCACACAACCACCTTGCGGGCGGCTGACTCTTACCTCACTACCAAATGCGGCATTCACCGCTTGGATCATGCGATCTCGATTCTCAATTAACCGTTTACGAACCAACTTTAAATGGCGCTCATAACCCCCTGAGCTGAGAAAGTCCGCCAGAGCCCATTGATTCATTAAAGATGACGAGCAGCTCAACGCACGTTTTATGCGCTTTGCTTTTGCACTAAATTGACTGGCAACCATCCAGCCCACTCGATAGCTAGGTGCAGCGGTTTTTGAGAATGAGGCACAGGTGATCACTAAGCCCTTTTGACTAAATGCTTGTGCTGGTATGCCACGCTGCTCAGTAAAGTATAAATCGCCATACACATCGTCTTCTATCAACACCACGCCACGTTGCTCTAATAGTGCCACCAGCTGCGCACGTCTCGTATCTGGCATAAAACTACCGAGCGGATTACTAATACTGGTAGAAAACACGCAAGCTCGAATATCATGTTTTTCAAGCGCACGCTCAAGGTCGCTCAGCCAAATGCCGTCATCCGGACAAACAGGGATTTCGATGGCCTTTAGTCCCAAGTTTTCAGCCAGTTCAACAATGCCAAAATAACAAGGAGATTCAATCGCTATCACGTCTCCAGGCTTAGTTACCGCTTGTAACGCAATCGCTAATGCTTCTTGCGCGCCATTGGTGATCACCACTTCATCCATGTCTATTGCTAAGCCCATATCCAAATAACGCCGCACGATTTGCTTTTTTAAGCTATCTAAACCATCCATAGGACCATAATTGATGAGCTCATTCCCAGCTTCTTTCATTACACGGCGCATAATTTTGGCAAGTACTTGCTCAGTACCAGCGATGGCAATGGGGTTAGCGATACCTAAAGGGATTGTATGTGGCTGATGGATCCCATTATAGACTTGTTCAATCAACGCCTGCTTGTTAACCACTACGGGTTTGGCGGGTAATCTTGCACGCTTTGGCGAGTCGTTGTGCGAAGCTCTTTGGCATAAAAAGTAGCCTGACTTTTCTTTGGCAACCACTTTTCCTTGGTCTTCAAGTGCTTGATAGGCCTGCTTTACCGTTGGAATACTGACATTTAAGTTTTGCGCCATAACACGCAATGAAGGAAGCTTTTCGCCCGGTAAAATGGACTCTTGTTCTGCCATCGACAAGATCATTTGGATCACCTGCTGATAGAGAAAGGCGGAATGTTGGCGTTGAATAACGGTACTCATAAGCAATAATCTGTATAGGTATAAATTAGCAAATTCTGTATATAGCTTATACAGAATAACAGCGTAAACTACAGACTTCCACTGCTGTTTAAATCTAGAGCCGATCATGAAAAATCTATTTCTTTACACCATCACTGTGTTGATTTGGGGATCAACATGGCTTGCCATTGAATATCAACTTGGCAGCATCAACGAGTTTGTGTCACTGTTTTACCGATTTGGTCTCGCCGCGATTTGTATGTGGGCATTTGTTATCTATAAGCGTGTGCCAATGCGCTTTTCCCGCCAAGATCACGGCTTTTTTATCCTCTTAGCGCTATGTAATTTTGGTGCCAACTATCTCTTCTTATATTGGGCTCAGGCACATCTAACGTCAGCGATGGCATCAATTGCGTTTTCATTATTATTGGTCGTTAACATTGTCAATACTAAGTTATTTTTTGCCAAACCTATTGCAAAACGAATTTACTTTGGTGCGTCATTGGGCACGCTTGGGATAGTCAGCTTGTTTTGGCACGATTTGGTCGCATTTGATTTGCAAAGCGAGGCCTTCTTGGGATTATCATTAGCTTTATTAGGAACAGTGGTCGCATCACTCGGAAATATGGTGAGCGTACGCAATTCCAATCAGCAAATTGATGTTATGGCGGGAAATGCTTGGGGCATGCTCTACAGCGCTGTCATGTTAGCAACCTATGTCGCCTTGAGTGAACATCAGTTTATCAACCAAGCGCCGGCATCATATTGGTGGTCTCTGATTTACCTCAGCGTGTTTGGCACCGTTATTGCCTTTGGTTGTTATTTCTCACTACTCAAGAATATTGGGCCTGAGAAAGCGAGTTATTTGATAGTGTTATTTCCTTTTGTTGCCGTGGCATTGAGTACCTTATTTGAAGGCTTTGAGTGGCAGCAAAACACCTTTATTGGGTTTATTTTGGTCATCCTAGGTAATGCGATTGTACTCACACCTTTAGATCGCATCTACGCTTGGCTGTCCATTCGGTCCCCAGTTAGAAGTTGAAGTCTTACCAATGCTTTAGCTTCTTACTTTCCAGCGCCATTTTATAATGGCGCTTTTTTTATGCACAGCGCCCGGCGGCGACAGGTTATCGTTGCAGGCGTGCACCCAACAATCTCACCATCCGCCTCAATGTCATACCCCTCTTGTGCGATAAAAAGCTCAGTAATGCGGCTGTGATGCACATTTCTCGTGCCCATATGACGTTTCAGCAGCATATTGACAAATAATATCACTCGCTGCCAATGCGTTTGCGGCGTGAACCACAGCAGCTCTAACTGACCGTCATCAAGACAAGCCATTGGGGCGGGAGTTAACCCTGCCCCAAAGTGTTTGCCATTCGCAAGTAACAACATCATACCCTGCTCAGGCCATTTTTTGCTGCGATAGCGAATGAGCTTGGCAGTAAACAGCGACATTAGTCCCGCATAGGTATAGCTCAACTTTCCCAAGCGTTTGGTTTGTCCTAGGTTATTCATCACATGCGCGTTAAAGCCAATCCCAGCAACATTGACAAACCAGCGTCCGTCCACTTTACCCAAATCAATACTTGTAAACTTGTCTGAAAATACAGCTGCTCGCCACTGTACTTTGGAATAATTAAACTGCCGAGCAAAATCGTTGCCAGTACCCGCTGGCAGCAGCGCAAGCGTGTTATCCCGTTCAGCAATGGCATTGGCGACTAGGTGCAAAGTGCCATCTCCCCCAATCACCACCACGCTAGCTCCCGCCGTCGCGGCTTGAGCAATTGCCTCCCTATCTGCGACAAAGTTTCCAGTGGTATTAAACCAAGTTGCTGTCAACTGCTGTTGTTTTAATTGTTGCTTTAACCATGCAATTTGCGCTTTCCCCTCAGCACCCGCTAAAGGGTTGACTACCACCAGCATAAAACCCCTTAAATACAAAAACTCAACTTATATGAATAAAAAACCAAAACTAAAACCAAAAATAAAAAGCAAAAACCACAAACACCTATAATAACTGGGGTAAAGCCTAGTTAAGACAATCACAATTATGCATAACCATTCAAAAAAGCCATTAAAACAAAAATGAATAAAGCATTAATTCATTAGTTATTTTTATCCGAAAACATCAATTTTTATCGTTTTAAATTTAAACAAATTGCGGGCAAAATAACCTCGTTTTCAATCATAACTTATTAGGAGCCAGACATGCTTAATTCAGCTGCACCTTGCAGCCCATCACAAAACACGTTTAACCAAACACAACCAACTAAACAACGTCGTATCAATTGGACGAAGTGGTTGGCAGTATGTGGTCAACACTTAGCGTTAAAAGACGTGATTATGTATAAGTAAGTCTGCACAGAGCATGGCGCCCCAACCCGCCATGCTCTCGTCAGCATTTGTTTCAATAGACCATAAAAGCACCTATTCAACCAGCACTTTTGTACAAAACCTCTTCGACAAACCGCTAATTTCTAGCACAATTTTAAAAAAAACCTCACTTTTAGAACATTTTTTAAGCAAACAGTTTAAAAACGGTTTACAGCGCCTAAATCGCTAAGTATTATCTTTGCCCATGGAGAGATGGCTGAGTGGTTGAAAGCACCGGTCTTGAAAACCGGCATACGTTAATAGCGTATCTAGGGTTCAAATCCCTATCTCTCCGCCATTTTTAAAGTATTGCGTCGGAGAGGTGGCCGAGTGGCTGAAGGCGCTCCCCTGCTAAGGGAGTATAGGGTTTGTAGCCCTATCGAGGGTTCGAATCCCTCCTTCTCCGCCATCACTTATAAGAAAACCGCTTAATTGCGGTTTTTTTATGTCTGCGATTTATCACTGCCATACACAACTGGTCAGATGTCTTTATCCTATGCTATGTTGAGATCTGATTGGGGAAATGAGTGTGACGAATGAAAATCCATGTCTTAGAAGGTTATATTCAACATATTTATCTGGTCGAGCACGAAACGGATCTGCTATTACTCGATGGTTGCTGTCGTGCCGATGTTGAGTTGGTCTGCAACTACATCCTGCAATTGCAAAAACCATTAAGCGCACTAAAGCTGATTGTGGTCACGCATATGCACCCAGATCATGCCGGTGGCGCGCACAAACTCAAAAAACTCACGGGCGCAAAGATTGCGACCGCAAATGCCCCCAGTCAGTGGTATCGAGGTATTGATGGTGTCATGATGCATCTCTCCGATATGGCGCTGGCACTTTGGGTTGCTGGGCGAAAGCGCAAGGCCAAACGTAACCTTTGGTATCCAAGACAATTATCACCAGATTTTTTCCTAGCTGATGGTGATAGCTTACCCTACTTTAACGAATGGCAAGCGATACACACACCCGGTCATACGGATAGAGATTTGAGTTTGTATCATCTCCCCAGTAAGCGCATCTATGTGGCGGATTTGACGGTAAAAGTGAAAGGACAATTTGTTGCGCCTTTTCCGGTATTCTATCCACGCTTGTATCGCCAATCTCTTGCCAAAGTAAAGGCACTAAAACCCCACTCCGTGATTTTGGCACACCAAGGAGAGGTACTTGCTGAAGAAATTGATTTTAACGCATTGATAGCGCACGCGCCCAAGCAGCCAATGACACATTGGCGCTCGGTGAAGAAGAAGACCAAAAAAGCACTAGGATTAGGAAGCTAGCTTTCGTTTATAACCTGCACCAACCGCGCAATGTCCTCCTGACTATTGTAAATATGTGGTGAGACGCGAATACCGTAGCGACGATTATCCACAGCAATGCCTGCACGCTTAAGCTGCTCCATCACTGCCTCATGCCGCGAGCCAAAATGCAAAATAGCGGTCCCAGAGCAAGCACTCTGTGCTGTAGGAGAGCGATAAAATTCAGGTAATGCCGCTTGTAACCCAGACAACAAAGCAAAGTTGTACGCTCTTACTTGCTCAACCCCGAGCTCAGCAAAATAGCCAAGGCTATGCCCCGCATAGATATAAGGTGCCACACTTGGTGTACCGCCCCAAAAACGCAGCGCACTTTCACTCAGCGCAAAATGATGAATATCAAACTCGAATGGATTTTGATGTGAAAACCAGCCAACGTCTTTTGGTTCGCAATAAGGCAAAACATCCTCATTCACCCAGATAAAACCGGCGCCAGGGCCACCGCAGCTCCATTTCACACAAGAGCCTATAACGCAATCCGCGCCCCATTCGCTTAAATTTATTGGTAATACACTAAGTGACTGAGCGATATCAATAATGCTTCTACAGCCGTATTGGTTAGCAAGGCCAATGATGTCGGCGACAGGGGCTTGCTGACCGCTATTCGAATAAACATGACTGACAAATACCCAGTCAATTTGCTCGTCAATATATTGCTGCCACACGCTAAGGTCGTGCATATTCATCGCTTCGGGAATATAAACAATCTCAATATTGTCCAGCGCGTTTTGTAACGCAAACCCCATGCTGGGGAAGTCTTGCTCACTCATTAACACGCGCACTTTGCGAATGCCACTTTCGGGTAAACTCATCGCCCACTTCGTTAAACCACTGGAAAGATTTGCTTGCGGACAAAACAAGCGAGGATCAGTGTGTAATAGGGAGGCTAAGGACGAAGTAAAACGATCAATACCGCTTAGCCACTGCTGCCAAGGCTCCTGGTTTTGTAGTTGCCACGGCACCATAAATTGCTGATGAAAATCTTCCGCTGCAGATTTCAACATACGACCAACAGAATGACTCAATAAATAGGGACCCGTAGACAGGTGAAAATCATCCTTATATTGCTTCATGCTTAATCCCTATTGCTTGGCGTAATCGTTTTAAGTCGTGATGCCGAGTAAAGATATCATCGCGCTCGGCAGCGGCTCGCCTATCTCTTAAGTCTGCGAGTTCTTTGAGTAAGACTTCAATCGGTGGACCACTGGCGGTCACTTTGCTTAAGTGCTGTTGCTGCATTGCTTGCGAAGGTTTGGCGATATACTTTTCGACGAGTTGATTGTGATGTTGTATGGCCGTATCTCCATGCAGCTTACACACTTGTACAAACAAACTACAGGCGGGGCCAAACCAATCACTTTTCGGCCCTTTCAATGCACTCAGAAACGCATCCATTAAATTAGGCGTGCGCATGCATTCCCGCAGGGTTGCTTGGTCTTCTGGCATCATATAGAGGAATTTTTCCACCAGCATTTGACCATAGCTAATATCATTAGCTGGGCATAACCCCAACATCATATCGATAACATTGATACCCGCAAAATCTCCAGCGTTTGCACCACGATAGACCTCTTTACCAACTCGGTAAGGTTTGTAATAGGGTCGTACAACGTAAAAGAATGCCTCGGTATCTAGCTCCTTAAATAACTCTCGATTAGACTCTATCACCTCAAGCAGCGCTTGCTTAACTTGTTTGAGTAGCACCAATGACATGGGATGAGAAATTCCCAAATGATGCACTTTCATTAACGATTCAGACGCACGTTTATAGGCAAGAATGGCCTGCGTATTGTAGTCGATGAATAAGCGCTCTGCCGGATGAGAAGTAAAGCGCTTATACACGCCGTTGATTGCGCGGTTATGTGTGGTGAGATGAGCCGTTGCGAAGCGCGGCGTAACCCCCAAAGAGGCACCAATGTGCATGGCCAATGCCGATGCTTGCGTTAGTGGAGACACCTTTTCACGGCTTGGCTCGGTAATTTCGTGGCGTCTGCATGCAGCCATAAATAGACCAACGTTACCGAGTAAGTCGAATGCTTGCTCAAAGCCTTCGTCGGTATTGCCTTCTTCTAGCAAGGCTTGGATCAGTTGATTACCTTCTTCTAATAACTGTGCTTTTAGCGTTTCACCAACGCCTTCAACGTTTGCTTTATCCTGCTGCTGCCAATAAAGATGTTCAAGCTTGTCGTTAAGGTCGACAAACGGACCTCTAATCCAAGCGTCAAATTGTACGGCTAATGGACTCATGATTACTTCTCGTGATTATTCCACAGTTAAGGCTAGCAAATCACCACGAGCATAATTTGCCAATTTTCTCTAAAAGTTTAATACTGATTAGCAAGAATCACTCTTTTATTTGGTTTATGTCGGTAAATTTAGATGCCAAGGACAAATTGCTCCTTAACGCCTTGCAACATAATGCACGTTTGAGTAATGCCTCACTTGCCGAAAAGGCAAACCTTTCCGATACTCCCTGTCTTCGACGCGTAAAACGCTTGCAAGATACAGGAGTAATTTCAGGCTATCATGCGGCACTGGATAGAGCGCAAGTTGACCTAAGTATTTTGGTTTATGCATTTATAAAACTCAGTGAAAATACCGCAACTGCAGCGCATTTATTTGAACAACACGTGGAATCTGAAGATCAGGTGATCAGCTGTTCAGTGATCTCCGGAAGTTATGATTACCTACTGGAAATCGTAGCAAAGGATTTGCCCAGCTATGAACAATTTGCCAAACATCAACTGGGGGCCTGTAAGGTAATTAGCGGGATTGAATCAACGATTGTACTAAAGCAAACTTTTGCAAAACGCATATTACCGATCCGCTAACCATTTTTATCGTCATCTGTTCTCGCTATACTGCATGTGATTTTATGCTCATAAGGACCGACAATGCGCCACTACCTTACCTCCACAGTATTTGCTTTTAGCCTGCTTGCCTCACCTTTGGTCATCGCACAAGACTGTGTTACCCAAGTGAGTGATATGTCGCTATTCACCAAGAGCAAAAAGTCGGGATTATTCCGCGACGCAATCGATAAAGGCCCCGTCACAGTCGATGTAGGGGATATAAAAAACTATAACGATTATATTCGTTCGACCAAGCAACTTATTGAAAGCCGCAATCCCCGCGCCACACTGCCGTGCCCGTTAATGACGCCCACTGCAACATTACTCAACCTGACAACCCCCAAGGTAAGTGACTTAATCGCGCCATTTTCACTTGAGCATGACAACAAAGATCAAGCCATTTTACTTATCCATGGTCTGACCGATTCTCCTTTTACTTTTCACTACCTTGCGGCAGCACTCTATGAAGCAGGATACAATGTCAGAACCATGTTACTGCCAGGCCACGCGACTGCACCAAGCGATTTAACCGAAGTTGATATTGACGATTGGCAAACCCACACGGATTATGCCATCGCACAGACGAGCCAAGATTTTACGCATTTTTCCGTGCTTGGTTACTCCACTGGTGCTGCCTTGGTGCTAAGTAGCATAGCGAAGCACAAGCCTAATAATTTAGGCTCTGTTGCACTTATCTCACCCGCTACGGAGCCACATAATAAGAACGGTTGGCTAGCCAAATGGATTGATTACGTGCCATTTGTCAATTGGATAGATGAAGACGCAGATTTGGATTTCGCCAAATATGAATCTTTCCCATGGCATGGCGCAACGTTAGCCCATCAAGCTATGGCGCCACTCAAATCACTCACCACTTTGCCAGATGTACCGATGTTTATCAGCTATAGCGATGTCGATACCACCATAGACAATCACGCAACGGCAAAGCTGCTAGAAAAGTGGCAACCTAAATCAACATTGACCCAATTTATCTACTCGGAAACACTATCGACTAAGCAAGGAGTGGAGTATCGGAGTGTGAAAGCCGACAATATTATCGATATGTCTCATATTGGTATTTTGCAACCACCTGAACATATTTTTTACGGCCGCAAAGGGCCTTATCGTAACTGCACCAGTTACCACTTAGAAGACCAGGCCTTTATTAACTGCCGCACAGGTAAAACCGTCCATTTTGGCGAGCGTCACGAGAAAAGCATGACGCAATACACTGCTCTTGCGCGGATCACGTTTAACCCTGATTACAGCAACTTTGAGCAAGCACTGCTCGCATTTTTTGACGGCCACAATGACTGAGTACCAACATAGGTTTATTCATTCTCTAACTGAAGTGACAGAAGCACAGTGGGACTGCGTTTCACCATCACATGTATTTACGAGCTACGCGTGGCTGCTTGCATTAGAGTTGAGCGGCTGCACCAGCAAAGAGACTGGCTGGATACCACATCACCTAATGATTGAACGCCAGGGCGAGTTGATTGCAATTTTACCAGGCTATATTAAATCGCACTCTTATGGCGAGTACGTTTTTGATTGGGCTTTTGCTGAAGCTTACGAGCGCCATGGATTAGATTACTATCCGAAATGGCTGTGTGGCGTCCCCTTTACGCCAACTCAAGGACCAAGAATATTAACGAAACGTCTATCTTCTTGCTTGCTTGAATATATTGACACTACGCTCATGAGCCTCGCCCAACTAGGCATTAGTGGAGTCCATATTAATTTTTGTCGTGAAAGCGATTTTCTCACTCAAAGTCATTTAACGATGCGGCGCAATGTGCAATTTCATTGGCATAATCGAGGTTACGCCGAGTTCGATGATTTTCTCGCTCGACTCACATCAAGAAAGCGTAAAATGGTCATGAAAGAACGCCAAGCTGTGACCGCCCAAGGTATTAACATAAGATGGACTGTTGGCAGAGAAATAAGCACAGCACAACTCGATGCGTTTTTTCTCAGTTACCAGCTCACCTATCTTAAACGCTCGCGGCACCACGGCTATCTCTCTCGCGACTTTTTTCAGCAAGTTATCACCTCAATGCCAGATAAGCTTCGTCTTTGCTGCGCTTACTTAAACCACGAAATTATCGCCACCAGTTTATATCTTGTGGATGGTGATACCTTGTATGGTCGCTATTGGGGCGCAATTGAGGATAGTTACGACTTTTTGCATTTTGAGCTGTGTTACTATCAAGGCATAGAGTACGCCATTGCGAATCAGCTTGCTGTCTTTGACGCAGGTGCTCAAGGCGAGCACAAGTTAGTGAGGGGTTTTGAACCGGTGTGGAGGCAATCGTATCACCGCTTATTTCAACCTGACTTTCAGCGAGCGCTTGAGGATTTTACCAAGCGCGAAGCTGACGCACTCGAGCATTACTTTACCGAGTGTCGAGCAAAACTACCGTTTAAACACCAATAAGCGATTATTAGCCGGCATCGCATAGTCTTGCTGTAGTGTAAGTCCTTGCTCTGCCGCAAGCGCCAATACCCATTCTTGATCGCGAATGCCACTCTCTTTGTCTTGTGACCTTAAATACGTATCAAACTCTCGGTTACTCTCGCTGGTAAATTCACCTTGATAATTAAAAGGCCCATAAACTATCAGGTAGCCGCTTTCTTTAAGGTGTCGTCCAACTCCTGCGATTAAGCGCTCAACGAGCGTTGATGACACAATGTGCAAAGTATTAGCAGTATAGATCACATCATAACGCTGATTAACAGGCCACGCATGGTGTAAGTCTAGCGCCAGTGGCAGTAAAACGTTTTCAAGTTCTGCATCATCAAGCCACGCTTGAATACCGGCGTGATTGACCTCTCGGTCCGCTGTCTGCCACGTTAAATGTGGTAACGTCGCAGCAAAGTGCACCGCATGCTGGCCCGTACCAGAGCCTATTTCTAGCACTTCCAAAGACTTGTTTAGATAAGGAGTGAGCTTTTCTAATATTGGCTGTTTATTGTTTTCACACGCTTGAGAGTAAGGTTTTGTCATCTCGTTTGCACTATTTTGATCGGTTTATGCGCCTCATTGAGGCAAGAATTTATCTCAATTGCAAGGCAAACAGCTAAAACTTCTACTAAGCAATTAAAATTAGAAAAGAAATTTATTTTGGTACAACTTCTGCTAAGTTTAAAGTGTACCAAGAGGAGAAGCGAGCATGAAAATTTCAGAGATCACCCAAATGCCAAGCCAACTTAAAAGCGAGGGACTCGTCCTGAAGAAGCGTAAAAATACCTTCACTAAAGGTCGCGCTTACCGACAAGAAGTCGCCAACCTAATGCAACTCGAAGAACAAGAGAAAGAGCATTCAGAGCAGCAATATCTCCTCGGCTATAATTAACTCAATCACTCTTTTTAAATTCATTTCAGACTCATAGTGGGCTGCTATGGTGAATGCTAAACAAATTGATTGGCAATGCAAATACTAAAGCTTGAATTGCCAAACAAACGATGTAATGATAACCATTATCATTACATCGTTTGGTTTTGTATTCATGCAGCTAGCTACTTTATTACAGACTTACCGTGCGAAGCTTAATCGCCACTGCCAGCGACCACAACTTGAAGCACCACTCTTGGTTGCGGAATATATTGCGGCAGGCATAGGCATGGCGAAATGGTACGAGCGCCATAATAACCCGCTGCTGCAAGAGCTTTATCTTAAAAATACATTGTCCGAACTGTTAGAACAGATTGCCGATCCACTCGTTGATACAGCCATACGTAAACAATGCATGGATCAATTATTTAAACCTTTGCTGGCATTAAAACGGTTTTATAAACAGCACCATACTTCGTCACAGCAATTTCTGAAGCTCCAGCGAGATGCGTGCCAAACCTGCCAACAGTTTAACCCTTTTTATTAGGAGCAACGATGACTACATTTCGTCAAGAATCCGATAGTATGGGAACATTAGATGTTCCTGAGCATGCGCTCTACAAGGCGCAAACACAGCGCGCTGTAAATAACTTTCCTATTAGCGGGATCACAATGCCAACTAGCTTTATCAAAGCATTGGCCTATATCAAACAAGCTGCAGCAGAAACCAATCAATCCCTTGGCCATCTATCAAGTGATAAAGCAAAAGCAATTGTGAGTGCATGTCAGCAGCTAATTGATGGCAAACACTTAGACCAATTCCCTGTAGATGTCTTTCAGACTGGTTCTGGTACCAGTTCCAATATGAATGCCAACGAAGTGATAGCTACGTTGGCTACTGAATTAAGCGGCGTAGCAATTCATCCTAATGATGACGTTAATATGGGCCAAAGCTCAAACGATGTGATCCCAACAGCGATTCACGTGAGTAGTGCAATCACAGCAGTGTATGACCTTCTGCCAGCACTAAAACACTTATCTCGTAGTATTGAACAAAAAGCAGAGCAAGTTGGTCATCATGTCAAAACTGGCCGGACGCACTTGATGGATGCAATGCCGGTGACCTTTGCACAAACATTAAGTGGCTGGCAGGCGCAGGTGGATAACGCTTGTCAGGGCATTGTTCATTCCTTAGAAAAGGTTTACGAGTTAGGTCAAGGTGGAACAGCGGTAGGCACAGGTATTAATGCCGATCCACAGTTCGCAAAATTATTTAGCCAAAACCTGAGCACTAACATCGGGATCCGTTTCAGTAAAGGTAGCAACTTTTTCTATCACATCGGTTCACAAGACGCGATTGTGGGCCTTTCTGGCCAACTTAAAACCTTTGCAGTAGCACAAATGAAGATAGCCAACGACTTACGCTGGATGAATTCAGGACCGCTTGCTGGCCTAGGTGAAATCGAGCTTGAGGCGCTACAACCCGGCTCTTCAATCATGCCAGGTAAAGTAAACCCCGTTATTCCAGAAGCGGCAGCAATGGCCAGTGCTCAAGTCATCGGTAATGACGCAACGATTAGTGTTGCGGGCCAGTCAGGCAACTTCGAGCTGAATGTTATGCTGCCAGTGATTGCATTAAATATTTTGCAAAGTATTGAGATCCTCTCGAATACCTCGAGGCTACTTGCAGACAAAGCTATTTCAAGCTTTAAAGTGAATGAGCAGAATATTCAAAAGGCGCTCGCTAAAAACCCGATTTTAGTTACCGCGTTAAATCCTGTGATCGGGTATGAAAAAGCAGCACAAATTGCCAAGCTTGCTTACAAAGAAGGGCGTCCAATTATTGAGGTCGCTGCTGAGCAAACCGATCTGAGTGAACACGAGCTCCAATCATTACTCGATCCGCAAAAACTCACCAAAGGCGGTTTATAACGCTATCGTTCACAGCCTGCAATCACATATAGTGTATGCAGGCTGCAGAACTTGCTATTCCTTAAAGACTTGCGTAGTTTAATTAGCAAACATTAGGAGAGCATATAATGAATAAGATGATCCCCACTTTACTCGCAACCTTTCTGCTGTTTGGCTGCCAAGAAGAGGTAACTAAAAAAGAAACCACTGAACAAAAAGCGCAGGAAGCCAAACCTGTAAGCGAAAAGCACACTGAAATTAAAGAATCAAAAGAAGCAAGCTTACCTATTCAACAAGAGGGTAAAAAGCTCGACACCTCTGATATCAAAGCCCATAAACAATCATTGGAAAACGTCGTGGCCGACAAAAGCTGTGATAACGATACCCAGTGTAAAGTCATTGCCGTTGGCGATCGCGCCTGTGGCGGCCCTTCCTCTTATCAGGTTTATTCAACTAAATCAGCAGATGAGGCACAAGTAAAACAATTAGCGGAGCAAATTACTACATTAGAGCGCGCCTATAATATGCAAAATCAAATGATGAGTATCTGTCAGCATTTAATTGAACCCGCAACGCAATGCGTTGAAAATAAGTGTGTTAAACTAGAAAATAGTCGTCCTACATACTAGAGGCAATAATGAAGTTAGCTATTTCTCTCGCCTGCATCGGTACACTAATTGCGGCATTATCAGGCTGTGAAATGACGCCAAGCGATGCCACAAGTCGCTCTAATACTGCGCATACACTCACCGAGATAAGAGCACATTTAGGCTGTGATGCAAGCTACCAGTGTAAAGTAATTGGGGTAGGTGAACGATTAACCTGTGGTGGACCAAGGGAATATCTGATCTATTCAACGAAGCATACTGATGAGCAAGATGTAGAAACTGTTGTTAGCGCTATTACAGAGCAAGAAAAGCTGAATAACAAAGAAAAAGCACCAGCGGTTAGTTGTGAACCTGTGATGCCAATACAAACACTATGTATTGCGCATACCTGTCAGGCAGTACCTCTATAAACTAGTGAGCCTTCAGGTCATCGAACAAGCTCATTGATCACTGAGATCACCATCACTAAAACCGCACAAATACTCGCGTTAACAATATACTTCACTTCAAGCCTCTTCTTAATCCAATAGCTATACATAAAACGAATTAAGTAAGTGGCTGAAGTGCCAAACAATGCAAATATTACCAACAGTGCAATTAAATGAAATGACACGCTAAGGCCCCTGTTTTTAACCCATCATATCGTTAATTAACCTTTCCTTATAGCCCTTATTGCATAAAACCATATAGCTGCCTCATGCTCTCAAATACTCGGCGGGTAAACCGTCTCCAGCCATACTGCTCAGTGCTGATGTGGTGGTAGGAGCGAGTTCACCTCGCGATCTTTAATAAGGCCCTAGCTCGCTACGAAGAAGGATGTTTTATTCTTTTTGTTTGGGAAGCCTAATAGCTCGGCGGGTAAACCACCTCCGACCATGCAGCTCAGTACTGATGCGGTGGTAGGAGCGAGTTCACCTCGCGATCTTTAATAAGGCCCTGGCTCGCTACGAACTAGGATGTTTTACTCTCTTTGTTTGGGGAGCCCAACAGCTCGGTGGGT
>NZ_QNQN01000047.1:0-34501 GCF_004103285.1 Pseudoalteromonas sp. A757
GCCGACTTAGCTCAGTTGGTAGAGCAACTGACTTGTAATCAGTAGGTCATCCGTTCGACTCGGATAGTCGGCACCATCTTTTTACCCTATCTTGTATAGGATGCTTTAGGAAAGAATTTTACGTGGAGGGGTTCCCGAGCGGCCAAAGGGATCAGACTGTAAATCTGACGGCTCAGCCTTCGCTGGTTCGAATCCAGCTCCCTCCACCACCTTCTATTGCTTTATCTCACAATAAGCTTACATATATAAACGAGCTTAAAAACAATCCAAAGCCAAAAATCAAATGTGCTGCCATACTTTTTACCCTTGCCTTATTCGGTTCTGGTAATTTAGATGCTGCGACCCCTGCACCAAAACAGGGTTGCATAATAAAGAATGGAAACACACACGTTATTAAGCCAAAAACTAATGCAATCAAAAGGCTTGGCTCAGTCAACCAAGGCTTGCCCACGCCCAGCAGTATCGCCAAGGCGAATACAATCCCAATGAGATAATGCATGCACCAACCAATGACACGTTCACCAGATATTGGTTTACTATGCCCGATACCTTGATGCGTAAGTTGACCTTGACACAAGTGTCCAATCCACCTACCAACTAATGCATAGTCTAAGCCCTTTATGGCAAACACGCGACTGAGCATAAATGCCCACAAATCCATAACAAGCGTTGCACCTACGCCAATCGCTACTGCTGGCATTAACATCGAATATAGGTTTTCCACTATTTTTACTCCTCTTTTTTACTGATAACCGCTATCCTACTAGTTCAAGTTAACTTTAAGTCAAGGGCAAGAATGGATATCAGTGAAGTTGCAAAAAAATCAGGTTTGCCCGCATCCACGCTTAGATATTATGAAGAAAAAGGGCTGATCCGATCGATTGGTCGACAAGGGCTTAAACGTGTTTTTCCCCCGTCGATACTTGAACGTCTAGCGCTTATTACCCTTGGTAGAAACGCAGGCTTTTCGTTAGATGAAATAGCGGACATGTTTACCCCCGAGGGTAAAGCGGATATTGATAGGATGAAGTTACAATCTAAAGCGGATGAATTAAATGAAACCATTAAGCATTTAACTGCAATGCGAGATGGCCTCTATCACGCTGCAAAATGCCCTGCGCCAAGCCATTTTGAATGCCCGACATTTAAAAAGTTGTTAAAACGCGCGGCAAAAGCGAGGCCCGACAAATAATAGGCATAAACAGGGCGCTATGCTAATGCTCAATCATCAAGTCACGACCGTGGTCACGTAAATAACGCCGAGCCATTTTATGGTCGTCGCCATAGTGCTTTGTTACCAAATGCCAAAATGCGCTATTGTGTGCCATAACATGAAAATGGCAAAGTTCGTGCACTACCACATAATCAATTACCCACTTAGGCGCACCAATCAAAAGCGTATTAAACGCAAGCACGCCTTTAGATGAAAAACTGCCCCAGCGGCTTTTGTAAACGCGTATTTTTAGCGTATCAAAGCGAGCTTGAATATCAGGTTGATACCGCGCAATAACCATATCTACATAGTCATTTAGCGTTTCGCTTAACAGCGCGACTAACTCACCCCATTCATTTTTGACAGCCTTAAGTAACACTCTTTTGTTATCAAAATCAATTACAGAGGTCGTACTTTCGCTTCTATGAATAGTAAAGGTCTCGCCGAATACTTGCAAAATTCCTGTTTCAAGCGGCCGAGGGCTCTCAGGTATGAACTTTAGAGCAAGCTTTGATTTTATCCAATCGGATTTACTTTCCACCCAAGTATGTAACCAGCGCTCGCAAACTTGCTCTGGTGCATACACAAATACTTGGCCAGCTTTTATTTTTATCGCAACGCTCTTACGTTTTCGGCTTTTCTTCAATTGATATTGCAAGGTAACAAATTCTTAGCCACTAAAGCATGCATTATAATATGAGCAACTTATCAGAGTCACTGCAAACGCCATGTAAGATGGTGAATTTGATCAACAATGACAATAAACTCATCAATAGTGTGGTTTCTAACACACTATAAATTAGAAAGATTTTTTCGTTAAATCACCGTATTTATTATTTTTGCTGCTACGCTTAATGAAAAAGGCATTTTGATTTAGGCAAGCTATGGCTGATAAACCCATTTGCCAATATGTGTCACCTGAGGGAAAAAAATGCAGTGAAATCGATATGGGCTCAGGTTACTGCTTTTGGCATGATAATAAATTCGATAAAGGTGGCTTAGAGCTAAGCCAAAAGCTTGAACGCTACGCCAAGCGAGGCGGCTTGCTACAAGGCTTAGAGTTGAAGCGAGCCAATTTGGAAGGGCTCAACCTTGTTAACTTTGAAAATCATCATGGCTATGATCTATCTTATAGCAACTTTTATCGTGCCAATTTGAAAGGGGCGCACCTGTTTAATAATACCATTAAGCATGCGTCTTTAATGAAGGCGGATTTGAGAGAAGCAAGCCTGCACTGCTGTAATTTAGAAAGCACCAATTTGCTCGGCATAAAGCTGGAAAACACCCGTATCGATAATATGGAACTCGGTGAGCAATTACTGCAAGAGCAGCAAGCTTTTGAAGCACGTAGAAACCGAGCTAAAGAAGATGCGGAAGACTTGTTTCTGCAGTCCGAAGAGATCTATCGTTTACTACGTAAAGGCGCAGAAAACCAAGGACTATTTGAAATGGTTGGGCGCTTTACATATAAAGAGCTGCGCATGCGACATGCTCAGTATCCACGATTTTCAAAACGTCACCTTATTTCCAGCTTTGTCGACCTGCTATGTGGGTATGGAGAAAAGCCAGAAAATGTCATTCGCTTCAGTCTAGGCATGATAATTACCTGTGCATTTTGCTATTTTCTATTTGGCGTTTCGTTTCAAGATCAGATAATGCAGCTAGACTTAGACAACAGTGTATCTGAAAATGTAATGGCGCTGCTGAATAGCTTTTATTTTAGTGTTGTTACCTTCACAACCTTAGGTTATGGGGACATTACGCCTGTGGGGATCTCCCGGCTGATCGCAGCGGTAGAGGCTTTTACCGGCAGCTTTTCATTAGCGCTATTTGTAGTGGTTTTTGTAAAGCAAATGACGAGATGATACTCATCTCGTCATTTTTAATCCGCGATTTCTGATTTCAGTTGTTCTAAAAAATCCAGCATATATTGAGTGCGGGCTTGTGCCTGCTCACGAGCTGCAGTGGTATGCATGTTATCTTTAATATGCAGCAGCTTAATGAAGAAGTGATCTAAGGTATATTTGGTATCGTCCGCTTTTCTGTGCTCACAAAAAGGGTCTTCTACATTGTAGAGATTACGCGCTATCGCCCCACCTACTTTCATACAGCGGCTAACACCTATCGCCCCTAACGCATCCATTCTGTCTGCATCTTGGACAATTTTGGCCTCTAATGTCGTGGGTGTGACACCAGCGCTAAAGCTGTGTGCAACAATGGCGTGGTGAATCGCCTCAAGTTTAACCGTGTCGTACTTCAACTCTGTTAGGAAGGCAACCGCCTTATCTGCAGCTAATTTCGACGCCAGCGGTCTATCTGGATGATTTTTTGCTACGGCAACACAATCATGTAACCAAGCGGCAGGGATCACCACAGCAGGATCCGCACCCTCAGCTTCGCAAAGCGCCTTTGCAACTTTAACTACACGCTTGATATGGGACAAGTCATGGGCGGTATCTGCACATGGTGTCGACAGCATAAACTCTTCACATGCTTTTTCTAATTCATGCATTTTTAACGTCATTAAGCTCAACTTTTATTAATATCCGACAAATAAGCCCACACAAATTCAGCGGGAAAGGCATTACTGATTGTATGTTGCCACACCCTTCACTAAAATGGCAGCTATCAGGAAAGATTAGAGAAAATATATGACTTGCGCGCTATATCTGCAACCAGGCAGAGAAAAATCCCTTAACAGAAAGCACCCTTGGGTTTTCTCAAAGGCCATTAAAAAAGTAAAAGGCAAGCCTGCCCTTGGCGATACCGTCAAGATTTACAGCAATGAAGGTAAATACCTCGCCACAGCCGCTTACAGTCCAGACTCTCAGATCAGAGCCAGAATTTGGACATTTGATGAATCACAACATATTGACCAAGCGTTTTTTGAGCAAAAACTCGCTCGAGCACTAGCAGCCAGAGAATATGTTATTGCTGAAGGTGGTTTAACTGGCTTTCGATTGTGTGCCGCAGAGTCAGATGGTCTGCCAGGTGTAACAATTGATAAGTTTGATAACTACTTGGTTTGTCAGTTGCTAAGCGCTGGTGCCGAGCGTCACAAAGGTGAAATAGTAATGGCATTGCAATCACTATTTCCTGATTGTCATGTTTACGAGCGCTCAGATGTTGATGTGCGCAAAAAAGAAGGCCTTGATAAAATTACCGGACCGCTTGCTGGCGATGCACCAACCACACCTGTCCTTATTAGCGAAAATGGTTTAAAGATTGAAGTCGATATCATCGGCGGCCATAAAACTGGCTTTTATCTAGATCAACGCGACAGTAGAGCCGCGTTAGAACGCTTTGTAAAAGACAAAGAAGTGCTTAACTGTTTCTGCTACACCGGTACATTCGGCCTGTATGCGCTGCGCGGTGACTGTAGTAAAGTTATCAACGTTGACGTATCGCAGCCAGCACTCGACACTGCAAAACGTAATGTAGAACATAATGGACTAGACTTGTCGAAGGCTGAGTTTGTGAAGCAAGACGTGTTCAAGCTACTAAGACAATATCGTGATGAGGGCCGCCAATTCGATACGATTGTGATGGATCCGCCAAAGTTTGCAGAAAGTAAGGCGCAGCTTAATGGTGCCTGTCGTGGTTATAAAGATATCAATATGATTGCCATGCAAATATTAAAGCCTGGTGGCACATTACTCACCTTCTCGTGTTCTGGCCTTATGGAACAAAACCTATTCCAGAAAGTCGTTGCAGACGCTGCGCTCGATGCAGGTAAAGAGCTGTTGATTATGGAAAGGCTAAATCAAGCCGCCGACCACCCTATTGCGGGCAATTATCCAGAGGGCTTTTACCTAAAAGGTCTTATTTGTAAGGTTTATTGATCAAGCAACTCACAGTGGTATTGGAGGAAGCTTCAATACCACCCTTAGGGCTTTAATTAATCTAATTGAACTTGGTGATTTCAAGTCCTACAACCCACTGCTCATCCTGCTCTTGACTACAGCGGATCACGGTTGCATGAGCACTAAGTGGCTGGATCATATCGCCACTGGAATCAATGAAAATGTCAACGGTTGAATTTGCTTCGATTGGGTCGCTCACTGTCACCGACAACCCCGTAGCACTTAAATCGTGGCAAACTCCTTGGTACACTTTACCTGACTCAAGCTCAGTTAATTTTGCTACCGCATCTACCGACATACGCATAAAACGGCGTTTATCTTCATTGATCATATAACGCTCCTACACCATTGATTTTATTTTTTCTAATAGCGATTGCATTGAGAATGGCTTAACCACATAGGCATCGCAACCTGCATCGAATCCCGCTTTTTGTTCTTTTTCAGACTCTAAACCAGACACCATTAGTACCGGAATGTCCTTAGTTTCTGGTGTATTTTTCAACATTCGACAGGTGTCGTAGCCGTCAAGACCCGGCATACACACATCAAGCAAAATAGCATCTGGAGGATCAGCAATTGCATTCGACAGGCAACTCGTACCCGAGTTTGCATAGCTCAGCTCAAACGCCCCTGACAGTGCCATTTCGAGCATTTCATAGTTAAAATACTCGTCGTCGACCACTAGCAGGTGCGGTGCATTTTTCCTTTTCTCTCGTGTGGACATATTCAATGCCGCTTCCTTCTCACAATCCAAAGTTTTACTTCCTCATATAATAAAGTAACTGTCGTACTCTAAAATGCAAGTTTATATTTCGCACTCTTTTATAGAATTCAAAACGCGTTTAGCCGAAATTGGATAAGCCGTTCCTAATGTTTGAGCGAACAAAGACACGCGAAGTTCCTGCTGCATCCAAAAAATATTTACAAGCGACTCTGGCACAGGTAATCCAGAGGGAATTTTTGCCAACTTGTCTTGATAGGCCGCAGCAACTTTTTCCAACTCTAATACACACAACCTATCTCTGTTTGGATCTACCGCAAGTTTTTCAAGCCTTTTCTCAATCGCTTTCATGTAGCGCAAGATATCAGAGATTTTGTCAGCACCGTGAGCGGTGACAAAGCCTTTAAAGATAAGACCGGATAACTGAGATTTTATGTCGCCATGCGCGGTGATCATCGTGAGATCCACTCTGCCTTTCATGCGCTTGTTAATACTGTGGGCAATGCTAAGCACAGCCTCAACTTGCTTCGCAATTTCAACTACAGTATCGCCTAGCTCAGCTCGAATGTGCTCTTTGGCTTTTTCAAACGCGACATCATCTCTGATCTCACCAAATCCACGCAGCAGCTTATCAACCCCAGCTTGCGTACAGTCATCAACTAAATCATGCACTTTTCCAAAGGGGTTAAAGTATAATCCTAATTTAGCCTTATTTGGTAAGTGTTGCTGTAGGTATTTAACAGGCGAAGGAACATTGAGTAGCATAAGACGGCGCAATCCTGCTTGATGCGCCGCTTGGGCTTTTACTTCGTTATCAAACAATTCTATGGCCGTACTTTGTTTTTTATCGACTAATGCTGGGAACGCCTTAATCTCATAATTTCCTTGCTTTTTAGTATATTGCTCTGGCAGCTCGCCAAAATCCCACTGCTGAATATCCGTCTGCTCAATCCCTTGCTCTGCCACTTGCGAAAGCGTCTCGGTCACTTGCCCTTGCAACTTTGCCTTGAGTGCCAGTAAATCAAAGCCATGGGCTATCACCTTGCCTTTGTCATCAACTACCTGAAATTGCATTTTTAAGTGCGGTTCAAGTGCACTAATGTCCCAATCTGACTCGGCGACTTTAACACCTGTCATTCTGAGTAAACGATTGGCCACCGCTTCTCTAAATGAACCTTGCATTACCTCAACGGCGGCAAGCACCGCATCGGCATAATTTGGTGCCGGTACAAAGTTACGTCTTAGGGTCTTCGGCAGTGACTTAATGAGCCCACAAACCAGCTCATGTCTGAGTGCAGGAATATGCCAATCAAAGCCTTCATCTTGAACTTGGTTTAATAGTGCCAGAGGAATATTGACCACCACGCCGTCTAGTGCTTGGCCTGGGTCAAAGTGGTAACTGAGAGGCAAAATCAAATTCCCTTGTTGCCACGTATCAGGATAATGTGTATCCGTGATATGTTCAGCGTCATGCTTCATTAACAGATCGCGCGTCATATGCAAAAAGCGTTTGTCTTTTTGCTTTTGTGAACGCCACCATTTATTAAACGCAGCACGATTATTTACGTCTTTTGGAATTCGATCGTTATAAAACGCAACAACATCTTCTTCGTCGACTAGGATATCGCGACGCCTCGCTTTATCTTCAAGCGCCTGCACTTCTTCAACCAACTTTTGGTTTGCGCTCAAAAAGCCTTCGCTTTGGCCAAGTTGACCGTTTGCCAGCGCTTCACGAATAAATATCTCTCGGCTAACCACAGGATCAATATCGCTATACACCGTGCGTTTACGGCCAACGATGATCAAGCCGTACAAGGTTTGCTGTTCAAATGCGATAACCGCTCCAGCCTTTTTCTCCCAATGCGGCTCGCTATAGCTTCTATTTACTAAATGCTTAGCGATTGGCGCAATCCAATTTACATCGATTTTGGCATTAACCCGAGCATAAAGTTTACTGGTTTCCACAAGCTCGGCAGACATCAACCACTTAGGGCTTTTCTTAAACAGTGTTGAACCTGGAAAAATATGAAATTGGCTGTTACGTGCGCCTTTAAATACTTGCTTTTGCTTTTCGTCTTTTACACCAATATGGCTAAGCATACCGCTTAGCAATGATTGATGGACGGCTTCATCGCTTGCAGGACTGCTATTTATTTTAAAGCCGAGCTCCTCACACACCGTAGTCAGCTGATATACAATATCTTGCCATTCACGTACACGCATGTAGGCCAAAAAGTCTTTTTGGCATTGCTTTCTAAACTGGTTACGCGTCAGTGCTTGCTGCTGCGCTTCGATGTAATTCCACAGATTTAGATATGCAACAAAATCAGAGTGTTCGCACTCAAAGCGGTTATGTTTTTCGTCAGCTGCTGCACGTTTGTCTTGAGGACGCTCTCTTGGGTCTTGAATAGACAGTGCCGCAGTGATCACTATCGCTTCCCAAAGCGCGTTGTTTTGTGCCCCTGACATCACCATCTTAGCAAGCCTTGGGTCTATGGGTAAGCGGCTTAGTTTGCGACCTGATTCTGTGAGCTTGGCTTTTTCTCTGCGCTTTGCAGGAACTATCGCCTCCAACTCTTCAAGTAATGACATGCCATCTTTGATATTACGGCTATCAGGCGCTTGTACAAATGGAAATTGACTTATATCACCAAGTCCAAGTGCGAGCATTTGCAAAATAACGGAAGCTAAATTAGTTCTTAGAATTTCAGGGTCGGTAAACTCAGGGCGCCCTAAAAAGTCGTCTTCAGAATATAAACGAATACAAATACCAGATGCCACACGCCCACATCGACCTTTACGCTGGTTTGCACTGGCTTGTGATACTGCTTCAATCGGTAAGCGTTGCACCTTTGTTCGATAACTATAGCGGCTTATTCTCGCAGTACCCGGGTCGATAACATAGCGAATACCTGGTACTGTCAATGACGTTTCTGCAACGTTTGTAGATAATACAATACGCCGCTGGCTATGCGGCGCAAAAATGCGATTTTGTTCGGCATTAGAAAGGCGCGCATACAAAGGTAAAATCTCAACGCCTTTTAAATTGCGTTTTGCCAGCGCATCAGCGGTGTCACGAATTTCACGTTCACCGTTCATAAATACCAGAATATCCCCAGGTCCTTCAGCACAAAGCTCATCAACCGCATCAAAAATACCCTGTAACTGGTCGTTTTCTGCTTCGCTATTTTGTGAGTCTACATCTTCAACTGGACGATATCTCACTTCTACTGGATAAGTTCGTCCTGACACTTCAATAATAGGTGCGTCACTAAAATGTTTAGAAAAACGCTCAGGATCAATGGTTGCTGAGGTAATAATCACTTTAAGGTCTGGACGCTTCGGCAACAGCTGCTTTAAATAACCCAAAATAAAATCAATATTCAGGCTGCGCTCGTGCGCTTCATCAATGATGATTGTGTCGTACTGGTTGAGGAATCTGTCTTGTTGAATTTCCGAGAGCAAAATACCGTCGGTCATCAGTTTTACGTATGTATTGTCAGAGACTTGATCTGAGAAGCGAATTTTAAATCCAACTTCCTGCCCCATCTCGCAGCCAATTTCTTCTGCAATACGGGTAGATACACTTCTTGCTGCTAGTCTTCTTGGTTGTGTATGACCAATATAGCCATCCACGCCTCGACCTAACTCTAAGCAAATCTTTGGCAGCTGCGTGGTCTTCCCCGAGCCCGTTTCACCGGCAACAATAACCACTTGGTTATTCGCAATGGCCGCTTTGATGTCGTCTTTTTTCTGGCTGACAGGTAGTTGCTCAGGATACTCTACTGCTGGAATATTGGCGCTTCTTGTTACCTTTAATTCTTGGCTTTTTGCAATCGCAGCCGCTACTTTTGCGACTACCTGCTTTTGCTTTTCTTGATCGGTAATTTTTTTCGCGCCATGAAGGCGCTTTTTGAGGATGAAGTGATCCTTTTTAAGACATGAATTTAGCTCTTTGAACAGCGAGTCAACCTGCACTACACGACACCTTGTGATTACATAAAACGCCGTGTAGTTTACCAAATCAGATTAGGCGAACCCAACAAAATTTGGTTAGGAATTGAGATTTTTGCCGTTATTCACAAGGCAGCTCCTCATGAGCTACCGAAGCGGCCTGTATATTTTATCGCTTCATACGTAGCGGTGGCCAGAGACATAAGCATCATGTAAATGCTTATCTAACGCTAATAACACGTTTGCGCGGCTGATGACCCCGAGTAAGCGCCCTTCATCGTCAACTACCGGGTACACTTTGGGTTTATTGCAAATCATCAAATCTGCCATTTGCACTATACTATCTTCACGTTTTACGCAAAGAGGTTCTTTTGTCATGACGTCGGACACCACACTATGAGACTCATTTTGATAGGTCGCCTCTAGCATTTTTTTGAGACAATCTTGCTCAGATAAAAACCCAATAACTCGCTTTGTCTCGTCTATAACCGGCCCGCCCGATTGACCGCTTTGTAGCAGCTTCTCTACAGCTGATTCTACGCGCATATCTTGCTTGAATGTTACGGGGCGATGATTTAAGTAGTCTGCGACTTTTATTGATTGCATTGCTCATCTCCATTAAAAACGCAGCTATCATGATAATAATAGCTGGCGTTTGAAGAACTTGCTTAGTCTCAACGAAATATTGTTTTACTCGCTATAAATACCAACATAGGTCTTTGTTGTTGACGACTTGCTCGCACGGTACATCCCCGCGGTATTGAATGGCATACTAATATTGCCTTTCGGGTCAACAATGATCACCCCACCCGTACCACCAATTGGATAAAGCGTATCAAAAATCACTTCTTTCCCTGCTTTTTCAATCGACTTGTTTTGATAAGCAACACGAGCACAAATATCAGCTGCGACATTATATCTAATAAAATACTCACCATGTCCCGTAGCTGAAACAGCACAAGAGCGATTATCCGCAAATGTGCCCGCACCAATCACCGGTGAGTCACCTATGCGTCCAAAGCGTTTAGCCGTCATCCCACCGGTTGACGTTCCAGCCGCTAAATTCCCTTGTTTATCAAGAGCGACAGCCCCCACAGTTCCCATCTTATACTGGCTCTTCAATTGTTGGTGTGCCGCCTGATAGTCCTTGGTCGCCGCTTCTTTCATCTGCAATCGCTTTTTCGCTTTTAGCAGCGATTGATAGCGAGAATCGGTGTCAAAGTAGCTGTTTTCCACTAACGTAAAACCGCGTTTCTTAGCAAAGTCTTCTGCACCTTCACCGCTTAGCATGACATGTACTGAATGCTGCATCACTTCTTTTGCCAGGTTGATTGGGTTTTTAATGTGCTTCACCCCAGCCACAGCGCCCGCTTGGCGATTACGACCATCCATGATTGACGCATCTAGCTCATGTCCTTCATCATAAGTGTACACGGCACCCTTACCAGCATTAAAAAAAGGCGAGTCTTCAAGAATATTAATGGCAGCCGTCACTGCATCAAGACTTTCTCCACCTTGTTCTAGTACCTTATAGCCAGCCTCAACAGCTTCTTTTAATTTAGCTTTGTATTGTTTTTCTTTTTCTGGCGTGAAGTTACTGCGCTCAATTGTGCCAGCCCCTCCATGAATGGCGATCGCAAACGGGGACACTTTCTCATCAGCGACAGCAGCTGTCGCCGACAAAGCTAATAAGGCTGCTAGCAAAGAGATTTTTTTCATTTTTATACCTTGGTTCGTTGTTAAACTTCAGCATGAGGTGAATTTTAGAGCGATGCAAGCTTTCGCGTTAAAAGTTTTTTATTTAGAACAACTAAATAGTATCCACAAAAAAAGCGCTTCCATCAGGAAGCGCTTTTCTCAAATCATTCTACTATATTAAAAACAATTAGCTTGCTTCGCGCTGTGCCTTCATACGTGCAAGGCGTGCTACTTGGTGAGTAGAAGTCAAGAATGCGAAGATAGGTGCTAAATAACCACGTTTACGTAGCTCTAGGAAATCTTCGTCACCTAATTCATTTAGCTTACGCTCATCCACAAGGTAAATACCGTTGATGTCTTTCTTCTCACCACGGATTTCTACCGTTAGTGTTTGTTGAACTAAAAGCTCTTTATCAGCAAGATACTGAGTAAATGCTTCAGTTACGCGAGCAAACTCAACATAGCTTACCAACGCTTCTTTACGACGACCTAGATATTCAGTTTCTTTACCGTCTTCGAAAAGCGCATTACCTTCTTCTTCACCAACTAGCGGGCTTGCTTCGTCTATCACAATACCAAACTGATCTTGTTCAGGATGCTTAACCAAACCAAACGGGTAACGTGCTGCGGCCATTGGTACAAAGCTGCCAGTCCACTTGTCACCATCTACAAATAAGTTTTCACCTGGCTGAAGACCAAACATAGCAACCGCTTGAAATTGACCTGACTCAGTGTTTTTAACAAACGCCATCGGGAATTCTGTCGCTACACGCGCAAACTCATGCGCCACTACAGGCATTAAGTGCTGAGTTTTAAGGAAATCAACGTTCACGCCATTTTTTACTTTGATGTTCGCGTGCTTTTCGTTGTGTAAAGGCTGCACTTGTTGTTCCGCCATAATACTGCTCCATTATTTTACGTATTTGTTACTTTATTTATTGCCCCTAAGGCTAGCGGTTTTCGGTGCAAATTGGAAGTTAAATATTTTTTAAGGTGGGCCGGAGCCTTATCACCTATTTAATTGGTAGTTTGTGTATCTAAAGTTTAAAAAGTTATGTCTCTATATTTCTATTGAGATATTAGTGACACTGCGTAAACACCCCTACGACTTTATCAAACGTATGCAACGATCATTTAAGTACCACTGATGAGTAATATTCAATCAAAAAAGTTATTCAAAAAATCAAACCCCTTAATAATCATTAGTTTGAAATAGCAACCTAAAATTACAACTTGAAAAAACTGAATAACATATTGACACCTATAAT
This sequence comes from Pseudoalteromonas sp. A757, assembly GCF_004103285.1. NCBI lineage: Bacteria > Pseudomonadati > Pseudomonadota > Gammaproteobacteria > Alteromonadales > Pseudoalteromonadaceae > Pseudoalteromonas > Pseudoalteromonas sp. A757. Next base: position 12,718 of record NZ_QNQN01000047.1, read on the forward strand.
TTACATATTAAAAATAACGTATCCAATTTCGGTGCTAGTTTTTGCAATGAATGCAAACCAAAGGAATAAATAAATGAAAGATTGGAGAACAGGGATCAGCGTTATTATCCCCACCTATAACCGTAGCCAGCTATTACGTCTGACATTACAGAGCTTAGAAAAACAAACCCTCGATATCACTCTTTTTGAGATTATTATCGTAGACGATGGTTCGAGTGACGATACCCGTGAGGTCGTGAAATCATTTTCAGACACATTGTCAATAAAATATTACTTTCAACAGGATGAGGGATTCCGTGTCGCTCGAGCGAGAAATATTGGCATCTTAAATGCTCAATTTGAACATGTCCTCTTTTTAGACTCAGGTGTTATAGCCGAGCCCTCCTGCCTTTCTCAACACTTAACACGCTACCAAAGAAGTGATGTCGGTGTATTAATTGGGCTTTGCTTCGGATTTGAAGAACTAGAAGAATCAAACTTACGTAAATTCAAGCATCGATTATCTGAAGAAAATATCTTTACCGATAGCGCTTTCCTAGAACAATACCAAGACTGTAGAGCTGCCTTTTTACGCTCCCACCATTTTTCTCTTCACCAAATCAATGAGCCTTGGCTTATCTTTTGGACCTGCCATGCATCATGCAAAACTCATGCACTTTACGAGGCTGGTGGCTTCGATGAGTATTTTTGTAGCTGGGGAGGGGAAGATGTAGAACTTGCGTTAAGATTACATAATCTGGGCTGTAAATTCGAATTGATAACAGAAGCTAAAGCTGTTCATTATCCTCATCCAAAAGTAAAAGAAGATACCTACAGCAGTGCCAAAGAAAATATTGCTTATATTCATAATAAACATTGTTCGGTTGCAACATACCTCCTACAACAAGGCTTGAGTTGGCAAGATATATTGACTGCACATACCCGCCCAAATAGCGCCCTGACAGGTACCCTGTTTCACAAAAAGTCTAGCCCAACACTTAGTCAAGCAATCTAATAAATTACCGAATTTTGGAGTAAAAGATGAATAACAACCAAACTGCAACTGAGCAACAAAATGACATCGCTGTCATTGGTGTATCATGTCGTCTTCCTGGAGAAAATAACTCCCCTTTTGATTTTCATAACTTCCTAATAAACGGTGGTAATGGCATCACGGAAATTCCTAAAGAGCGTTGGGATGTCGACGCCTACTATGATAGTGATCGCGATAAAGCAGGAAAAATGTATGTTAAAAATGGAGGTTTTTTATCTGGTCTATCGTTATTCGATGCCCCTTTCTTTGGTATCTCCCCTAAGGAAGCCCCCTATATCGACCCGCAACAACGCTGGGCACTCGAAGTCGCCTATGAAGCGCTAGAAAATGCAGGATTAGATGTTGATAAGCTTAGAGGCAGTGATACTAGTGTATTCATGGGTCAGTTTATGCACGACTTTGAGCAATTACAAACCGATAGCAATGCCCATGAATTGGTTTCTAGTCACTCTGCGACAGGGTCTTCAATGACGCTCACGGCGAACCGACTATCCTACTGTTTTGATTTTCACGGTACCAGTCTTACGCTTGACACCGCTTGCTCCTCCTCACTTGTAGCACTAGATTTAGCATGTAAAGCGATTCACAGCGGAGACAGCCAAATTGCCTTAGCTGGTGGTGTAAACTTATTACTGAGACCAGAGATGACAATGTCGATTTGTAAAGCCTCCATGCTTTCACCTGATGGGCTCTGTAAAAGCTTTTCTAGCGATGCGAATGGTTATGTTAGGAGTGAAGGTGTTGCGGTAGTCGTGTTAAAAAAGCTGTCTGAGGCGATTAAAGATCAAAACCCGGTTCTTGCGATAATCAAAGCAAGTGGTACGAATCAAGACGGCCAGACTAGCGGGATCACCGTACCAAATGGACATGCACAGCAGCAACTTTTATCAAAAACCCTGGCCATTGCAGGTCTTACTGGTAGTGATATAGATTATGCAGAAGCACACGGGACTGGCACTGCAGTCGGCGACCCTATCGAAGTAAATGCGCTAGGCACTGTACTCGGTGCGCGATCCCAAGAGATAGAGCCGTGCTTAATTGGGTCAGTTAAAAGTAACATCGGCCATACTGAACCAACAGCAGGGATAGCTGGCTTGATTAAAACGATCAATGCCATGAATAGCGGCATAATCCCAAAAACATTGCATTGTCACACTATTAACCCCGCTATCAACGAGGCACAATTAAATATAAAAATAGTGACAGATAACACTGCTTGGCCAAATAGGGGCGATTACACTCCTCGTCGCGCTATTGTAAATTCGTTTGGTTTTGGAGGTACTAATGCCAATGTCGTGATTGAGCAAGCACAATCAACCTCCAGATCCTGCTCTACCCGTCCTAGTTTGTTGCAGCTATTCGTCAGCGCAAAATCAGCTGCTGCGCTTAAGTTACAAGTATCCGCCTATCTAGACCACTTAAAACCACTTGATGAAAGTGACGTACCCGATTTTTGTAGTAACTCAGTGTTATTACGGACTGCCTTTAAAAATAGAGCGGTTTTCACCGCGCGAGACAAAACCGCTTTGATTACGCAACTTGAAGACTTTATTTCCGAGCGGCCCAACAAAGTTAATCGTAGCGCAGCCTCCCAACCAACCTCCTCTGCCCCAATCGCTTTTGTTTTCTCTGGAATGGGAACTACTTGGCCAAAAATGGGACAAGCTTTATATAGCAGCAATGCTTTATTCAAGGCTGAGCTGGATAAAGTTGACATCGCACTACAACAACATGTGTCATGGTCTTTAATTGAGAAAATGCACTATGCTGATGACGAAATACATGAAACACAATACGCACAACCAGCAATATTCGCGATTCAAATTGCATTGTTTAAGCTATTAGCTCATTACGGTATCAAGGCTGATGCCATCGTTGGTCATAGCGCAGGAGAAGTAGCAGCAAGCTATTGTGCTGGTGTTTATAATTTTGAAGAGGCGCTTCGTATTATCTATCACCGTAGTCGGCTACAACAAACAACCGCTGGTGAGGGGAAAATGCTAGCTGTTGGAATCAATGAAACCCAAGCTCAAATGCTTTGTAATAAGCACTTTGGAGCTGTGTCAATCGCTGCAATCAATAGCAAAACTTCTATTACTCTCTCTGGTGATACCAACAATCTACAAGCAATCTCAGATGAGCTAGAGCTACAGGGCAAGTTTTCTAGATTTTTAAACGTTGAAGTGCCATATCACAGTCCAGTAATGGATAAGCTTAATAAGCCACTGATTGATTCTTTGTCACCTCTTCATCCAAGCGAACCAAATATTTCACTATACTCCACCGTGACAGGTTCAATTGCCGATTGGCAAAAGTGGACCGCTGAATATTGGCCTCAGAATGTTCGGGAGCCAGTTTACTTTGAAAAAGCGATACAAAACTTACTGGATGATGGCGTAAGGAATTTTATTGAAATTAGTCCGCATACGGTACTGTCAAATGTTATTAAACAGGTGGCCTCGGACCTCCCTATTTTTGCAACCTCTTTTATGATCCGTAACGAAGACGACGAACTCCAGTTTGCAGCAGGGTTGGGAGCTTTAGCAACATCAGGTTTGTTAGACCCTAAAGAAGCTTTACATGTGAAAAATTGCCCCCCTAATCACAATGTTCGGCTACCAAATTATCAATGGGAACATCAATCCTACTGGCATGAGCATCCTGATGTTCAACTTTCTCGCATTGAAAACAAGCAAAAGCGAGACGCTTTCTTAGATCTTAGTTTGCCAACACTCGGTCAACAGTTACTCAGCCAGCAGCCTATTTGGCAAAACAAAATCAGTACAAAAAATCAGCAGCACTTAACAGGACATCAGGTGGGTAATGAAACCATCTATCCAGGCGCGGCATACATTGAAGCTGCATTGCAACTGGCTCGAGTCCAAGCAGACGATACGAAATACACCCTCAGTGATGTTGAGTTTAATAGACCATTATATCTCAATGATGAGGAGATCACTCTTGAGACTCGACTTAATGTTGAAAACTCAACTATCTCTTTGTTTAGCTTTGAAAAAGAGTCCTGGTTCCAGCAAAGCCGATTTACTGTGGAGTGGAGCGAAAAAACAATCATCCAAGGCAAAACTTTTGACCAAAACACACGAGAATTTGAGCAGTGTATAAGTAAAGATGAGTTTTATACTCATTGCCATCGCTTAGATATGAACTATCAAGCACTCTTTCAAAGTGTGGTGCAATGTTGGAAATCATCATCGCAGGTTTTAGTAGAGATACAATGTGACTCTCAGGAAGACTCGAAAGTTATGTTAAGCCCTATGTTGCTTGATGGAGCTTTTCAAAGCTTCTTTCAATTAGTCGAACATTCGTACCTTCCTGTGAAAATTGATGAAATTATCTACCATCAAAAGCCCCCTAGCCATTGCTTCTCATTACTTGATGTAACCTTACTCAGTGATCCGCTTTGTGTTGGCGATCTAAATATCTATACGTTAGACGGACAGCTTTGCATTTCCATTTTAGGAATAGAGCTAAAAGCCAATACGCAACATCAGCTGAACCCTTTAAAAGAACTTAAATATCACTACACTTGGCAAAATTTGACAACGCCTATAACCAAAACAGAAACTCAGGCCAATACGCTTTGTATTCTTCGAAAAGGCTTTCCAATAAAAGGCTTAGGGCATTATCCAGTGGTTAATATTAGCAGTAACGATGATGTTGCTTTGATCACAGAAAAGTTAACCCCTTATTTAACCAGCACTGAACGCTTAATTATAGATCTTAGCCATTTATCCGATATCAAAATGCCAAATGAATGTCTTCCGCATAGCATTATCGATGAAGCTTTGGTCGCACCACTTAGCTACTTTCAAGCGATCCAAGCTGCAGCCTGGGGTAAGCCATTAGAAGTAATCGCCGTGACGAGATATGCTCAAGCTGTTAGCCAAACTCTAGTTAACCCCTTGCAAAGTGCGCTTTGGGGTATGTTGAGAGTATTTGCCGCTGAAAACCAACAATTCAAGCTCAGATTACTAGATATAGACCAACAGCTATCTAGTGTTGACACCTTTGAGCTGCTACTTAATACAAAACAACTCAGCGATACTGAAATGGCGATTCGTGATGGTCAAGCTTTCGTTCAACGACTTGAGCATCTAAGTTCTCAAGCTTGCGCTGAAGATAAATATTTTACCGTTACTACGCAAAAATCAAAATATTACAATTGGCACCTTGATGGGGAAAGTTGGGTTGCCTACGAGCATGATGACGAAAACAAAACTACTCCTGTACATGCCATCTCAATCAACCGTGCAGTTTTGGCAAATCGACCTAGTTACTTTGTTTATCAGCTTAAAGATGTTGCTGAACCCAAAGTAGCACTCGCCAATTGTGGCATCACCAATTACCTAGATAACACAGTGCCGTTCGTGTCGCTACCTGACATTAGTACATCTTGGTTAACTGAAAACTTAGCGGTTGTTCATCAATCTCTTGCCTTAGTGCAAACACTTTTGACACAAACTACTACTGTGACTTTTTTTAGCCCTACCACAGCTGCCAGTCTTGCTGCTATTTCCTGCTTAAAAACCGCGGGGTGCTCCATTCATATTATTGAATCAGCCGACCATCTCGATGTACTAGAACCTATTGACATCTTGGTCATTGATACTGTGATGACGATGCCAATCATACTGCAAGAGAAGTTAAGTTACGGCGCACATATTGTGAGTGCTGAACCACGACCAAAAACTAAATTAAATGAAGCCAACTACAACTATATAAAACCTACAATACAGTTAAATAAAACCCAATCTATAGAATCATTACATGCGTTTATAGTTCAGATTGTCGAGTCATTAAATGAGTATGAACAGATAGCTTTAAGTCAACCTTTGAGCGTACCAATTGATGCACTCACAACAAAGTTTCAACAGGAATATCAAGTAGTAACTCTTAACACTTTGCCTCCGGTAGCACGCCTAGCACATGCTCCGAGTGTTCACTTCCATGACAGTAGCTATCTTGTTACTGGAGGACAAGGAGGAATAGGCCTTGAAGTGGTAACTTGGTTATTTAATCAAGGCGCAAAACAAATCTTTGTTTCGGGTAGAAGTCCACTTAACAATCGCCTTAATACTATTATCAAAACCGCTGCACAATCAGGATGCACTATTAATTACATTCAAGCTGATATTAGTCAATATAATGATGTCATTGAGTTGATAAACAAGATTACTGCTACGGCGACTCCGCTAAAAGGTATATTCCATGCGGCTGGTTTGCTTAAAGATGCAACTTTCTCAGCCCAAACAGCAGAACACATGTATTCAGTTTTAGCACCAAAAGTGAATGGCGCTTGGTATCTGCACCTCGCCACAAGCTCTTTAGCACTCGACTATTTTGTTTGCTTTTCCTCAATCGCATCAATTGTTGGCTGGGCGGGTCAAGCGAACTATGCAACTGCTAACGCTTTTATGGATGGTCTATGTGTCGCTAGAAGACAGCAAGGGAAGCCGGCCCTTAGCTTAAATTGGGGACCGTGGTTAGAAGCAGGCATGGCGGCACAACTTTCAGAACAAGAGCAACAAGCTATGTTGCAAGCTGGAATGCATCCGCTCACCTCTAACGAAGGGGTCATTGAATTAGCACGCTCACTACAAAGTGCAAAACCTCAAATTGGTATTTTCAAAGTAGATTGGCTCAATGCAAAAATGGCAACAGGTAGTAGCGTATTTTCACAATTCCAATCAACAGACTTAAATAAAGATGAAGATCCAATAAAAGCCCAGTTACTTGAGGCAAGTTCAGCATCTCGACATACGCTACTCGAATGCCGTATCAAGGATGAATTAGCTAAAGTACTTGGGTTACAAGATGCCAACAACATTGAAAGTGGCTCCAGCGTGTTTGATTATGGCCTCAATTCATTAATGGCTATAGAGCTTAAGCAGAGATTGCAAACACTTTGTGATAACCCCCTTCCCGCTTCTTTAGTTATGAAACACGATTCCGTAACTAAGCTTACGAGCTTTATCGCGGCCTTATACGAAGAATATCATCAACCTGCAATTGATGTCGTTACCAATGAACAAGTCGTAAAGGTCACTTTATAATGGAACAGTTAATTGAAAAGTGCCAAACGCTTGGTATTTCATTTTCACTCAGTGTTGATGACCAACTCGAGTTACACGCGAAAACACAACCAAGCACTGAGTTGATCAATGAAATAAAAGCGGAAAAACAAAACCTTATTGCGATGCTAAAACGCAATAAAATGAAACAGTTAATACTCAAACTGTCACAGCCGATCAAGACAAGCCGGTCACACACGCGGTCTGAGGTATCATTTCAACAACAACGTATGTGGCTGGCTGATTCGCTACGAGAGGGAGCGACTGAGTATCACCTTGCTAAGGTATTTGACCTAAAGGGATTACTGAATTTAGCGCTTTTTGAACAGTCAATCCTACATGTTATTGCTCACAACAACATACTGACAACTCAATATCAAAAGACAGACTCATCAATACAGCAATACCTTGGAGACAACAGCACTGGAGTCTTTAACATACATAAATGTTCAGGTTTGAGTGACTCAGCTATATTTACCGCTATCCAGAAATGTGTGGAAAAGCCGTTTAACTTAAGTAGTGAAAACCCTATTCGTGTTGAGCTGTTTCAAAAAAGTCCTAATCATTATTACTTTGTTTTTGTAATACATCATATCGCCGCAGATGGATGGTCTATTGCGCTTTTTTGTCAACAGGTTGCGAGCGTCTATGCTCAATTAATTGATGGGCTCTCCGTTGACACAGAATACGACTCCATAAGCTACATTGACTACGCACTGTGGCAACGCGCAGTTCTAGAACCACAACAATTGGATTTACTCAGTCAGTGGTGGCAAGCCAAACTCAAAACTTGTACAACAAATGTTACTTTTCCTAGTGATAAAAACAGACCTTCTTTCTCAGATCTGCCAGCACAGGTTTATACAAGCCATATCAATAGCGAGCAGTTTGCATGCATAAAAGCATTTGCTAAAGCACACGCTTGCACTCCTTTTACTGTTGTTTATAGCTTATTTAATGTTTTGCTCGCATTCCACAGCAATGAAGAAGATATCGTGATTGGTACTCCTGTGGCCAATCGAGATCACCCTCAATTACAGACGTTAATGGGCTTTGTTGCCAATACCGTTGTACTTAGACAAAGTGTTGATTTAGGTAGTTCATTTGCTACGTTAGTGCATGCTGCAAAACAGCAAACCAGTGAAGCATTTGAGCATGCGCATTTACCATTTGAAGTGCTGTTAGAAAAGATATCGATCCCGAGGCATCATAATCAGCCACCGTTGATTAACATATTCCTTGCTATGCACAATATGAAGCCTATTGTGCCAGAGTTAAAAGGTATCGAGATCACACCGACCAAGCAACAATTTCGTAAGGCTAAGTTTGATCTGACTCTCGATATATTTGAGCATTCTGATGCGTTGTTGTTAGAGTGGGAATATGCGTGTGATTTATATCATCATCAAACTATCGAACAGCTAGCCGAAAACTTCTCACACCTCTTGGATACCTTGCTACGAAATGCAACCTCACCTATGTCCTCTGTTGCTTTTGTCGCGCCAAAGCAACGCAACGATATTCAACAAAGTTGGCAAGGTGCACATAGAGACTATAGCAAACACGATGCTTTACCCGAGGCTCTACAACATACATTTGCTCAATATAAAGATAAGATTGCGATAGTAGACGATTCTGGAACATATAGTTATCAAGCGCTACAAAAACTTGTCGAGAAATACACTACCCTCATCCAAACACAACCACTTCACCATAATTGCTTTATTGGCGTGTATTGTCAGCGCTCAGTTCATATGGTTGCGGCGATGTTAGCTATCTTGCGTAGTGGTCATGCCTATCTGCCATTAGACCCAGACTACCCAGTAGTAAGAGTTGAGCATATGGTGAATGATTCAAATGCACAACTTATCTTATGTGATTATAAATTGGAGACACGCTGCCAACTCTTTAATGTTCCAGTGCTGAGCTTACAATGCAACCATGGAGAAGTGGCAACTCATGAAGACTTATCGCCTTGTACCGCAATAGATTCACTTGCTTATGTAATTTATACCTCAGGTTCCACGGGTAAACCCAAGGGTGTTACTGTCTCCCATCTTGCATTAAGAAATTTTATAACCGCGATGCAAGAAACATTTGTACTAAGTACCAATACCCGTGCACTAGCAGTGACTTCGATCTCATTTGATATTCATGTATTGGAATTATATCTACCGTTACTCAGTGGCGGCAGGATCCACCTAGCAACCGCGGAGCAAGGCAAAGACCCTCAACAGTTACAATCGCTTATCGATAGAGCAGGTATTAATTTTATTCAGGCAACTCCGACTTCGCTCGGTATGCTTAAGAACTTTAATGTACAATTTAGTGCTAATACCACAGTGCTAAGTGGTGGAGAAGCGCTGCCATTGGAGTTGCAACACTACCTCAACCAACAAAATGTTTCTCTTTGGAATATGTATGGGCCAACTGAAACAACGGTGTGGTCATCAATTGCATTATTAAAGCATGATGATGACATCCATCTAGGGAAGCCCATTGCCAATACTCAATTTTATGTTGTTAATAAGCATCACCAAATATTGCCAAGAGGTGCCACTGGTGAACTGCTCATCACTGGCGATGGGCTAGCTAATGGCTATTTGAATCTCCCCCAGCAAACCGCTGAGAAATTTGTATTACTCAATATCACTGATACCCAAACTAGCGCTTATAAAACTGGCGACTTAGTGAAAATTGATAGTAAGGGACAACTGATTTACCAAGGACGTATAGACCAACAAATTAAGCTAAATGGTTTTAGAATAGAAATTTCTGAAATAGAAAACACTATCTCTCAATACCAAGGTATTGACGCCGTAGCCGTGGTGCTGAATCAGGCTAATATGCTAACTGCCTTTATCGTTACCCAATCGCCCAAAGATATAAATCTCATCGCATTGCGCCAGTATATTGCAGAGCGATTACCACACTTTATGCAACCCGCTGAAATAAGGGTACTTGAACAATTACCGCTTACACCAAATGGCAAAACAGATAAACTCGCACTGTCTAAACGAGCGCAGCTCGAGAACAATACCCAGCATACAGATGGCATGTTGCAAGGCTACTCTAAGACACTGCTTCAACTTTGGCAAAATAAGTTACACCTAACCACTTTTGATCCGTTTAAGTCCTTTTTTGAACTTGGCGGCAACTCAATTCAATTGATCGATCTCGTTGCGACCATCAACCATGAGCTCAATCTATCTATTACAATAAAAGCCTTTGTTAGTAACCCTTGTTTGGATCATATGGCCATGCTTGTGGGCCAAGCTCGGTCTGATGCATTCGACACGATAAACCTGACTGTAGATGAATCTAGTTATGTAGATAGTGACGCAATACAGATACCTAGCCTGCCTAATCGTCAACATCTACTGGCAATGGGTGGTAAAAATCACCTTTGGGTAGTCAATCATACTATGGCACTAAAAGACGAAGATCACACGCTGACTTATGCGTTAGTTTATCGTGCACTTACCCTACTTATCGCTCACCACCCAGCATTCAGAACTACGTTGCATCCCGAGTCGCAAACTGAATATATTCAAAGTGTAAAAACCACCTTATCACAAAAAATATGCTTTGACTTATCCCACTTGGATGTCGACCAAATCGCCCCCTTTATCACCAAAGAGGTGAATACGATTCGTTTAGCATCAAGTTTATTAAGACTCTTTTATATTAAGAAAAATGGCAGTGTGTTCCTTACCTTGTCATTACACCATCTTATTTTTGATGGTTTTAGTATGGAGGTCTTTGCAAGAAACTTAGAGTTAGTTGTCTCAGCATTGAAAGCCGAAGAAACTACATGCAAACTTCAAAAAGACCCTTATATTAACTTTGCCCGTGCATATCAAGACTATTTTAGTCAACCCTTGAGTTCGGGCCTGTGGCAAGAAGACCTTGTGTTTTGGCAACAAGCTGCCAAGCGGCAAAATCAAAGGATGTTTTCCGTAGAACAAGTGATGAAGGCTAATCAAGGTAAATCTCAACGTCATACAATTACTGCGCTACCACTTCAACTCAGTGATCACATTAAGCAGGTTTCAAAACAGCTTGGTGTTTCACAAGCGAACTTACACACGGCAGCAATCGCCCGCGCACTGCAACAGAGCCTCACACTGAGTACTGTCTCTATCGAGCTCTCTCAGTTTAATCGGTTTAATAGACATATTGATGTTGCTACAGAAGCGATCGTTGGCTATCTCATTTCGCCAATAACTTTGATACTTGGAGAACAGGCATTTACATCACTAGATGCGACTATTTCGTCTGTAGATAGCTTTTTAACATCTGCTCCTCACAATGCCACGGGTTACTATGCATTATCACATTTGAACCCAGATCCTAAGGTTCAACATGCCCTCCCAATATTGCAAACCGCTGACTTTAACTTCAACTACCAAGGTGAGTTAAATACATCGACAAACCAGAATATCGTCACCGAGCTGGAAGACTGGCACATCAAACTAAAGCAGACCATTCCATTCGTTATTTCGGATGAAACAACATCAAGCCCATACAGTTTGTACATTTCAACCTATTTTGAGCAAGGCCAGCAACGAGTGTTTATCGGCTATAGCGCGCAACTGTTTGACAAACAACAAATCACAACTCTGACAGAACAATATATAAATAATCTAAAAGGAATGTAGCAATGAAGTATTTTTATTTAATGGTGTTCATATTTTGCAATTTTGCAATTGCGAACACCAGTAATACGGAGTTTAAACTCAAAGGGTATTACGATTCAGATTTTTATCACCAAAAGTTAGGGCTAACAAAATCGCAGTTTGACTCAATTGCAAATCAACTGATCCTAGTTGTTGATCAAATGGGTAAAAAATCTGTTGATGAGTTAATCCAAATAGCATATTTGGAAAACCCACAAAGCGAAACAACCACTGCACTTGCAGCAGTAAGATACCTTTCCAGCTCGTTAATGGCCAACAACACACTTACAGCAGAGTCATTAGAGCACAGTATTGTAGCCCTCTATTATCTTGAGCGACTTAATACCATTTCAAAAAAACATGCTTGGGCAAAACAGGTCCGAATAACGCTTGGTAGAGAGGTGAATAAGGTGCTTGAATACGAGGCACTTACCGTGAATGAACAGCTGGAATCGCATGCTCAGTTTCACCATGCTTTCAATGTGCAGCCCGAGCACGGAGTTGCAGCTGGACTTGCTTTGGTGGATAGCTTAATTGCCGATCCTGGAAATGTGATGACCTTAACTTTAGTGACAGGTTCAAGACTTTGGCTAGGCGGTGAAGTGTCATATTCTGATCCAAATACGCTGTATTACTTTATTCTAACGAGTTTCTACAGTACCAGAGCTATTCTTTTATCTCACGAATTAGAGAAACAGGCAAAACAGTCCGCAAGCACAAAGAAGACTATGAGACTTTCTTCAATTCTTGGTGGCTGGACTACCTTACCTAGACGCTGGCTTGCAGAGATACACCACGATCCACTCAGCCAATCACTGATAGAGCAAGAGCATCACCAGTGGTTTTCTATCAACCCAGGGTTTCATTCGATAACGCTCGCCTCTAGTTACTTTAATGAAGATCCTCGATTTTTTTGGGGCTATGGCTACTTGATGCAAGGGTTAGGTATTTGTAATCAAAATCTACTGTTTAGAAGTTGTGCTGACGACCCCCGGTTTTCATTTAATCGACTGGTTTTCTTAACCACAATTATTGACTATTCAATAAAAGCAGGCGATTTTGATACAGCGCAAATGCTATTAGGGGCGAGGTATTGGCCCGAGTTCCATTGGAATGACTGGTCTCAAGGTCATGCTCCATGGCAACTAAGAGAGCAAAATATGCAACTGTTACATGAACAGTGGAATAATGCTGATGCATCAGACGATCTCCCTTTGATCACTACGATGAAAAGGCAATGGGGTGATAATACGATGACCTGCCAAACATGCCACCAAGAACAGAATCGCAGTTGGACAGCTGAAGAAAAAGAGCGAGCACGTACCCCCTCACCTAGTGTTGAGTATTTACAGTTTTGGCCTGAAATATCAACCAGCTGGACCGGAGACCAACACACCACATTAAAATGTGACAATATCAATTCATGGCAAAGTAATACGGTTTACCGAGCGAAACAGCAAGTTGTTTATCAACATGCGTTATTTGAAGCAAAATGGTGGACACGAAATGAGGTACCGTCAAAATCAAAACAGTATGATGTATGGCAGTTTGTTGGGTTTTGCCAGACTGGCAGCGTAAAATAATATGCAGCTACTGTCCAAAAATAGTAAATTTCACCTCCATTGGGTTGGCGTTATGCTAACCCAGATAGGTGCATACTTTACGCTTATCGCCCTTCCTTGGTTGACGCTGTCTGTTGCGAATAATAACCCAACAACACTTGCCATTATCATGGCTTGCTTTGGCATACCTCATAGTATTTTTATTTTGCTAGGTGGCTCGATTGCCGATAAGTACTCACCGCTTTTCGTTATCAAATTATCACGCTTCGGCTTTGCATGTTGTACGTTGATATTTGCACTCGCGCTTTACTTCATCACCCCAAGCATCTGGCTACTAGTCGGCTTTGCAATCTTCGCAGGTGGATTTTCAGCGCTCGGCTTCCCCGCAAACCAATCGTTTATTCCACGAATTGTGCAACATGACGATATTTTGAAAGCCAATGTACTTACGATGGGAAGTAGCTTTGTAATCCAAGCTTGTGCACCCGTAATGGCGGGATTTTGCTTATTATGGATTAAACTATATTTAGAACGTCATGGATTGGTGAATAGCAATATTGATCATCTTACTTTTGCTTTTCTCCTTGATGCAGCTTTGGTGTTTATAGCGGCCTGTTGCACCTTGAAAATCAATCTAGGAGAAAAGAATGAGACCAAAGCTCTATCAAAAACACATACTTTATTTAAAACAGTGCAAACGAGCTTCCACTATAGTTTTACACATCAAAATCTCAAAATCATTCTGTTGTACTTGATGCTCATTTCAATCCTGATCCATGGCCCACTCTTAATCTTGCTTCCATACCTTGTGAAGGTGACTTTGAATATGGATGAATCAGCACTGAGCTATTTATTGGCAAGCCAAGGAATAGGCACTTTTGTCGGCGCAACTTTAGTCGCAGTTTGTAAGCCGAATATGCAAAATCTCGGAAAATATATCTTATGCTTTGACCTCATTACCGCGATTGTGTTTATTCAACTTGGTTTTCAATCATCTCTCGTTTTGCTATGTCTAAGTTTAGTCACGATTGGATGTGCTGCTGGGTTTACCGTGGTTGCAGGTACTACTTGGTATCAGGTGAATATTCCTATAGAGAAGCTGTCTGGCGCCATAGCATTCGTGCTGTTCGCAATCCACGGATTGATCCCACTTTCTTCCATGCTGATTGGTACTCTGATAGAACTATTTAACGTCGCACAGATCACTACCGTATTTGGTACGTTTACTGCCATCATTTGTTTTGTTGGTTTACTTTCTCCCAAGGTAAGAAATATGGGTAAGGTCCTATCTGTAGATACCGAATCTAAAAATGCACCTCAGGACATAACAAGTAATGCCTAAATACCTTAATCATCCTTTTCCTAACAAATCCAAATCATGGTTGGATCTGTTACAAGGAAACACGCAACTTTTTGCTTCAAAACCAGAAATATTAGGCAAGCCTAAGTTCAATTATGTTGAGGTATACGAAATCAATGACACGCTCCCCCCAAAAGTTAATGTTGAAGCATTTGCAACTTCAATCCGTATAGGAAAAAATGCCTACTTAGACTCTAGCAGCGCAGCCGCATTTCCGAATGATATCGTCAAATTAACCGCTGTAAAAAGGCCTGGTCACCAGCCTGGTAAAATCTCTATTGGTGATAATGCTTGCTTACAAGGAACAGCTATCGTTAGCTATCAAAGCGTCAAGATTGGTGATAATGCTTTATTTGGGCCAAACGTCATCATCATGGACTGCGACGGTCACACCTTGAAAAATAGAAATGCTCCGGATGAAGTATCAAGACTAGTAGCAAGACCTGTATCTATAGGCAATAACGTTTGGATAGGCTATGGCGCGATCATCAATAAAGGCGTAACAATTGGAGACAATGCGGTCATTGGAGCTGGAAGTGTCGTAACAAAAGATGTGCCTGCCAACACGATGTTTGCAGGCAACCCCGCTCGGTTCATTCGGCAGTTAACATAATACCGATGATATTCATCCTTCTGCCGATTTGATTGATGAGCTGTAATATAAGCTCCATTAATAGTTATTAGTAAAATTCATAAGGGGTTAATAAAGCACAAAGTCGGCTACAGTCTCTTTGCTAGATACTTCACTGGGTGTTGTCGCTAGCAAATAGCTCAGCCTGGTCAATAAATAGGTCCGCTGTGTCCTCACAATAAGCTAAGGCTTTTGTTGCAAGCGAGTCCAGTGTTGTTCCGGCCTCAATATCCAAATCGGATAACCCCATTCCACATAAGATGCTATACCATGATGCTTTCGCATATGCCGAATCTCCGAGCAATTCTTTATACGAGGATTCGAAATCACCGGAGGAAGTCCAAGCTTGTAATATCGCATTTAAATTAGCTGAGATACTGTTATTTTCTCTACAGTCTTGCCAATACTTTCCTTCCTTGGAATTTATTTTATAGTGACACACGACGTAATCTCGCACGCTATCAAATTGATCGTTTATTTTTTTGTTAAGTTTTTCTGCGCTATATTCATTTTCGACACCATTAATGTATGACATCACTGTATATTGTACTAGCATAAGTGCTGTTGCTTCTAAAGGCTCAATAAAACCTTGTGATAGCCCAACGGCTAAACAGTTTCCTAAAAAGTGTTCATTAAGCCGGCCAACTCGCATTTTGATATGTCTTGCATGACACCCTTTGCCCTGTTCCGGCAATAAGCTTCTTAACTCATGCTCAGCTTCATCACTAGACAAATATTTACTTGAATAAACATAGCCATTACCATCTCTATTGCGTAACGGTATTTGCCAACGCCAACCACAGCTCATCGCGGCCGAGATAGTTTTACTTTCTAATTGCTCAGTAACTTTTGGTGTTTGAATAGCCACTGCAGCATCGTTAAACAACATATCGCTATAAGAATGAAAGTCTCTTTTTAAAGCTTTATTTACCAAAACCCCAGAAAAGCCTGTGCAATCTACAAATAGTTCCGCCGTAACGGTCTGTTTTGTATCGAGTACTAAAGAGTCAATATTTTTGTCGCTGTGGATTACACTATCGACCGTCGCTTCTTGATAAATTACACCTCGCTCAATGCTTTTTTCTTTGAGGTAATCACCTAGTAATGCAGAATCAAAGTGATAACCATAATCAAGCTCAATGGGCAAAGGCTTCTTTGTTATTATCGCTTTGTGTTTTTTCGCCAGTGATGCTGCTACAAAAAAGTTGTCTGGCAGTACATTAACCCGCTCTCCTTGTCGCCATTTTTTTGCTTGTTTTACAAAAGCTGTGCTTGTTTGGCTATCCAGAGCTGAAAAAAATGGATGAAAGTAACTCTCATAGCCCTGTACTGTTGACCAGTTTGGAAACTGAATGCCGACCTTGTAGGTTGCATTGCACCTTTGCATCCACTCTTTTTCATCGATATTTAGTGATTGAAAAAAATATTTTAATGCAGGTGTTGAGCCTTCGCCTACACCTATTACAGGCACATCAGGTGACTCTATCAATATAACTCTTGTATTAACCCAATGAGACTTAAGTAAAATAGCGCTCATCCAGCCTGCAGTGCCACCACCTATAATCGCGATACTTTTGGGCACACTGTTGCTTATTCTTTCATTCATAATTACACCTTAGGAAACTTGTACTCTTTTAGTTTTTCTATAAGCTCCCTGTGATTAGGCAGTTTTTCCTGCACTAAGGTTCTATATTTATTAACTTCCGCAAACATAGCGCGTGCTTTTTTTGTTTTCTCAGCACTGAGTCTACTCGAATCAACTTCTGTCTTAAAACCCATACCATAAAGTACATATTGGTAACTATCCATGACAAATGGTTCGAAAGCACTAGCAAAATCATACTTACTTAAAGGGTTATTCTGCCAATGGGCTAGTTTACTTCTCAGCTCGTCAGGAATACTGTTAATATTTTTATTATCTAGCCAAAACTGCCCATCAGTTCTTTGAGACAAAACATAATGCATTTTTATAAACTCAATGGTTTTATTCCACCGAAATAAAAAAGATTGATTAAATTGCTTCTCTATAAACTCAAATTCATGCTGTGAATGAGGAAATTTGTCACATAACATATTTACAGCGGCTTCCACTAAAAAAATAGCTGACGCTTCTAATGGCTCTACAAACGCAGCGGAAAGCCCAATAGCGACACAGTTTTTGTGCCAGAATTTTTCTCGATAACCAACTTGAAATTCTAAATGCTTCGCAGAAATGTCGTCGGTATTAATACCTGCGTACTCTCTAATGCGTTGCTCTGCACAATCCTTACTGATATATTTGTCACTATAAACAAACCCGATCCCTCGCCTAGATTGCAATCCTATATCCCAAATCCAACCCTCAGGCTGAGCAGTAGAAATCGTTTCACAAGCAATAGGACTGTTGGGGTTTTCATAAGGAACTTGCAAAGCAACAGCTCTATTTACAAATAAAGTATGCGATAGGTCAACGAACGGTACTTTCATTGCGTCACCAAGCAATAAACATTTAAAGCCTGTACAGTCGATGAATAGGTCGGCGTGTAATTTTTCACCCGTGACCGTTTCTACATATTCAATACTACCATCACTCTGAACGCTAACATGTCCAATATCAGCGATAATGTGTCGGACTTTCATTTTGTTTACAGCTTTATCTTTTAATAGATTGGCAAATTTAGCTGCATCAAGGTGATAGGCATACCCTTGTAGCCCTTCATATTGAGGTGTCGTGATATTTTTAGGTGCTTTACCCTGCTCACAGACATCTCCTTGCATACTGACAGCTTCAGAGTATGGTACTTCTCCAGCAATACCGCTCGACCAAAAGGGCGCAAGGTTAAACTCCCAAGGATCGTAAAGTGATGTAAACAAATGGCGGTAATAAATGTCCTCGTTTTCATCAGCCACTTTTTTCCAATTTACAAACTTAGCGCCCTGCTTGAAGGTTGCATCACAGGTATTTAAAAATTCAGTTTCACAGATATCAAGAGTTTTTAGCGTATCTCTGATCGTTGGCCAAGTCCCCTCACCCACACCAATAGTTGGAATATTGGCTGACTCAACAATACTCACTTCTATGTCACTGCCGCTATCAATAAATTGTTTGGCAAGTCTAGCTGCTGTTAACCAACCGGCGGTACCACCTCCAACAATTAATACTTTTTTTACCATGCCACTACTCACTTATTTACCTAATCTACTTTAGCACTATCTATAAAAAAGGAAGGCCTAAGCCTTCCTTCTCTTTTTGGCAAACCTAATTTGCTTAGAAACGGAATGAAGCACCAACGAAGTAACGTCGACCATTCTCAGCGTTGAATTTAGTATTGTTAGTTATACCTGCTGTGGTGTGCTCAACTTCATTTAAAAGGTTAACGGCTTCAAAAGAAACGTCAATGTTTTCCGTTACATGATAAACAATTGACGCGTCTAAATAGCCTCGAGAACTAGCAACATCTGGAGTACCAAATGTAGAGCCATTGAAGAACTCATCACGCCAGTTATAGGCTAAGCGCGCTGCAATTAGATCGTTTTCGAAATAACCTGAAATGTTGAATGTATTTCTAGAATTACCAACTAAGTCAGCTTTCTTACCATCTTTATCTTCGCCTGAAGCATCTGAGTATGTGTAGTTAGTTACAATACCAAAGCCATTACCAAAGTCCTGCTGATACTGAACTTCAATACCCTCAACATTACCATTACCACCATTTTCTTGAGTTGTTACAGTCCATATTCCCGGATTATCAGCGTCTGGAACAAACTTCTCTACCGTCGCAGGCAGTACGAACGACTCTAATGATTTACTAAAGAATGTAACTGAGAGCATTGAAGACTCGTTAAAATACCATTCAGCACCAAAGTCAAACTGAGACGCTCGGAATGGATCTAGCTCAGGGTTACCCTGGTTCACAAGCTGTAATGTAGGATTGGAGCCTGAGTACGCTGGACTCAAATCAGTATACTTTGGTCGTGCAAGTACTTTTGCGGCAGCGGCGCGGAGAATCACATCTTCTGATAAATTATACGCGATATTTACACTTGGTAGCCAATCGGAGTATTCGCTTTCATGCTCTACTAGTTTAGTTAGAGAAGGGTCATAAGCAATTGCAGTTAAATCAGTTGAAACATGGCGTAGACCTATGTTCCCTCGATAGTTTTCACCACTAAAGTTACCTTGAACATAAAAGGCCAAATGATCTTCTTCTAGCTTGGAGTAACCAGTTCGGTCTTCAAATTCAGAAACACCGGCGTCAGAATACATAAAGTTAAGCAATTTTGCGTGGTCTGGTTTTAAAAACTTATCAACCGTTGCATCAGGTCCTGATTCCGGAAGCATTGATTCTGTCAGACCACCATTAAAATCTGCCACTGTTTTATTGTCAAAAGCACTTTGATTTGTGAAATTTGATGCAATTTTCTTTTGACCAGTTTCATGATCCCTTACTTTAAACCCTGCTTCAATCGAAGTGAAGTCACCAGAGTCTAGGTGATATTTAATATCTGCTTGTAAATACGCTTCTTCATCATACTTGGGGCTTCGACTAAATGAAGGGGCCATAAACTCATCATTTGCTAACTTCAGAGCTGAAGCATCTGTTCCGTCTAGGTTTAACCAACGGTGACCCAACCCTTTTGAAGTAATTTCAAACTCAGCATCTGAATATCCACCCCACTGTGCACCAACTTCTTTATCAGTGCCGCCTGTTGCTTCTGTTTTACCAAACTGTACAGTTAGTGTGTAGGCATCCGTTTCGTAGTTAACCGTAAAGTCTAGTACCTCTGTTTCCATCGTGGCTTCACGATAGTAAGCATCGATCACAGCATCATAATCAGTGGCGCCGTCAGTTCTATGAATACCTTTAACCGGCAGATCATCGTTAGTAGCAGTGACCTCTAAATCCGCACCAGAACGCCCAGGCATAATCAAGTAGTTACTATTTTGGTTGTTTGCCTTTAGCTCTGTAGTGAAATAGTGAGCAACCATATCTAGCGAATCATTAGGTGCCCATTGAGCAGTAATGTCATATGCCGTGCGCTCACGTTCCTGATCAAAATGCGCAACACCATTACCCCAAGTCCAATAGTTCTCACCTTGGTGACGGACAGTATGACGCTCGGCAGAAGAAATAGCTCCTAGAATACCAAAAGTCTCATCTTCATTTTTCCAGCTTGCTAAACCTGAAAAAGCAGGGTCTGTACTCTCTGATAGTTCGGAATACTGTGCTTCAACAGAGCCAAAAAAGCTATTAGATTCCAAATCTAGAGGTTTGCGTGTACGCATGATTATAGTACCGCCCACACCACCTTCATCTAATTTTGCTTGAGGCGTTTTATATACTTCTAGACCTGAAACCATTTCAGATGGCATCAGCTCAAAGTTAAATGAACGACGGGCTGGATCTAAAACGTACCAACCTGTTGACGCAACCGACTGGCCATTTAATTGTGTTTTGGTTAAATCAGGATCTGTACCCCTAATGGAAACTTGAGAACCTTCACCAAAATCTTTGCTAATTTGTACACCAGAGATACGCTGTAGAGAATCAGCAATGTTCTTATCTGGGAAGTCACCAATATCTTCAGCAGTCACCGCATCAACAACGGAGTTGGCAAATCTTTTCGTGTTCATTGACGCTTCTAAAGAGCGGCGAATACCGCGAACTTCAATGACTTCTACGTTTTCTTGTACTTGATTTTGACTTTCTTCTGCAGCAACAACGCCTGAAAAGCCCGCACCTAGTGCGATGCTGACGTTAACTGCAAGTAAGCTTTTTTTGAAATTATTAGCTAACACAGGATTCCCCTTGAATCATTTTGTTGGTTTTTTAAATCACTTCTGCCCAGTGATGATGACAACGCTGTCATCTAATAACAAACCATACACCCTAAATTACATATTCGCTACAATTTTTTTGGCCTGTTATTCAAAAAATATTCATATAGATATATATCTTATTGATAAATATAAACTTAAATATAGCCAAGATATGGTTTGTTACAAAAACGAATGGAGAATAGCACAAAAAATTTTGCTGCTGTAGAGTTTTAAGATGGAATTGTCTCAATAAAGGGACATTTTAATTATCTGAATACACACAAGGGGATGTGTATTCAATTCCCTCATCAAGCTTGGGCAGAAGCTGAAGATGAGAATCAATATCAATGACAACGCTGTCATTATAGATTTATCTGTAAGTACTGTCTAGTTATTTTAAGAGAAATTTTTATGACAAAGGCCTATAAAATCTAAGATCAGCGAGTTAGTTATCACTATCTTTTGCACAAATTTGAATACCCCATTACGGGACTTGTTGATTTTCTCGGGGTCATGCTTTGAATAGGAAAAATTTATTGCCTTTATTCGCAAGAAGTAAGAAGTAAGAAGTAAGAAGTAAGAAGTAAGAAGTAAGAAGTAAGAAGTAAGAAGTAAGAAGTAAGAAGT
>NZ_QNQN01000046.1:0-30296 GCF_004103285.1 Pseudoalteromonas sp. A757
TTTTGCAGCAGTTTGATTGGTATTTATACAAGGCAGAGCCAGCGTAGCATAGTCATTCTATGTAAGTCTGGCGATAACACAGTAGAAATGCTAATCAAGCGCTGCCCTTTGGGTTCATCTGAGTGCGCTTTGTTCATTGTTGCTCAACTTTTGCCTAGATTACTAGGCGGCAAGTCGAGCGTCGCGACCAAAACACACTCAGAAGAACAAAAGTTAAACAGCAAAGGTCAACAGGCCCTAAATAGTGTGTTATTTAGGGGCTAGTCCTCTGCGTTTTAATAGCGCTTCAGTCGTTGGCTCTTTTCCGCGGAATGCTTTGTAAGAGTCCATTACAGGTCTTGAGTTACCAACCGATAAAATATGTTTACGATATTTTTCGCCATTTTCAAGTTTAAGTCCACCGAGCTTTTGCACGTATGCATAGGCGTCGGCTGCTAATATTTCACTCCACATATAAGCATAGTAACCAGCAGAATAGCCGCCTCCCATAGAGTGCGCAAAAAATGCTGATTTATAACGCGGTGGAACGTAATCGAGGGCGACTCCATGCTTCTTCAGTGCCGCTTGCTCAAATTCATTGATATCAGTGGGTGCATGCTCAGGTGAAATTGTATGCCACTCCATATCTAAGAGCGCAGATGCCATGTACTCCAATGTATCGTAGCCCATATTAAAAGTTCGTGAGCGGATCACTTTATCAAGCAGTGTTTTTGGGATAGGCTCCCCGGTTTGGTAATGCTTTGCATAGTTACTGATAACTTCAGGGTGTGCAGCCCAGTCTTCCTCAAAGGTTGAGGGAAACTCAACAAAATCACGAGAAACAGCGGTTCCAGCAAGACTCGGATATTTTACGTCAGAAAACATCCCATGTAAGCCATGTCCCATTTCGTGAAACATAGTTGTCACTTCACTGTAGCTTACAAAGGTTGGTTCACCATCAGGTGCCTTTGCAATATTCATGACATTGATAACCACAGGCTTTTGGTTTAATAACTTAGATTGCCCTACAAATGAATTCATCCAAGCTCCACCACGTTTACCTTCTCTTGCAAAATAGTCGGCAAAGAATATCGCGAGGCTTTCACCATTGTTATCGATCAGTTCATAAGCCTTAACATCTGGATGATACACAGGTAAGTCAGGGCGAGCTTTGAAACTTACGCCGTACAGCTTATTCATGGTATAAAAAACACCATTTTCTAAGACGTTATTAAATTCGAAGTACTTTTTCACTTCTGTTTCGTCCAGATCATAACGAGATTGACGAACTTTTTCAGCGTAGTATGCCCAGTCCCAAGGTTTGATGTCGAACGAGTGCCCTTCGCTTTGAATAAGCGTTTTAATATCTGCTGCTTCCTTTTCCACGTTGGAAACAACGGCCGGCACCATGCTGCCAAGCATGTTGTAAACTGCTTTAGGGTTTCCAGCCATTTGCTTTTCTAGGCCGTAGTCTGCCCAGCTTTTATACCCTAACAGCGCTGCTTTTTCGGCCCTTAGCTGTGCCAGCCGGATGATAATTTGAGTGTTGTCATTATCACCTGACTGAGCACGATAAGCAGAAGCTTGCCAAATCTGTTGCCTAAGTGCTCGGTTGGTTAAAGACGCTAAAATAGGTTGACGAGTGGTGTTGGTAATACCGATTAAGTACTTGTCTTTATGTCCTGCAGCTTCAGCCGCACGTTTAGTGGCAAGAATTTGTCTTTCTGTTAAACCGTCTAATGCGGCTTTATCATCAACAATCACTGATATGGCAGACGTTTCTGCTAATAGGTTTTGTGAAAACTGGGTAGTCAGAGAGGAATGCTCTTCATTGATTTTGCGAATTTTCTCCTTATCTTCAGCACTTAGTTTTGCGCCAGCTCGCACAAAGTTGGTGTAGTAAACATCCAATAAACGCTTTGATTCAGAGTCCAGTTCGAGTGTGTTGCGATTATCATAAAGCGACTTTATACGGTCAAATAATGCGGCGTTCAAATTGATGTTATCGCGGTGTTCTGCGAGCATTGGGGCTAGCTCTTTTTGTAATTGACGACGCTTTACTGAGCTATCTGTGCCTATTAAGTTAAAAAACACGCTACTGGTTCGCTTTAGCAGTGCACCACTTTTTTCCATTGCAATTAAGGTGTTTTCAAACGTAGGCGTTGCAGGGTTAGTTGCAATACGCTCGATTTCTTTGAGGTGCTCTGCCATACCCAGCTTAAATGCAGGCATAAAATGTTCATCTTTGATCTGGTCAAACATTGGGGTTTGGTAGATTAAAGTACTGGCTTTGAACAGTGGATTGTGACGGACTGATTCACTTTTCTTAGGCACGGTAGATGCCACCTCCGTTGTATAATTTGAACAACCAGAGACAAAAAGCGTGGAGTAAATCGTAACGGCGATGATGGTTTTTTTCATAAACTTCTCAGTATTTGTTGTAATGTTATAGTGTATCTATTGTGTATTTTTAGTTGTGTTTTATCGCATAATGATGGCGGTATCATGATTCTTGCATCTTAGGCAGATAAGTGTTTCTTAAGTCAGTTTTTGGGCCGGAAACTTATTATCAATGGCGACAGCATTGTGAGCATGCAAACTTTCTTGGTGTTCAATTTTGAACCAATAATCAACAAACTGTGTGTTTTGCTCTAAAAATTGTTTGACTCGTCGTGCGGCATCTTCACAAAACATTAGATTTTCTGCATTTAGCTTCGCAAATGCTTGTTCATCTTCACGTTTTACCGCAGTTTGAACTGGCGTGCCAATGGCTTGTTCTAGCGCTTTTATAAGGCTTGGAATGAGTGGCAACGTCCGTTCAGTTAGTTTTACCGTTACGTAAGCGAAAGAGCGCTGGCTATGAGGTGTGGCAATGCTCCCTTGTAGAGATGTTATCCACGTCATTAGTTCGTGTTTTGAAATCATCTGTTGGGAAAACTGTTCTTCGATCTCTTCACTTAATGCTTGTCTAGAAAGTGCCGCTGAACAAGGGCAGGTACTTGAATAGGCAATAGTAAGTGATAACTCATAGCTAAGCTCTGAGTTTATATACTCACAATTAAGCGTGATAGGGTAACTTTGATAGCCGAATTGATCGCTCAACAATGCTGGTTTATCTATGGTTACTTCAAACTGTAACTCAAGCTTGGCTGCTTTGCTCAATCCTTGTTGAGATTGAACCGACTCTTTTAATAACGCTTCAATCGTTTTAATATTCAAAGGAGTCGTACTTAGTATCTCTCTCAAGCGAATGTATAACCGGGACATATGGATCCCTTTCGCCTCAGGTTTATCAAGACTAACAAAAATATTTGCAAGAGCGTTAACTCTTTGGCTGGAAGTGCTTGATATTTCCACTTCTAAAGGTATGGCAATTTTTTCCATACCCACCCACTTTAGCGGTAAGGCTGTTGTTGCAAGTTGCCCAGAGGCAACATCAGGTAAAGATACTGTCATATTTATTTCCGGCGAGGTTTCTAGGGCCTGTTGATCTTTGCTGTTTGATTTTTGTTCTCCTGAGTGTGTTTTGGTCGCGACGCTCGACTTGCCGCCTAGTAATCTAGGCAAAAGTTGAGCAACAATGAACAAAGCGCACTCAGGTGAACCCAAAGGGCAGCGCTTGATTAGCATTTCTACTGTGTTCTCGCCTGACTCACATAGAATAACTATGCTACGCAGGCTCTGCCTTGTACAAATACCAATCAAACTGCTGCAAAAACAAACTTGAAAGGTAAACATGCCCTAGCGATTAAAAATTAGTGGCATAGCGGCTGTGGGTGTATTAAGCGGTTGTTGGCCGTCATAAACGAGACTGCCATTCACCCAAGTTTTTAAAACTTTTGCTGAAAAACGGTGACCGTCGAATGGGGTCCAGCCACAGTGATAGTGTGTTTTCTGATGGCAAGTGGGTGTTTCGTGATGAGGGTTCACGAGTACCAAGTCAGCATAGTATCCTTCACGAATAAAGCCTCTATCTACAATGTGATATCTTAACGCTGGATTATGTGCCACCTTCTCAACGAGCTGCTCTATAGATAAACGCTGATGATGCACATGGTCGAGCAAGCTTAACAATGCATGTTCAACTAAAGGTAAACCCGCAGGTGCTTGCTGGTAGGGGAGTTGCTTTTCTTGCCAAGTATGAGGTGCGTGATCAGTAGCGATAATATCTATTTGATTATTTCGTACCGCTGCTAACAAAGCATCACGATCGCTTTTCGCTTTAATCGCTGGGTTGCATTTTATTAGGTTACCCTGCAGTGCATA
This sequence comes from Pseudoalteromonas sp. A757, assembly GCF_004103285.1. Classification (NCBI taxonomy): domain Bacteria; kingdom Pseudomonadati; phylum Pseudomonadota; class Gammaproteobacteria; order Alteromonadales; family Pseudoalteromonadaceae; genus Pseudoalteromonas; species Pseudoalteromonas sp. A757. Next base: position 4,246 of record NZ_QNQN01000046.1, read on the forward strand.
ATCTTCTTGACTGAACCACAAATGATGAACACATGCTTCTGCCGTAATATGTTTGTCGCGAATATCGCCTGAAGGGAATAAGCTCAATTCTTTTTCTGTTGTGATATGCAGTACATGTAAATCGCTACGATATTGTTTCGCTAAAGATACAGCGTACGAAGAGGATGAATAACACGCTTCGACGTCACGAATGATGGGGTGATCTTGAATTGTTAAACTGCCACTGCGTCCGATGCACATGGATAAATTCTTTTCAATCACTCTTCCATCTTCACAGTGGGTGACAATTAGGGTTGGACTTTCTCTGAAAATTGCGTCGAGTGCTTGTGGATGCTCAACGAGTAGATCGCCTGTTGATGCCCCCATAAAAACTTTAACACCGCAGTACTTCTTCGCATCTAAACGTTTTATTTGTTCTAAATTATCTTCGGTTGCCCCTAAGTAAAAACTATAGTTTGCCAGCGAGCTTCTAGACGCAATCGCGTATTTCTGTTCAAGAGCTTCAATGGTTGTAGTCGCAGGGCTTACGTTTGGCATTTCCATATAGCTGGTGATACCACCTGCCACAGCAGCTCTGGATTCTGAGGCTATATTCCCCTTCTGTGTTAAGCCGGGCTCACGGAAATGTACTTGGTCGTCTATCATTCCAGGGAGTAGAAAATAACCTGTCGCATCCACAATATTGTCATTTGGCTGCGCAGTTATTGAGCTTGCAATTTTGTTTATTCTGTTATCAACGATAAGTACATCACATTCTTGTGATTGATTCTCGTTGACCACAATTGCATTTTTTATCAGTGTGTTTTTCATATTGTAGGGACCTATTTGTCAAGTTTGGCTTTGCAAAGGTTACATAAGCCAGGCAACTCTAAGCGTGCATTTGCAGCTGAAAATCCAGTGCTTTCTACCGCTTTAAATAGATGCTTGGCAGCCTCTTGAACAGAATCTATTTCTTCTATTTGATGGCAGGATTTGCAGACTAAGATCACGGATAGATGGTGATGGCACGCACCATCTAGACTCTTACAGGCTATATATTTATTTGCAGAATGGATCCGGTGTGCCAGATTGACTGATTCTAAGAATTCAAGAATGCGGTACACGGACATTGCTAGAATAGGAGAGTTGGTGCTTTTATTGTATTTGCTAGTAAGTTCATACGCTGATAGCGGCTCGACTGTTTGCAATAATATTTCAAGCACGCCCTGTCGTTTTTCAGTTAAACGCAGCCCTAACGATTGGCATTTTGCTTGAGCCTGTTTGAGAATAAAGTTTCGTTGAGTTTTGTTCACGGCAATGACGACATAATCCATCCAACTGTTGATACAATATAACATATCAAGCATAATTGATACAATATAACATTTATTGGAGTCATTATGTCTAAACTATCAACAATATCCTTGCTCGTTGCTGCACTGTTACCACCAAGCCTTGTAGCAAAGTCTATAGAAGGTACAGTCGTCAATAAAGCTGGTAAAGGGATTGCAAATGCATCAATTGAGGTCGAAGGAACTGATATTCGCGTACTAACAGATAACAATGGTCATTTTCAAATTTCGGGCGTTGGGCTTGGAAGTAAACAAATCCATGTAAGAGCATCTGGTTTTGCTCATCTGCATAAGGCGCTCACTTTGGATCAAGGTGGCGTTAAAAACGCAATGCTAATGTTAAATCGTTCTCCAATAGAAGTTATAGATATTGTTGCTACTCCTGTACATATGTCGGCGATGGAATCGGCAGTTCCAGTTAGTGTTTTGTCAGGTGAAACATTGCGTCGACAGCAAACCGCTACACTAGGGGATAGCTTAGAAAAACTGCCTGGCGTCAATACAAATTTTCACGCCAAAGTAGCAAGCACACCAATTATTCGAGGTTTGAGTGGCCCGCGAGTGTTGGTGACGCAAAATGGATTAGATGTCAGCGATGTATCTAGAGTTGGTCCTGATCACTCAGTCGCCTCCGAAGCTTCAACGGCTCAACAAATCGAGGTGTTGCGAGGACCTGCAACTCTTTTTTATGGTAGCGGTGCGATTGGGGGAGTGGTTAACGTCGTCGATACAAGAGTGCCAACCGATAATACAACTCGCGGAGAATGGAATCTGGAAAGTAACTCTGTTGATGACCAAAATACAGCCTCGTTTAATGCGACATCGGGTATTGGTTCTGTGGCCTTATATGTTGATGCATTCTGGCGAGAATCTAATGATTACGAAGTACCTGTTCCTGCTGAAATTCATGAGCATAGTGAAGGGAATGACAATGATGAACATCACTATAAAGTAGCAAATAGTGCTGAAGAGTCTGATGGTTTTACTGTTGGCTCAAGTTACTTATTTGATCAAGGTTATGTCGGTGTGGCTGTTGAGAAATTTAACCGCAAATACGGCATTCCGGGACATACGCATGGTGATGAAGAAGCACATAATGAGGCTGAAGAGCAGGTTTTTGCGGACTTAGCACAAACAAAAGTGCAACTATTAAGCGAGTACAAGTTTAACAAAGGTTGGCTTGATAAAGTGAATGTGCGTGCTGGCTTTACAGAGTATGAACATGCTGAAGTTGAGCACGGTATGGTTGGAACAACATTTAAGAATGATACCAATGAGTTAAAAGTTGATTTACTACATCAGCCTCTGTCCGCTTGGACTGGTGGCGTAAGCTTACATTACAAACACAGTGATGTTGAGGCTCAAGGTAGTGAGGCGTTTACGCCACCATCTGATACCCAAACACTTGCGATAGGGGTAATGGAGGAAAGGCGGTTTGGTGATTTTTTAGTGCAGTTAGGTGGTCGTATTGAGCAAGTGGAGATCACCGCAAGTAATGTGCCTTTACCGAGTATTGATGCCCACTCGCACGATACTGAAATGCATGAACACATCGGTCACGATTCAGAAGCAACAAAGGTATATGCGGTTGAGCATCAGTTTATCCCTGTCAGTTTATCTTCGGGTCTTGTATGGGACTTTGCGCAAAATTATAACCTTGGGTTATCTGTTTCACACTCTGAACGAGCTCCTTCTTCATCGGAGTTATTTTCCTTTGGTCCTCACATAGGAACTGGCACTTACGAGGTAGGGGCGTTGTTCAAAATGGATGAGCACGGTCATTTTGAACTTGATGAGCAAGGCATAGCGCTAGAAAAGTCGCACAATATTGATATTACACTGCGAAAAACCCAAGGTGATATAGGCTTTATTTTTAACGCTTTTTACAATCAAGTAGATAACTACTACTATCAAATAGAAACTGGGTTGTACGCCCAGAGCGGCCATAGTCACGACCACAATCATGAACATGAGCACGATCATGCTTCCGAATTACCTATTTATTTATTCAAGACAGATGATGTGGTTTTGCACGGTTTTGAAGCGCAAGTTGCTTGGCAATTGACCGACGAGTTGAAAGTTGATGTTTTCTCTGACTTTGTGCGCGCCAGATTAGAAGAAGGCGGCGATTTACCTCGTACACCACCTCTGCGCTTTGGGTCACAGCTAAGCTATCAGACGGATAATCTCAGTGCACATATCCACATTACTCGATATCAAGAGCAGGACCGGATTGCACCAGAAGAAACCATGACCGACGGTTATACCTTAGTTGATGCTAGCATCTCTTATGATCTTTCTGTGTTAAATCAAGATCTCTCTATTTATCTTAGAGGGAGTAATCTGACGGATACAGAAGCACGAGTACATAGTTCATTCTTAAAAGATATAGGCCCTCGTCCGGGACGCAGTTTCGCGCTTGGTATTCGCGGCTATTTTTAGCAGGTTAAACCATTGTGTACCTGCTGATTAAAGCCACACAGGTACACAAGTCACTGAGTTGTACAACAACATAAATCTTATCTATATGTAGCACGAGATTATTACCGACACGACTACGATCAGCAGGAGAAATTATGGTTTCACGTCGAGGGTTTTTAAGGGGGGCTGGCACCCTCGCATTTATCGGCCTTTCTAAAAGCGCATTTGGCAGAGTGTCACTATTAGACTTTAACACAATGATAGCTGGGTATGGACCGTTGATCACCGACCCCAATGGTTTACTCGATTTGCCCCAAGGTTTCAGTTATCAAATAGTATCAAGCCTTGGAGATAAAATGTCCGATGGTTTTACTGTACCTGACAAAGCCGATGGTATGGGTTGTATTGCTTTAGATGGAGAGCGGGTTGCATTGATCCGCAATCATGAATTGAAACCAACAGATTTAGCAAAAGCCGAGAACAGTATTCGCCAGCATAAAAGTGAGCTTGCTTTTGATACAAATGACGCAGGCATCGCACTTCCAGGTGGCACAAGTCATATTGTCTATAACCTAAAAACACGCCAAAAAGAACAAGAATATTTATCCTTGGTTGGCACTATTCGTAACTGCTCTGGTGGAATAACGCCTTGGGGGAGTTGGCTTACTTGTGAAGAAACAACTGCAACTAAAAATGATGGTTTTACACAAGATCACGGATATATTTTTGAAGTACCAGCGACTGCAAAGGGTTTAATTAAGCCACAACCTCTAAAAGCAATGGGGCGGTTTAATCATGAAGCTGCTGCTGTTGATCCCAAAACAGGTATTGTTTATCTCACGGAAGACCGGGGAGACAGTGTGTTTTACCGCTTTATTCCAAACGAAAAAGCAAAGCTCCACAAAGGCGGGAAACTACAAGCGTTGGCTGTGAAAGAAAGCCCGCAATTTGATAGTCGAAATTGGAATAAAAAAGCGATGCCACTTCATCAGGAGTTTATCGTTGAGTGGATAGATTTGGACGACCCGCAAAGTGCTAAAGACGATTTACGGATCCGTGCTTATCGAAGTGGAGCCGCGCTATTTGCTCGAGGTGAAGGGATCCATTGGGGGGAAAACGAGCTGTACTTTTGTTGTACCAATGGCGGAAAAAAGCAGCTAGGGCAAATCATGAAGTATCAGCCATCTGAGTTTGAGGGAACAGAAAAAGAACGTCTCAATCCAGGAAAGTTGTCTTTATTCGTGGAAAGCGCTAGCCAGTCTCTCTATAACTTTGGTGACAATCTTACCGTGTCGCCACAAGGACATTTAATTGTTTGTGAGGATCAGTATTCCGATGTTGTAGATAACTATTTAAGAGGCGTAACACCAGAGGGAGAACTCTATAATTTTGCACGGCTAGCTAAGCAAACTGAGCTCGCCGGTGCTTGTTTTTCACCAGACGGCAAGACTTTATTTGTTAATGTGTACTCACCAACGACAACATTGGCGATTGTGGGGCCATGGGAGCACTTTAATCAAGCAAAAAATAAAGAGCCTCTCTAATTTTAATTTGTTGAATTAGGGCTTGTTGAGCTTTTCGCTATTTGGTTTATGTTCTCATAAGTGTATTTTGGTCGCGACGCTCAACTTGCTGCTGAGTAATCTAAGCAAAATTTAAATCGTGAAAGTGAGCTATTGATATTGATGCTATTATCAATGAGGCTCCTTTTCTTTACGTTGTCTTGTCGTCAAATTATCAGCCACAAATGCGCCTCGTTGTCCTCTGGTTTTTGCTGGCCCAACGGTACTATCTTTTAAAGTTTGTAGCTCAGCACTGGCATTTAATGCAGCACCAAAAATAATGATGTATGCACTCAAGTATAACCACATCATCATAATGACGACACCTCCCAATGAACCATAAGTTTCATTGTAAGAAGCGAACTGCGCGACATAATATGAAAATCCCAATGACGCTAAGATCCATAAGCCGGTTGCGGTAAACGAGCCGAGTGTTATCCAGCGCCATTTTGCGGCTCTGCGATGAGGCGCGTAACGATAAACAAACGCTAAGGAAAAGTGAAATAGTACCGCTAAAATAGACCAAGTAATTAGCTGTATTACAGAGTCCAGTGCTGTGGTAAATCCTACGAGGTTAAGCACAATCGGTAAAATTCCGATAATAGACAGTGCCACAATCGCGACGAAAATCGCCCCCACAGAAAACAAAAAGCGCACCACTAGCGCTTGCAAAAACTGCCTTTTATTGTGCTCATGATACGTAATGTTGCAGGCTGTAATCAACGCTTGGCAGCCTTTACTGCTACTCCAGATTGTTAAAAAGAGGGTAAAAATAGCACCTAGACTTAGGCTCGCCTGCGATTTTTGAGTGAGCGCCTTGAGTTGTTGCAACATAATTTCTTGGCTGGATGGTGGTAAGAGCTCAATTAGCGGCAGCAGCTGATCAACCATTTCTGTAGGAGAAGAAAAATAGGCGTAGATAGAAACGACGGCTGCTAATGCGGGAAATATTGCTAGCAGAGCATAAAATGCCACTCCAGCGGCAACCAGGGATAAATTATCTTGGGATAAGCTGTGATATAGCCGTTTACTGACATCCCACCAACCGAGTGCTGGAATCTCACTTGGCCTGTCTGCATTAAAGCCATGTTTATGAGCTGCCATTAGTCTTTCCTAAATCAATTCTGGGCCTGTTGTTCTAAAGTGATATACAGCAAAAGGTCTGCCAATCTCGTTTGGCGTTATATTTGCTACTAGTTAACTCGTGATCTTGTCAATAAAAACCCAAAGAGTGCAATATGGAAATCAATAATCTTATTAAAAATCAAATTATTAATATGATTCAGACGGCAGCTTCTAGCGAAGCGACTGAAGCCGTGAGCACATCAGATACGCTAAGTTTAAGCACACAAGTTGTGCACTTTTTACAAACCGCATGGCAATTATTACCTGCTCTGGCGCTGGGAGTTGTGGTTATTGTGCTTTGTTATTATTTAGCACGGCCAATCTCTTATCTTTTGATTAAACCCATAGGTTATGTCAGTAAAAGTCGATTATTGCATCTCGTCACTCGCCGTTTTATCAGCGTGTTAGTCATATTTTTTGGCATTTATATCTTTTTGCGCTTGGCCGGGTTAAGTGAGTTTGCCGTCGCAGTAATGAGTGGCACTGGGCTTATCGGTCTTATTCTTGGGTTTGCATTTCGTGATATCGCTGAGAACTTTATTTCGAGTATGTTACTTAGTGTCCAGCGCCCATTTAGAATTGATGACGTTATCGAAGTCGATAACCGTTTGGGGATCGTTAAAAAAGTCACCGCCCGCGCAACCACCTTAGTTGATTACGATGGTAATCACATTCAAATACCCAATGCTACCGTCTACAAGAATGTAATTAAAAACTTTACAGCCAACCCCAAAACACGTGGACACTTTAAGATTGGTATTGGCTATGACAACGATATTCGCCTGACGCAGCAAATTGCAATTGACTTACTTAAAGAACAAAGTGCGGTTTTAAACGACCCGCCACCACAGGTTCTACTCGAAGCATTAGGCTCCGCGACTATCAATCTTACCATATATTTTTGGGTCAATAGCGAACAACATAGCCCGATAAAAGTGGCGTCTCAACTTATGCGAGAAACCGTTAATTGCTTTACCGAACACGGAATTAGCATGCCTGACGATGCTAGAGAGCGGATAATTATAGCTGCAAATAATGAAACACCAGGATCAATCAAAGAAGCGACTAGTAATTCGAGTGGCAAAGGAGCCTCCGTGAAACAAAAGAATAAACCCACAATAACAGCAGTAGATGCGGATATTGACGATGTAAGTAGCGATGCGGATGAGATCAGAGAACAAGCTGAACATGCTCGAAGCCCAGAAGAAGGGGATAATATAATTTAGCAGTAAATTAGGTTAAGTGTTGAAATGTGTCATGGCTGATTTAGTTTATTTCGGACCGTCGACTCATCACCCTGATCTAGATAAACAACGCTATCGAGCTTTACGTACTCGATAGCAAAATACTGGTTTCACTATTTAAAATGCCATCAATCTCTCGAACTTGCCTCAGTACACCATCGAATTCACTGAGGTTAGCAGCTTGCACTTCAGCGATTAAATCCCATGCCCCGTTCGTGGTATGAATTTTACTGAGTTCGGGGATCCCACGCAGTGCATTGATCACTTGAGTAGTGGATTTACCGATCACTTCTATCATCATGATAGCGCGCACCAGCTCGGACTCGATATATTCATGAACCCGCACTGTAAAGCCTAGAATTGCACCACTGGAAATGAGTCTATCTAAACGGTTTTGTACGGTTCCGCGAGACACATCGAGCGTCGTGGCTAAAGTTGAAATGGCTGCTCGGCCATCTTTGCGCAATTCAGCAATCAAGGCTTTGTCAAGCGCATCATATAAGTAAGGAGTCATAGTACAGCTTTGTGGTTTTTTGTTGTATTAGTCTATTTGTATAATTCAACTTAGCAAAGTGATAGAAAATTGCACTAATTGTATAAGATTTTGGCATTTAAATCGTCTTATGGTGTGGTTACACTGATATTGTGTATGACAAGGTCCAAATCAAATAATGAGTGCAGTATGACAACGATATTTCAAGCACCACGAGCGGTGGTGATGATCCGCCCACACCATTTCACTTCGAACCCGCAAACCATGCAAGATAACGCATTTCAGCAAGCATGCAGTGAAAACAACCCTAACAACAGAGCCTATGTTGAGGTCAGCAACGCCGTGCAAGCGTTAGAATTGGCTGGCGTGAAAGTACACTTATTTGAAGATACCTCCACAGACACGCCAGACTCGGTCTTTCCAAATAACTGGTTTTCGACGCATAACGATGGTCAGTTAACGATTTATCCTATGTACGCTTTGAATCGACGATTGGAGATCCGCCGCGATATTATTGATTTTCTGAGTGCTCACTATCAGGTGACAAACATCAATGATTATAGTCATCTAACCGCTGAAGAAATATTCCTTGAAGGCACCGGCTCTATGGTTATCGATCATCAAGCAAAAGTGGCCTATGCGGTAGAGTCCAAGCGCACTAACGCCGTGTTAGTTAATCAGGTTTGTGAGCAGTTGGGACTACAGGCAGAAATATTTAATGCCTATGATAAGAATGAAGTGCCTGTCTATCACACCAATGTCTTAATGTGTGTCGCCACCGATTTCGCCATGATATGCCTAGATATGGTGCCAGAATATCAGCGGGCACAGCTTATTAACCGTTTTACGCAAAGCGGCCACACCCTGATTGCGCTATCTTATCAGCAGATCCAACATTTTTGCGGCAACGCGATTGAGTTGCAAGGCAGTATGGGACGCATACTCGCGCTTTCCACAACGGCTTATCAGGCGTTGTTACCTGAGCAAATTGCTGTCATCGAAAAGTCAGCTAAGCTAGTTGCTATTGATATACCGACAATTGAAGCCGCAGGTGGCTCGGTGCGTTGTATGATTGCTGGAGTCCATTTAAATAATACTAGGGCCTGTTGACCTTTTAAGAAGGTCAACAGGCCCTAGATAAACGGCAAATAATAATAAAACAGGAATCGCCTATGTTTGAAAGTGCAGTTAAGAGTATCAATGGGCTTTTATGGGGAGAAGGCCAGATACTTATTTATATCCTGCTATTTGCAGGGTTTTGGTTCACTATTCTTTTGCGAGGGATACAAGTTGTAAAGTTTCGTCACATGTTTAGCCTGTTACGGGGCAGCAGTCAGGGTGATAGCAATACAATCAGTTCATTTCAAGCCTTATGCACAGGGCTATCAGCTCGAGTTGGAACTGGTAATCTTGCAGGTGTTGCAGTTGCTATCTCTCTTGGTGGCAGTGGTGCGATATTTTGGATGTGGATGATAGCTATTTTGGGTATGGCAACAGGCTTTGCCGAAAGTGTACTTGGGCAAGTCTATAAAGTGCGTGATAGCCAAGGTGAGTTTAGAGGTGGTCCTGCTTATTATATTCACATGGGATTGGGAAGTCGGGCGTTTGCAGTATGCTTCGCCTTTTGCTTGTTTTTGGGATATGGATTTACCTTTAGCGCGATGCAAACCAATACCATCACCGATGCGCTCAACAATGCGTTTGATATTCCAACCTTATATTCAGGTATTGTGATCACAGTCCTCGCTGGCTCTATTATTCTTGGTGGCTTCAAAGCGATTGCACGATTTGCTGAAAAGGTAGTGCCAGTAATGGGATTAGTCTTTGTCCTTGCGGCCATTATTATTACCGTGATGAATTACTCTCAAGTCCCTGCCATGATCAAAGATATTTTGCTTTCAGCTTTTGGCTTGCAAGAAGCGGGCGCAGGCGCACTTGGCGCAGCTATCAAAAATGGTATTCAGCGTGGGCTCTATTCTAACGAGGCGGGAGCAGGTAGTGTGCCGCACGCATCGGCAAGTGCGTCGCCAATTCCTAATCACCCCGTGACCCAAGGTTATATTCAAATGTTGGGCGTATTCTTTGATACCATAGTGTTGTGCAGTTGCACTGCTGTCATAATTCTATTGGCAGACATAGATATTGGCAGTGAGATGGAAGGCATAAGGCTAACACAATCTGCGATGACCGCGCATTTAGCAACTGGGGGCGTGTACTTTGTTGCGGCGGCGATCACTTTGTTTGCTTTCACCTCTGTAGTCGCTAATTACGCCTATGCTGAAAGTAACTTACACTTATTTCATCTGGATAATAAAGTTGGCCGTTCAATTTATACCGCATGCTACTTATCTATGATGTTGTGGGGCGCTTCGGCAACGCTAAAACAGGTATGGGATCTTGCCGACATCGCATTGGGTTTAATGACGGTGGTTAATGTTATTGCCATCGTGCGTCTTACTCCCACTATCTTGGCGGTGACGGCTGATTATCATCAGCAAAGAGCAAAAGGGAAAGAGCCACTTTTTAAGGTCGATAGCGTCAAGATACAAGGAAAGACAGAGGCTGGAATTTGGCACTAATCATATCTTATTTTAGAGTCCTTCTGTTAAAAGCAGAGATTGGGTAGTACCTCTACCCGTTTGAACTGATTAAAATAAGGCATAGACGGAAAAGTGCGTGAATAATTTAAGGAAATTAAATGTTAGTTGAAATGGCAATTGCAGATGCTTATGGTGCTGGCTTTGAGTTTGTGGAACCCGAGGTGATACTCGCTCATAACAATCTAAGTGGTTATCGCGCTCATGCTTTATCTGGTGATTCAGCTTGTTACACCGATGATACCCAGATGTCGCTGGCACTGGCAGAACTAATGTTAAACGATACGGTCTGGCAGGAAGACACTATAGCCGCTGCATTTTTTCATACTTACCATCGGGACCCAGTGCATGGTTACGCGAAAAGATTACAGCAGGCTTTTAATGGAGCGGTTGATGCACAGCAGTTTGCAAAGCGCGTTAAAACGGATAGCTTTGGCAACGGCGCGATGATGCGTTCACTTCCATTAGGTTATTATAGAGAGGAACAAGAGGTTATTGCTAAAGCAACACTCCAAGCTCGAGTAACCCATGATCATGATATTGCAGTTAATGCAGCGGTTTGTATCGCTTTGGCAGTCCACGCTGGAGTACATCAAAAAGCAAAGTTAGAGACCTTGCAGGATTACCTCGCACGACAAGGCTGCCAATTTACTCCAACGTGGCAAGGAAGTGTGAGGGCGATATCTGAAGATACGCTCAGTGCCGTGCTGACGGTGCTAAGCCACGCGCGTAGTCTCAGTGAAATGATCCGCATGTCGGTAGATTTTAGTGGCGATACAGATAGTGTCGCTGCGATTAGTTGCGGGATAGCAAGCTGCTTTGAACAGGTAGACAAAGATCTGCCTACTAATTTGATAGAGCAATTTAATCACAGTCCATATGGTCTTGATTATCTCGCCGAAATAGATAAAAGGCTTATAAACGAATTTAAACTCTAGCCAGGAAGTGATTAGGTGTTAATTGCTTTCATACACTCGGCTTGCATGACGATTATTCTGACCAAACTAATTGATGTCTTATATCCATCGTTTCTGCTGTGGTGCAAACAGCAATACTGAATGCGCATGCGTACCCCGCGAATGCTTGTTCGAAGTCGAGTGTGCTATTTAGTCACGTACTGTTTAATGCTTGAGAAAATGTTTCTGATACCCATTGCTCTGAACTTGTTGAATACACCGTAACTGACCTTGTCGTTATATCAATACTGATCAGATCGAGATTAATCAGCTAAGTTCAAAAATCCCTCGATTTTCATCGAGGGGTTTGTGTATGAAAGTCGAGTTTTTCCGGCCTTTATTTATTCTTTAACTTTTTAAATTAAAAAGTATCGCCACACTTTCAATCATCACCTTGTTTAAATTTTTTATATTCAGTGTATACTTCCGCCCGCTTTTCACTTCAATATTTCAAACTAAATATTGCTTCCTTTTTAATCTTTAAACACCGATGTGATAATGAAAAAACAATTATTTGGACTGGCAGTACTATCGTTGCCTATGTACGCGAAGGCTGATATTGCCATATTTTCAGAAGTACTTTTTGGTAAAGCCAATAATGAATTTTATGCCGAGCAAGAATCTGATTTAGGATATAAGCGTGCGTCATCCGCTAATTCTGATTCATGGGGGCTGAGGCTCGGTGTTGGGCTTACAGATCGTTTAGCTCTTGAAATCGCACAGCATTTTCATGGAGAGTCACTAGCTGAATACCCCGTTCACGTTTCTAACACACACTCTGGAATCTATCAAAACCCATATGACTACTCATATAGAGCCAGGTTTCCTATTGATACTAAATCTCTACGGTTGGGGATTAAGGGAGAGATTGAGGTGTCTACCAATATTAATGCAAATATAAGAGTTGGAATGGCACATTGGCAATACAAAGATGTGATCCCTGCACAGTTGGTTCCTGCAGGCAGCAATAGTTCAGGTGATAGCGGTAATGATATTTATACCTCGATAGGTGTTGAGTATCGACTAACAGATAATCTTTATGTTGGTTTGGAGTACTCTCTTTTGAATATTAAAGAATCGAAAGAATATGACAACACAGGCGTAGTTCAATATGAGCATAATTTGCACGATATATCCATGTTACTTGGTTGGGCTTTTTAATACGCTGATATTCGGAGTAGAGAAAGGTTATTTTTAGAACTGTATTTAGAGTGGGGCGAATTGAACAATTCACCCCATTAATTTTGACAAGAAAGCTTAGATGCACCGTCAGTGACGAAGTTATCTAACCTCAATAGGTATATAACCAGTTACCAGCCGTCGTAGCGTTTTCTGCGTGATAGGAAAAGCGTCAGAATTACACCGATAATAATGCCACTGATCCCGATGATACCACCGTAAGTGAGCAGTAGGTGTTGTTCTTTTTGGACTTTTTGCTGTTGTGCTAGACGCTCATCTTGTAGCTGCTTTTCAAGCCCTGATATAGTGTCTTGAAGTGAAGCATTCTCAGCTAGTAAATTGGTATTGTTTTGCTGCAACATGGGAAGTTGCTGCTGGGCATCGTTTAGTGCCTCTTGAGTTTCCACCAAGGTTTGGTTAACCGTTTCTAATTGTTGCTTTAAACCTGGCTCCGTGGTGACAAATTTACTTTCTACCCAACCTTCTCTTGCTTTATCATCTTTGATTTGGACAAACTCGTCGTTAGCACCACTCAAAATAGTGATTGGCGTACCAGCATCAACAGAACCTAAAATTCGATAGTTCTTACTTGGACCTGTGTGCATGTAAATAAAAAGATTGTCACTAATATAGCCGTTTGGTGTTGTCGCGTTTGCTGCGCTATTTTCGTCTGGCTCTTCAGCAAAGCTTACAAAGCTGGTGAAGAGCAGGCTCGCAATGATAAATTGCTTAAAGTTGAACATGCGTTGGCCTTTTATTCTTTGGGTCGTAAAGTTTACAAAATAGTAGGGATTTCGCGGCCTAATAGCAAGGCTTTGTTTATTTTGAATGGGGTGAAATGATTGATTACATAATGAAAATTGCAACATTTAACGCAATGATACGGTGTTATTAATCCGTTGATGTTCAGCGAAATTAGCCCAACTATCTATTGATTTAGCTCATGTTTGAAGCAGTTATCATCGGATAAAAAGATTGCAAACTTTGCCTCCTTTGTATATTTTGATCCTCCCTTAGACAAATAGGTAAAACACAGCCCTAATGGACACTGAAATAGAACTGAAATTTTTGGTTTCAGATAATGAAGTTCCGCTGATCCCTGCACTCATCACACAGTTTGCAAAAACGGTCACTAACAAGCCTGCTAAAAACTTAACTAACGCCTACTTTGACACGCCAAATCGTGAATTGCGTGCGCTAGATATCGGCCTAAGAACGCGTTGTTGCAATGATGAATGCGAGCAAACCATCAAACTTGCGGGAGAAGTTGTAGGAGGGTTACATCAACGACCTGAGTACAATTTACCTATTCAGTCAGGACGTCCTGACTTGTTAGCGTTTGACGCGAATATTTGGCCTCATGGCATGCAGCTTGAGTCTATCGCAGAGAACATATTTCCGGTCTTCAGTACGAATTTCATTCGTCGTACTTGGTTAATCGAAACGGACTCAGGAACTAAAATCGAAGTAGTGTTGGATAAAGGGGAAATATCAGCCCAAGGGAAGATGGAGCCAATCAATGAGCTTGAAATTGAGCTAGTTGAAGGAAACAAAGAAGATCTTTTCTTATTAGCCGACCACCTAATTAAGCAAGCAGGTATGCGTTTGGGGTTATACTCAAAAGCTGCTAGGGGATATCGAATTGCCGATGATAAGCCTCTAAAACCAAATAAGTTTATAGGTTTTGTACCGCTAAAATCTCAGGTAACACAAGAGCAAGCCCTCATAGCGACGGTCAGCTATGGTATTCAGTTCGTCCAGAAACACGAGCAATGCTATTTTAATAAACCGAGTCTCAAGACTTTAAAGCGCGTTATTGATGGAGTTTCGCTTATTCGTCACGCGTTTTGGTTATTCGATGACATTGTTGATAAAAGCTCGACCGAGAGTATTCGTAACGAATTAAAATGGTTGCTGTCAGAACTTGCTTGGGTCGAAAATGCGATTCATTTAAAAACCTATACCTCAAAGCGTCATGCTTATCATAAGAAACTTAATCAGTTTCCAGAATTGGCGCAGGTCATTACCGATTTGCAAGATGTTCAGCCGACACCGACGGACATTGAAGATTTATTTCATTGTACTCGTTATAACCGTTTGATCCTTTCTCTCACTCGTTGGCTTGTTGATAGAGCATGGCGTAAAAATTGGGATCAAAAAGCACTAAGTGCAGCTGAGCTACCCGTCACAGAAATCGCGAGCCAATTATTTGATAAAGACTGGCAAGAACTTAAAAACTTGCTTCCACAGGATAAATCGCTTTCTGAAAGAGATTATTTGCAGGTGAGAATAAAGCTAGAAAACACGCTACTAAGCGGTAACTGTCTGGGCAAGCTTTACGATAAAGAAGCGCGCAAAGCGTTTAGAACGCCTTGGATTGATATCGTTTATGGTATATACGAGCTAGAAACTCTTGCGTATTTATATCAGCTTTGCCAAAACCAAAATGCAGACGAATTACAGGAAGTGCAGGCATGGCTCAAGCAAAAATCTGACTTTTTGATAAGTGCCATGGAGCAAAGTCGACAGTCTTCTATGCTTAGTGAACCTTACTGGTTTTAAATAGTAAAAATAGAAAATAAAAGCGAGGTATATTCCTCGCTTTTTTGTAGTCAATAATAACTAAAATAAAAGGACGGTACCGTGTTGGTTTATAAAATACTGCTGCTTAGTTTCTTTTTGCTTTTTAGCCCCTTTATTTGCGCCAATGAACGGTTATATGACGCTTTTATCAAAGAGATAGAGCAGCAAGAAACGCGAAATAATGCGCTTCAAAACGTTGACCAAGTATTAGAGTCGGATTTAACGCCAGAAGAAATTGCAGATGTTCACCATAAAACTACGGTAGCACTCAAAAATGCTTTTCAGCTCGAACAGGCACATAAATGGGCTGAGCGTTTTAAGCAAGTGTTACTCACACATCATTTGCCTGACTATGAAGCTAAATACTCCTTAACGTATGGAGATTTGATGCTCAAAGAGGGGAAATTTAGCGACGCGATTAGTTACTTAAACTTAGCCGTATCGCAGCTATCTGAGCTTGATATGTATCGGCTGTTAAGTCACGCCTATCGCTTTCGGGCCGCTGCGTACAAAAACAATGGTAGTTATAAAGATTCTATAGAGAGTTACGAGCTCTCTATAGAAGTGGCAAAAAAGTATGAATTTCCAGACTTACAGGTGTCTGCGAACACTCAGTTGGCAGATGTTTATTCTGATCTTTCGTTACCAGATAAGGCACTTGAATTATTACAGCGATCAATTGCGGTACTGAAAAGCCAAGAGCAGGAAAATACAGTATTACTCGGACAAGTTTACTACAACTTAGGAGGCGCTCATCAGGTCATCGGTGACCATGAGAAGTCGCTTGAAGCCTACCAAACCGCTTATGACTATGACGTTAAAGCGGGTAATGTGGTTTACTCAGCCTATACTTTGATCCGCATTGGCCGAGAGCAAAAAAAACTAGCCCAATATAGCAGTGCCGAGGCGTCCTTTAAAAAGGCGTTCACGATATTTGAGGAACACGGACATATTAGAAATCAAGGTTGGGCGCTGAGTAATTTAGCTGAGCTTAAATTGAGGGAAGATCAAAAAGTTGAAGCAAGAGCATATGTTGAAGAGGCACTTGAGTTAATCGATCCGATACAAAGCAAAGTGCTTTATCAAGAGACGATGACAACTTACGCACAAATTGTTTTACCAGAGCGAGCTGATTTCTTCATTCAAAGTATGGAGCAAATTATTGCTCAAGATGAGGTCTACCTTGGCCTCAAGGAAACAGCATTACGTGTATTAAAGGACGCATATAGCGCAAAAGGCGACTTTGAAACTGCGCTTAATTATCACCTACAGTACGCGGAGTCCAAGGTTTCTCAGCTTGAAAAAGAAGCCAGTCAAAAAGCTTTGGCGTATCAGCTGGACACTGAATACCAGAAGAATCAGTATGAACTACAAAGCTTGAAAACACAGCGTGATATGGAGCAGGCTGAGCAGCGTGTACAACAAATAGTAACAGCTGCTGTGGTAGGAGTGTTGGTCATTCTGTTGAGCGCATTTTTATTACTTGCGAGAAACAAACGCCGCGCACTGGAGCTCGAGAAGCAGCTACTTAATAAAACTTTAGACTTAAAACAGCAATTGCTGGCAGATATTTCTCATGAATTGAGAACACCGCTTACCGTACTTAAGTTGCATATTGAATCTCTGGAACATAATTTGGTGGAAAATCCGCAGCAGAGCTACAAGGTGCTTAACCGCCGTCTCGATACACTTAATACCTTAATTAAAGACATCTATGAACTCGCGCAGGCGGATACTGGCAGCCTAAACTTAGCGTTAGAGCGCGTAAATGCCAAGCACACATTTATTGGCCTTGTTGAAGATATTGATGACTTCGTGACAGATGAAGGACTTGATTTTAATGCCAATATTGAACTCCCTGATACGCTGGAGATCGACATTGATGTGACTAGGTTCGCTCAGATATTCAATAATTTAGCTCGTAATAGTGTGAATTATACCGACAAGCCTGGAGAAGTCTTTGTGGAAATTCGCTATCAAAATCAGCACAACCGTATTCAATGTGTTATTGAAGATTCGAGCCCCGGTGTGGACGATGAAGCGTTGGGCCGGTTGTTTGAACGTTTGTTCCGGTGCGACAAGTCTCGAAGCCGAGACCTTGGTGGTTCTGGCTTAGGTTTATCAATCTGTCAAAAGTTGGTTGAATTGCATGGCGGCAGTATTACAGTTGCACACAGCGATTTAGGTGGCCTGAAAGTGAGTGTGATTCTACCTTGTGAGTAATAACAAAAACCTGCTCTTAACCTGAGGTCATATACTCGGTGCGATTTCACATTGTGATATAGTAAAAGCTCGCCGCGTAAAGCGGCTCCCACCAGATATTATATTGCGTGTCGGAGCGATTTCACATCGCGATACGGCACAAAAGCTCGCCGCGTGAAGCGGCTCCCGGCAGAGGTTATATATCGCGTGTCGAGCGATTTTGCATCGCGATATGGTATAAAAGCTCGCCGCATAAAGCCGCTTCCCACCAGAGGTTATATATCGAGTGTAGCAGCGATTTCACATCGCGATATGATAAAAGCTCGCCGCATAAAGCGGCTTCTACCAGAGATTATATATTGAGTGTAGGAGCGATTTTACATCGCGATACGGCACAAAAGCTCGCCGCGTGAAGCGGCTCCTACCAGATATTATATTGCGTGTAGGAGCGATTTTACATCGCGATACGGCACAAAAGCTCGTCGCGTGAAGCGGCTCCCACCAGAGGCTATATATCGAGTGTAGGAGCGATTTCACATCGCGATAGGTACATCACCGCAACTACAAAAAGTTGCGTTCAAATCGCTTAAGCACTATGGGCTTTACCTTTGCAGCGGTGAGTATCAGCATAATAAAAGCGACAATAAACCAGACGGGGCGATTACCATGCTCTGCATACCAGCTCACTCCACTAATGAGTTTTACATCACTTTTCAGTATATTGGCTTCGAATTGTGGAATGGCATGCTGAACTTTGCTAAGTGGATCGTAAACACCAGTGATACCATTATTCGTTACTCGAATTAATGGGCGCTGTAATTCTAAGGCACGCATCCGAGCGATCTGCATATGCTGATGCGGGCCGTGGGAATCTCCAAACCAGGCGTCGTTACTCACAGTAAAAAGAATATCTGACTCAGAGGTAAAGTTACCTCTGACAAGCTCGCTAAACGCGATTTCGTAGCAAATAGCGGGTAACACATGCAAACCGTTCGCAAGTAGGTTTGGTTGTACCGCATCACCTCGAGTAAATGACGACATCGCTAAGTTAAAAAGAGGCGCTATAGGGCGCAATAGGTTTTCGAACGGTACAAACTCACCAATAGGCAACAATTGGTGCTTCTGGTAGCGGTTTTTGTGCAGATAGTGATATTGCCCTTCGCTGTCTTCTTTTTCTTTTTTACCAAGCGTGATCAGCGTGTTGTACGCGGTTCTGGTATCAAACTGATAATCGGGAATGCCCGTTATCAGCGCTGTGCCATTAAACGCGGCGGCTTTGTCCAGCCCTTCTAAAAATGGGTAGGCTATATCTTCAAATTCAGGAATAGCAGCTTCCGGCCACACCACTAAATCAACGCCTTGCCAGTTAGGTCTAGTCATATCTCGGTATTTAGACATGGTCGGCCAAAACTGCTCAGGCTCCCAGCGAAGACTCTGCTTGATATTACCTTGTACAAGCAAAGTGGTGATTTCATCTCCCGAGTATTTCAATGGACCTTGAATGACTGGCACACTGTATAGACCTGCAATGCCAGCAAAGCAGGCTATAGCGAGATAAATCGCACGTTGTTTAAGTAGATAGTAAAGGCTTGTTGTCGCTAAAATAACTAGTAATGTTAAGCCAAATTCACCGATCCAAGGGGCTAAGCTGCTCAATGGCGAGTCAGTTAACGTGTAACCAAAACTAAGCCAAGGGAAGCCTGTGAGCATGTGACCTCGCAGCCATTCTGTAATGGCAAAACCCGCAACAAGTGCCAGCACCCGTTGCCATGGTGTGCGAGAAAAGTAGCTGGCAAAAGCAAATGCCAATGCCGGGTAGATGGCAAGATAAGCACATAGCAATGCCATCAACAGCACCGAGACAGGTAAGGGTAAACCACCAAATTCAGCGATAGAGACATGCACCCAGCTTATGCCAAGTGCAAACCAGCCAAAGCCAAATAAAAAGCCATATTTGGCCGCGAGCTTTGGGGTAGGTTTATCGGTAAGCCAAGCCGCTATAATCAAGCTAACAAAAGCGATAGGCCAAAAACCAAAAGGGGAATAAGCAAAAGTAAGTGCACAGCCAGAAATGAGTGCCAGCCATGCAAACTTATCTTTTGCGAGATTACTCAGGTTAGATACTAGAGTCTTCAACATGTTCAGATTTAGGTACACTTACTTGAATTTGTAAGATCCTCCGGTTATCGGAGTTAGTTACCTTAAACTGAAGGGGATCTATGTCTATGGTTTCACCGCGGCTTGGCATGTGGCCAAATGCATGAAGAATGATACCACCAATGGTATCTGCTTCTTGGGTGTCGTAGCTGGTTTTGAAGAATTCGTTAAATTCATCCAACGGCGTGAGTGCTTGCACGGTATAAACATGTTTGGATAGCTGACGAATATCTTGTTGTTCTTCGTCGTCATCATGTTCATCTTCGATTTCACCAACAATGGTTTCGAGAATATCTTCGATAGTAACCAGTCCAGACACACCGCCATATTCATCAATCACGATGGCCATATGGTAACGTTTTTGACGGAATTCGTTGAGCAGAGTATCGACACGCTTACTTTCAGGCACGACCACTGCGGGACGAAGGTATTCGCGGATACTTGGCAAATCGCTCTCTTCACGCAAAATCAAAGGTAAGAGATCTTTGGCAAGTAAGATGCCTTCTACATGGTCTTTGTCTTCACAAATCACAGGAAAACGCGAGTGTGAAGATTCTACCATCATAGGGAGTTGAGCACTGAGCGGCTCATCTACATCAAGTGTAATCATTTGCGAACGTGGGATCATGATGTCACGAACTTTCAGCTCTGAAACGCTGAGTACACCTTCCATCATGTCTTTGGTTTCTGGGTCAATCAGCTGGCGCTCTTGCGCATCAGCGATGACTTCAGCCAGTTCTTCTTTATTTTGGGGTTCCCCTTGCAGCATCTGTGTGATGCGTCCCAGCCAGGTCTTGCTAGAAGAACCCTGACTACTTTGCGAGTTATCGTCGCTCATTAGTTGTGTCTGCTCCGTTAATTTAACAATCGTCTCTGTAAGGATCTGCGATATTCAAAGAAGCAAGAATTTGCTTCTCTATTGTTTCCATTTCTACCGCGTCTTGTTCATTTATATGGTCAAATCCAAGTAAATGCAAGCAACCATGGATAACCATATGGGCGAAGTGGTCATGAAAGGTCTTTTCTTGCTCTATGGATTCTTGGTATACCACTTGGGGACAGATAACTAAATCACCAATAAGTGGCAACTCAATTCCCGGTGGCGCATCAAATGGGAAAGACAACACATTGGTTGGCTTGTCTTTGCCTCTGTACTGGCTATTGAGCTCTTGGCTTTCGTGCTCGTCAGCGATGCGAATAGTTAATTCTGCTTCTTCGCGAAATTGCGTTAATGCATGTTCTGCCCATAATTGGAATTGTGCTTCGGAAGGCAACTTGTCAAATTCACAAGCCAATTGCAAATCTAGCATTAAGTCCATGGTTTATTCCTCAGAAGGTTGCTGTTTCGCTTGATGCTTTTCAGCTTTAGCAAGACGCTCTTGTTCTTCTTTCTTCTCGTATGCTTCGACGATACGAGCAACCACTGGGTGTCTAACTACATCGTGAGATTTAAAGAAGTTAAATGAAATTTCTTCTACATCATTGAGCACATCTATCGCATGGCGAAGTCCAGAGCGCGCACCGCGAGGCAAATCGATTTGCGTGATATCACCGGTGATCACCGCTTTTGAATTAAAGCCAATCCGCGTTAGGAACATCTTCATTTGTTCAGTCGTGGTATTTTGGCTCTCGTCCAAGATAATAAACGCGTCATTGAGTGTTCGACCACGCATATATGCCAAAGGTGCAACCTCGATGACATTTTTTTCGATTAAGCGCTCAACTTTTTCAAAACCAAGCATCTCGAATAGGGCATCATAAAGAGGACGAAGGTAAGGGTCGATTTTTTGTGTTAAATCACCCGGTAAGAAACCCAGTTTTTCACCAGCTTCAACCGCTGGACGAGTGAGGAGGATGCGACGGATCTCTTGGCGTTCTAGCGCATCAACCGCTGCTGCAACAGCAAGATAGGTTTTACCAGTACCAGCAGGACCAACACCAAAGGTAATATCGTGAGTTAAGATATTAGCAACATATTGGCTCTGATTTGGGTTACGAGGCTTAACCACACCGCGACGAGTCTTAATATAGACTTCTTTGTCCCATACGGTTGGGGCGTCTTGTTCGAGTACGTTCGCTTCTGTGATGGCCAGATGAACCTGATCCGGTTCAATTTCTGTCATTTTTCCTTTCACAGGCTGAGTATCAACATATAGAGATTTTAGAATATCCACAGCTGCTTTTGCCGTTACCGCTTGTCCGGTCACTTTAAACCAATTGTCACGGTGCGCGATTTCAACTCCAAGGCGACGTTCTATTTGTTTTAGATTTTCGTCGAACGGACCACATAGTGAAGAAAGGCGGTGATTATCTGCGGGTTCTAAGTAAATTTCTATATTCTTTATCTGATTACTCAAAATGTCTTCCTATAAAAACGACGCTAGCCGAAGCTAGCGCACAATTTAAAAATGCTAGGGGGTAAAAGTACCAACACCTAATTCATTAATTTCAGGTTCTTGTGGGGCTTTATTTAAGATATCCGACGGTTTTACGTCACGACGTAAATCCATTTCTGCTTCAGTACGGATAAGCTCACCACGTAACGAGTTTGGTAACGCCTCAGTAATACGTACGTCGACGAATTGGCCGATCACTGAGTGTGGACCTTCGAAGTTTACAACGCGGTTATTTTCAGTTCTTCCACGCAGTTCCATTGGGTTTTTCTTCGATGGGCCCTCAACCAAAATACGCTGCTCGGTATCGTGCATCTTGCGGCTAATATCCTGCGCCATTTGGTTGATACGGTTCTGTAGGATGTATAGACGCTCTTTCTTTTCTGATTCTGCAACATCATCAGGTAAGTCTGCTGCTGGCGTGCCAGGTCGCGCTGAGTAGATGAAACTAAAGCTCATATCAAAACCGATATCATTAATCAGGTTCATCGTTGCTTCAAAGTCTGCGTTTGATTCGCCTGGGAAGCCAATGATGAAATCTGAAGACATGCTTAGGTTAGGACGGATCTTACGTAGCTTGCGGATTGTTGATTTGTACTCAAGCGCAGTATGACCGCGTTTCATTAGGTTTAGAATACGGTCTGAACCACTTTGCACTGGTAGGTGTAAATGGTCAACAAGCTCTGGCACATCCGCATAGGCTTCAATGATATCTGGTGTAAATTCAACAGGGTGAGATGTTGTATAACGAATACGGTCAATACCGTCAATTGCTGCAACGTAGCGAATTAAGTCAGAGAAGTAACAAATTTCACCATCGTGCATTTCACCACGGTAAGCATTTACGTTCTGGCCAAGCAAGTTCACTTCACGCACACCTTGCTCCGCAAGCTGAGCAACTTCAAGGATCACATCATCTAAAGGTCGGCTTACTTCTTCACCACGCGTGTAGGGTACAACACAGAAAGTACAGTACTTAGAGCAACCTTCCATAATCGAAACAAATGCACTCGGGCCTTCAGCCTTTGGCTCTGGCAAACGGTCAAACTTTTCGATTTCAGGGAATGAAATATCGACAACGGAGCCTTCTTTGCTTTGCACCTGTTTGATCATCTCTGGTAGACGGTGCAATGTTTGTGGTCCAAACACGATATCAACAAATGGCGCACGCTGACGAATGGTGTCGCCTTCTTGTGATGCTACGCAGCCACCAACACCAATAACAAGATCAGGGTTTGTG
This sequence comes from Pseudoalteromonas sp. A757, assembly GCF_004103285.1. Lineage (NCBI taxonomy): Bacteria > Pseudomonadati > Pseudomonadota > Gammaproteobacteria > Alteromonadales > Pseudoalteromonadaceae > Pseudoalteromonas > Pseudoalteromonas sp. A757. The sequence goes on from NZ_QNQN01000046.1 coordinate 27,729, forward strand.
TCTTTTAGTAGTTTCCAACGACCAAGTTGGTGGAATACTTTTTCCTGTGCTTTCTCACGAATCGAGCAAGTATTGAGTAGGATCACATCAGCTTGCTCAGCTTCTTCTGTAAGCTGATAGCCATTTGTTGAATCCAAAAGATCCGCCATTTTCTGGGAGTCGTACTCGTTCATCTGACAACCCCAGGTTTTAATATGCAGTTTTTTACTCATTTAAATATTGCCTCGTTTACAACTCGGTGTTTAGCACTACGCGTTTCTCGTGCAGGCGATGCTGAATTGATATCATTATGCCTAAAGGACGCGTATTTTATATGACCTATCTTGTCTAGCCAAGTATAGATTTTAACTTTCAAAATGTGGATCAATACAGAGTGTTTTAAGCAAACATCTGTTTTTATATGCGTTACAATGCGTACAGACTCAATTAAGTGGAATATGGCATGAAAAACAAGGCTCTGATAGTCGGTGGTGGCATGGTTGGTGCGGCGTGTGCCGTTAAGCTAGCGAAGCAAGGTGTTGATGTAACCATTATTGAACATTCTCCCATCTCACCAGGTGCAATACTCTCAAGTGATAAGGTAGATATTCGCGTTTCTGCAATCAATCGCTTTTCCGAGCAGTTACTAGATGAGCTCGGTGCTATGCCTGTGTTAAGAAACACCAGAGCCGCGGTTTACAAGCAGCTAGAAGCCTATGAGGATAAGCCAGGACAATTAGTATTTGATTGTGAAGCGCTAAGCGCCTCGCACTTAGGCCACTTAATTGAGAATAACCTCATTCAAGCTGCTTTGTGGCAGCAGTTCGAGGAATTTGATATCAAGGTGGTTTCACCTGAGGGGATCCCAAAGCGCATTATTCATAATGATGATTCTGTGACGATTGAGTATCAAGCTGCATCTTTTACCGCCGATTTATTAATTGCAGCTGATGGGGGTCGCTCCATCGTCAGACAAATGAGTGGTATAGGCGTGACAGGCTGGCAATATGAGCAACATTGTATGGGGCTGCTGATTAAACTCGACGCACCGCAACAAGAAAAAACATGGCAGCAATTTAAGCCATCAGGTCCCATTGCCTTTTTACCTATGCAGTATCCGTATGCCAATCTGATTTGGTATGACAACGGCAATAAGCTCAACTTACTTAAGCAGCTAGATAAGCAGGCGCTAAAGCAAGAAGTAAAAGCTGCATTTTTTGAGCTACCTGGTGACTTTGAGATTGAAGAAGTAGCGGTTTTTCCTTTAGCAAGGCAGCATGCCAACCAGTACGTGAGCGAACGAGTGGTATTAGTAGGAGATGCAGCCCATACCATTAATCCATTAGCAGGGCAGGGAGTAAACCTTGGTTTTAAAGACGTTGCGGCGCTTGCTGAAGCGATTGAGTCAAAAGAAGATATTGGTGACAGCAGCGCACTACATCATTACGAGTCAAAGCGTAGAAAAGACAACCTCTTGATGATGAGTATGATGGATGCGTGTTATTTTGGCTTTTCGAATCAAGTAACACCGTTAAAGCATTTGAGAAATCTGGCTCTGAATGTGGCGAATAAAGCTGGGCCGTTAAAGAAAGAAGTGCTTAAGCACGCCATGGGAGGTGTTGGTTTTTAATCTTTGTTCTCTACACTGAGCGTGTTACACCAATTTACTTAATTAAGTGATCTTTTTGAAGGAGCAAGTATTAGGATAAATTGGTATTACTGCACGCTTCATTATTTAGTGCCGAGATTATCTCATCAGTGTTAGCTTATCGACGACATACATCAATGTATTAATATCAAATTTGCCATCTAGCCTTAATAACCAATCACTGTTGGGCTGCAAAATGTAAGCAGTTTGAACTCCTGAAGGTCTGATAGAAGAAAAAATATGTTTTGCTCCGTGAGTAGCGGTAAATACATTTGCTTCGTCTATAACGCCAAGCTCAGCACTGACTTTCTGCATGTCTTCACTCTGTATATCAAAGGTGCCATTGAAAGCTCGTGTCATAAACTCAAGAGGTGTTAAATCATACTTGTTCGGCAGACCAGCAAGTGCGGTAGCGTCAGTTATCCAGCTTAACGTTAGTTCAGAAGAGTTGTCGTTAATCACAACTGAGTAGGTATCGTTAGTAAAAGTTTGGAATGAAACTTTATTTGCCTGCTCTGAGGGCTGACAGTAGCTAAAGTGCTTGAGTGCGATTTCTATGTGTGATGGAGAGCAAATTGAGCTAGCCCTTGCTTCTACAAAGCTAGGTATACTGAAAATAATTAATGAGAATAAAAGAAATAAAGACTTTAGCACTTTCTTTCCTAACATGAAGAAAGTTTAAAAGTAACATTAGGAAAATGAGCTAGGAATGAATAGATAGGAAAGAGATTGTTACTAAATGGTGCGGAAAGAGAGACTTGAACTCTCACATCCGAAGATACTGGAACCTAAATCCAGCGCGTCTACCAATTCCGCCACTTCCGCACAGTAGATATTCTATTTGTAGCTATCATCTCAAGAAGAGATGGCTGGAGTACCAGGATTTGAACCTGGGAATGGCGGGATCAAAACCCGCTGCCTTACCGCTTGGCGATACTCCA
>NZ_QNQN01000045.1:0-25513 GCF_004103285.1 Pseudoalteromonas sp. A757
AGAAACAGAAACAGAAACAGAAACAGAAACAGAAACAGAAACAGAAACAGAAACAGAAACAGAAACAGAAACAGAAACAAGGGCTGAAGCTAAAAATCAATTTGATGCTGAAGCGCGCATAGCCAGTGTCGCGCTAGGGGCAAAAATCGACACGCAATTTATCAGCCGCGCTGTACTCACTACTATGATTGATGACCGCGAACCAACGAACGTGTTGAAAGATGTGATCGCGACCACTCAGTTTAGTGACAAGCTTTACTTTTTCACCGAAGTACACGCGCTTAAAGATCAAGTAGTGTCGCACCTGTGGTTTCATCAAGACGAGTTGATGGCAGAAGTGGAGCTGCCGATCCAAGCTGCGCGCTATCGTACTTATTCAAGTAAGAACGTCATGCCGAGTCAGACCGGGGATTGGCGTGTTGAGGTGGTGACGCAGTCAGGACAACTGCTTGCCCAAAAGACGTTCCGCATTGTGGATAATAGTCAGCAATAATCTTACTCGCAGTATCGTGTATGGCAGCACGCGACTGACTGCCATCACCACATAGTTAACTCTTTGCAGCGGCAATAACGCTGCAATAAATGAAAGGCAAATCATGACAGAACAAGTTTCCATATTACGTATTGCAACGCGCAAAAGTGCTTTGGCGCTATGGCAAGCCGAATTTGTGAAGGCAGAGCTTGAAAAACACCATGCGAATCTAAAAGTAGAGCTTGTGCCGATGTCGACGAAAGGCGACAAAATCTTAGATACGCCATTGGCAAAAATTGGTGGTAAAGGGTTGTTCGTCAAAGAGCTTGAGCAGGCCATGTTAGAAGGGCGCGCAGATATTGCGGTGCATTCAATGAAAGATGTACCGGTTGATTTCCCAGAGGGACTCGAGCTGCATACTATTTGTGAACGTGAAGACCCAAGAGACGCGTTTGTGTCTAATACTTATACCTCACTTGCAGAGTTGCCAGAGGGCGCTGTAGTTGGCACCTCAAGCCTACGTCGCCAATGTCAAATTCGAGCAGCTCGTCCGGACTTAGTTATTAAGGATTTACGTGGTAACGTGAATACTCGCCTAGCTAAGCTCGATGCGGGTGAATTTGATGCTATTATTTTGGCCGCGGCGGGACTTATCCGTCTAGAAATGGCTGATAGAATCGCAAGTTATATTGAGCCTGAAGAATCATTACCGGCCAATGGCCAAGGCGCTGTCGGCATTGAATGTCGTAGCGATGATGCTCAAACTAAAGCATTCCTCGCACCACTGGAGCACACTGATACACGCATTCGTGTACTTGCCGAGCGAGCAATGAACCGCCGTTTGGAAGGAGGATGTCAGGTTCCAATCGGTGCTTACGCAGAAGTCTCGGGCGATCAGGTGCACTTGCGCGGCTTAGTGGGGGCTGTCGATGGCAGTGAAATCTTGCGCGGCGAATGCTCAGGTACGGTTGCAGAGGCTGAGCAACTTGGAATTCAATTGGCAGAATCTTTACTTGCGCAAGGTGCAGATAAAATTCTTGCTGAGGTTTATAGGGACGCTTAAATGAAAGTTGTGCTAACTCGACCCGTTGGCAAATCAGAACCTTTATCTGAGTTACTGACACAGCAGCAAATTAGTTCAGTAATTTGCCCAGTATTGCAGCTTAACGAAGTGGCGGTGAGTGACACTGCTAAAGCAATGATAAACGAAGCCGAGTTAGCTATTTTTGTCTCGCCGGATGCGGTGCGATACTTTCACCAGTTAGAAGTACCATTAGCCGGGCATTGTGCAGCTTTTGCTGTTGGCGAAGGCACGGCCGATGCTATCCAGCAGACCCTAAATATCAAGGCTAAATACCCTAAACAACCTGATTCCGAAGGCTTGCTTGCACTCCCGCAGCTGTCCTCTGTTGAGGGCAAGCGTGTATTGTTGGTCAAAGGGAAAGGCGGGCGTCCCGTTATTGCGCAAACTTTAAAAGCGCGGGGGGCCATCCTTGACAGTTTGGTGGTTTATGAACGTGTTGCCGTAAAAGACAATGCAGATGGCTGGTTAGACCACTGGCGAAGCCAGCAGATTGAAGGTATAGTCATTACCAGTAATAGTGCAGCGGATGCGATTTTTAATACGCAGTCGTCAGCAAGTAAAGATTGGTTGGCTCAGCGCACTTTCTTTGTTGTGAGTCAACGTATTGCTGAGCATGTACAGCAATCCTATAACATCGAACAGTCTCAAATTGTGGTATGTCATGGCCCTGATAATCGTGCCATCGCAGGGAGTATCATCGACTATACCAAGCAGCAAGGGCGCAAAATGACTCAGTCTGAATCGCAAACAAAGAATACAAATACTCAGCAAGCTTTAAAAGCAGCAGAGCAAACAGTAACGCCACATCACGCTAAGGCTGGTGTGAGTAAGGTTGCGCTCATTGCATTATTAGTGGCGCTTGGCAGTGGTGCTGGTGCTGGCTATGTCTATTTGCAACAGCAACAACAGTTGCAACAAGCGTTGCTAGCTAACCAAGCGATTAACGCTGAAAATCAGCTATTAAACACCCAGCTGAGTGGCGCTAAATCGCAACTTCAGCGAGTAGAAAATGTGCTGGATTCGCTACAAGACAATGTCGCAAAGCGATTGGCTGAGCAGCAACAGCATGTGGAAACTCAGCTAACGCAGACGCTTGCCAAGGCGCAGCAGCAAGTAAGCGGTGCCGTGGCCTCTGAGGCCTTGTATTTACAGCGCCTTGCTGCATTTAAGGTTGCGGCAGAGCAAGATTATCTCGGCGCAATCGCTATTCTGCAGCGCTTGCAAGAGAGCCTAGAGTCTGAGTCAAACACGGCTGCTGTTAAGCAGGCGATTGCTAAAGATATTGCGGCTTTGAAGGCCTTGCCTAAGCCACAAACTGAGTCACTTTATTTTGAACTTCATGGTTTATTGTCTCAAGTTGATACGCTAACGATAAAAACCAAACAAATTCCGCAAAAGACTGCGAGTGAAGATGCTGCGCTATCGCAACAGGTTGATGATTGGCAAGCGAACTTAAAGCGCTCTTGGCAGGGGTTGGTTGATGACTTTATTACCATACGTCACCATGATGAAGTGGTGATAGATCCACTGCTAGATAAAAACGAGCAGCTGCTTATACGCACGCAACTGCGTGCTTATCTAACCCAAGCACAAACCGCATTAGTAGATCAGCAAGCAAGCATTTACTTCAGTGCGCTTGATAGTGCAGCCGACACGTTGGCACGTTACTTTGATACGCAACAAGCGCCTGTGAGCGCGATGCTGCAGGCTTTAAACAAGCTGAGCCGCAGTGAAGTTCAGCGCCAAGAGTCGATTGAACTTGCCACCCCAGCAGCAGTAAAAGGGTGGCTAAAATGATGGCAAAAATCATCACCTTCGCGCTTATTTTTATCGCGCTAGCCGCCAGTCATTTACTCATAGATGAGAAAGGCTATGTGTTGATCTCTTTCAATCAAACCACGATTGAAGGCAGTATAGTGTCTTTCACTATCTTGTTATTACTCGCCATCACCGCTTTAGTGTTGTTGGCTAAGATAGTGCGTTGGTCGTGGCATCGTCTAGTCAATACGAAAGGCCACTTTTCCAGAAAGCGTAAGCTAAAAGCGCAACAAGCATGGAACGAAAGTTTGTGGCTATTTATTAATGGCGAAGTGGAGCAGGCTGCAACCTTGTTGACGAAAACTCCGCAGCCGGATGAACGCCAAGACTATGTGCGTGCCATCGCAGCCAAAGCGGCGTTAAAGCAAGGAGATGTTGTCAAAGCGAATACGGAGCTAGAAGCAATATCGGATGACAACCAAGGGCAACTCGCGGCGTTGTGGTTGGAAGCAAATAATAGTGAACAGGCATTGGCTTTACTTGATGACAAAATGTCTGCAGCTAAACCAACTTCAGCGGTGCTTAGCGGTTACATTTTAGCTTGCCTACAGGCTAAACAACCCGAGCAGGCTACAGCACAAATCGCGAAGTGGCACAAAAAGCTTAACTGGAGTGATACGCAGTGGCAGAGTGTGTTCGAGCGCATGTTTGTGATAGCCCCAGAGCAAGCAGATACTTTGTTTAATACGCTACCTAAGGCAGTAAAAGCGCATGCAATACCAGCTCTTAATAAGGTGAAGCTGCAACAGGGGCGCATAACTGAAGTGTTAGGTGAGCTCAAGAAGCTGCTCAAACAAGGTCAATATAATCAGTTATCGGATTACTTGCAACACAGTACGCAAAGTAGTAATGAGCTTAAGTTAGCACTGCAGCAGCAATTGAAAAAACATCCAGAGGACAAGGAGCTGCTGTTTGCATTGGCTTGCCTTTGCAATGCTGAGGGGGATTATGAGCTTGCTGCGAAGATCTTTGACTCCTTAAGCGCAAACCCTTGGGAAGCGCGCTGGAGTAAGCAAGCTCAGCTCGCCTACGAAAAAATACATACCTACGAGAAAGCGTATTTAATCGCAAAGTCGTAAAGAAAAGCCTGTGCAGCAATGTGCAGGCTTTTTTGCATTAAAGTTAGCTATACTCAATTCTGACATATGTCCTTGCTATCTCAGTTTAGGTGCGTATGATCCCAAAAATTTTAACTGCAAATCGAGTCTCTTATGATCAATAACACACTTCCACTATTAGATTTACATCGCCACTTAGATGGTAACGTTCGTGCTACAACGATTTTAGAACTTGGCCAGCAGTTTAATATGGATTTACCTGCAACGGATCTTGAAGGTCTACGCCCGCATGTTCAAGTGTTGGACAATGCACCCAACCTAATGGCGTTTCTTGAAAAGCTAGATTGGGGCGTAAAGGTACTGGGTGACTACGATGCTTGTCGTCGTATTGCGATTGAAAATGTTGCTGACGCAGTTGCGCAGGGTATTGATTACACTGAGCTAAGGTTTAGCCCTTACTACATGGCAAAAACCCATAATCTACACCCGCAGGGCGTTGTTGAAGCCGTAGTCGACGGTGTACAAAGTGCAGTCAAGGGTCAAGACATTCAGGTTAACCTGATCGGGATTATGTCACGCACATTTGGTGTTGAGAAATGCCAATATGAGCTAGATGCGCTACTTGCCTTTAAGGAGCAGTTAGTTGCGATTGACCTCGCGGGTGACGAGCTGGGCTTCCCGGGCGAGCTGTTTATTGAACATTATAAGCAGGTTCGCGATGCTTACCTTGGTGTGACGGTACATGCTGGCGAAGCTGAGGGCGCGGTAAGCATCTGGCAAGCCATTAAAGAGCTTGGTGCAACACGTATTGGTCACGGAGTTAAAGCAATCCATGACCCGGCTTTAATGGACTATTTACGTGATAATCGTATCGGGATCGAGTCTTGTTTAACCAGTAACATCCAAACAAGCACCGTCGAAAGTTTAACTACGCATCCATTGAAAGCATTTTTAGATCATGGCGTATTGGCAACCATCAATACCGATGATCCTGCGGTTCAAGGTATTGAGCTAGATAACGAGTATAGCCATGCAGCTGCGGCGGCAGGTCTAGACTTGAGTGATATCCATAAAGCGCAGCGCAATGCAGTTGAGATTGCTTTTTTAAGTGAGGCCGATAAAAAAGCCTTACTTGCAAAGAAAGCCTAAATTGAACTAGCTGTGTGGGATTATCCCGCACAGCTAAGATAACTCTCTTTTAGCGCCGCAACGACTTGGCTGCGTGTCACAATTCCTATGACTTTACCTTCGTTTATGACGGGAAAAACCTTAGGACTATTTTGCTGCATTCTCTGTGCGAGGTCGACAACGGTTGTTGCAGCTTCAACACTCAGGGCTGGCGTCGCCAGTAAATCTCCTACCTGTACTTTACCGTCGCAAAAGTAGCTGGAATTAAGCAAAGGCTTGAGCAGCTGCTGCTCTGAAATAAATCCAACAAGATGACGCTTTGCATCTACCACTGGCGCACCAATTAAATGATGCTTTTGCAGCAAACTAATAGCATCAGTGAGTTCAGTGTTAGCGGTTAGTGTTGGAAAATCGGGTGACATAATGTCACGAACATAGAGTTTACTCATCATACTTCTCGCGGTATTTGTGTGTACTAAGAGAATAGCGGGCGAGTGGTTTTTGGTAAAATGAATTGTTTTGATTGGTTTATTCTATTTTTTCAATGTGTGACTAAAGGCCAGCCACACATTGGATAAATTGCTATTAAATAACTTGGCTTAAGTTACTTAACCTGAGGTTTGGATAAGGAATGTTCCAACTCATTGTTTTTAAAGCATAACTTAGTTTTTCCTTGTCTAGCCAGAGAGTTTTAGGGAAAACACCGCTTCCGCGTCCTGCTCTCGCTAAGGTACCTACATCCTGTAGGCAAGGCGAATTTACGCACCAATAGCTGGCTATTGGAAGTGAATTCAACGCAGTTAGCGCTAAAACTGGCTGCTAGAAAGGCATTAATTATCCGCAGCTCAGGTTACTTAATAAACGCAAAAGCGTCGGCGTACATAAAGTCGCGCTCAGCACCATGATTGATAAAGTCATCACGCACGATGCCAATCATGTCAAAGCGGCCAGCCATATAAATACTGTACGGCTCTAAAGAAACGATATCTTTCATCACAGCCTGATGAACGAAACCGCGGTGACCTTTCCATGTTTCACTGGCATTTTCTACCACAGGAATAAACTGGAAGTGTTTATTTGAGGCGGCCCAAGCTTCCATCTCCGCTTTTGCATACAGCGCAGATTCTTCTTTTACACCCCAGTAAAATAATACTGGTTGATCGTAACCCGTTTCAGCCAAGTGATCGGCCATAGATTTGACATAAGAAAATCCAGTGCCGCCGGCAAGTAGAACTAGTGGACGCGCTTGATCAACACGGATCTGAGATACGCCAAGACCAACTTCTAATGCAACGGTTTGCTTTGTATCAAAAGCGTTACGTAGGTGATCTAGTGATTGCATGGCATAAGAGTCAGCGCCAGAAGCACCGATATGTAGCTCTAACTGCTCTGTTTTTGAAGGGCTGCTGGCAATCGAGAAAGCACGTTTGTCTTTTTCACCAAGTACCAATTGCAGATACTGGCCGGCTTCGAATTGCACCGCTTCTTCAGGTTTTAATATAACTTTGTGAACAAATTCCGTAAGAGGTGTAATTGAGACAACCTCTGCTGCTAATACTTGCATGTGTTACCTTTATTAAGCACGTGGCTAAAGTCTGTGCACTCTAGCATAGCTGAGTGCACAATGTTAGATGATATATGTCATTTGATGGTGATCCCTAGGGTATCCCAAATTTCGTCAACGCGTTGTTTAACCTCGGGATCCATAACGATAGGCTCGCCCCATTCACGGTCGGTCTCACCCGGCCATTTGTTGGTTGCGTCCATACCCATTTTAGAACCAAGGCCGGATACAGGGGAAGCAAAATCGAGGTAATCGATAGGCGTGCTTTCAACTAAGGTGGTGTCTCTCGCAGGATCCATACGTGTCGTTATCGCCCAAATCACATCATTCCAATCGCGAGCATTCACATCATCATCACAAACAATGACAAACTTGGTGTACATAAATTGTCTAAGGAAAGACCATACGCCCATCATCACGCGTTTAGCATGCCCCGGATACTGCTTTTTCATGGTGACGACCGCCATGCGGTATGAGCAGCCTTCTGGTGGAAGGTAAAAATCGACGATTTCTGGAAATTGCTTTTGTAAAATCGGCACGAATACTTCGTTGAGGGCAACACCAAGAATAGCTGGCTCATCAGGCGGACGGCCCGTATAGGTGCTGTGATAAATTGGATCCTTGCGATGGGTTATATGGGTGACTGTCATCACAGGAAAGTCGTCAACTTCATTGTAGTAGCCGGTATGATCGCCATATGGACCTTCTGGCGCGAGCTCGCCCGGTTGAATATATCCTTCTAAGACGATTTCGGCACTCGCTGGTACTTGAAGTTCATTCGAGATAGATTTAACGACCTGCGTCTTACTACCACGTAGTAGACCTGCAAATGCGTATTCGCTTAGCGTATCTGGAACCGGAGTTACCGCACCTAAAATCGTCGCCGGATCAGCGCCAAGTGCAACAGATACCGGATACGGTTCGCCCGGATGCTCTTTGCACCACTCCTGAAAATCAAGCGCGCCGCCGCGATGTGATAACCAGCGCATAATAATTTTGTTTTTACCTAACAACTGCTGACGATAAATCCCTAGGTTCTGACGCTTTTTATAAGGACCTTTGGTTACCGTCAGCCCCCATGTGATTAAAGGTGCGGCATCACCAGGCCAGCAATGTTGAATAGGTAGTGTAGTGAGATCGACCTCATCGCCGCTCAATACGATTTCTTGGCATGGGGCTTTTTTCACTTCTTTGGCAGGCATATTCAACACTTGTTTGAATACCGGTAGTTGGCCAATGGCTTCTTTAATTCCCTTCGGTGGATCGGGTTCTTTTAAAAAAGCGAGTAACTTGCCGACTTCTCTTAGTTCACTGACATCGCTTTGTCCCATCCCCATTGCAACGCGCTTTGGTGTGCCAAATAGGTTAGCCAGTACTGGAATGTCATAACCTACAGGGTTTTCAAATAGGATAGCGGGTCCACCTGCTCGCAGCGTTCGGTCTGCAATTTCTGTCATTTCTAGTTTGGTGGAAATGGGCTGCTTGACACGAACAAGTTCTCCTTGCTTTTCAAGCTGGGTTATAAAATCTCGTAAGTCTTGGTATTTCATCGGCGCACTATGAGTTGAGTTTGGCCTAGTATATCAACTAGGCATATTTTTCCTAGCTGTACGGATGGGGTGGTGAAAAGGTTTAGTTATTCACTTTTGCGTCTACACTATTGCGAAATAGGCTACACTTTCAGAACTTATCCGCTTGTCAGTGCACCAGAGCAAGTGTATAAATTGTTATAAAAAGATGTGTGTGTTGAGTTGTTTTGATATGAAACAAGCAAAAATCGACTTTCGATGTAGCTCACATACCCTTTGCGCTATAGTCGCCGCGGTTGCATAAAACGATATCCTGAGGGGTCTGAGTTTGAAGTTGATGTCAAAATTGCTCGGGGGGCTGCTATTGCTGTTTTGTATGTCAGCACCAGCTAACGAGTTACCATATTATACTTTTTCTAATCACAGTGCGGTGATGTTGATCATCGAACCCACGTCTGGAAAAATTTTAGATGCCAATAAGGCTGCCGCCGCATTTTATGGATACAGCGAGGCGGCTTTAGAGTCAAAGGCCATACAGGATATCAACTTATTTACCGCCGAACAGGTTGCTAATGAGCGCCAGGCAGCACTAAATGAGGGCCGTAATTATTTTATCTTCCAGCATCAGACGGCGGGCGGTAACGTGAAAACGGTAAGTGTGCACTCGACGCCGTTTGAAAATAGTGATGGTAAACCTAGGTTACTTTCCATCATCCAAGATATGAGCGAGCAGCGTAAGTTGCAGCAAGATCTCTGGCATTACCAAGCAAATCTTGAACAACAAGTCTTGCTACAGACTGAAAAAATCAAACAAGCCAATATGGTGCAGGTCATTTTGTTAACGGCTGTGATAGCTGTTTTGATCCTGTTTATGGCAGTATTGATGACCATGTTGGTAAGGCTTAGACGTTCAAACCAGCGCGCACAAGCTCAAGGCGCGAAACTCAGTGCTATTTTTGATTGTATGACCGCATACTTGGTGTTTACCGATGAAACACACCATATTGAAGCCGTGAATGGAACTGTATTAAAGGATTTTGATAGCTTAGAAGCGTTAAGATCAAAATCTATTTATACCTTATTTGATGTTCTCGATAGTGAAAAGTTGCTAGCGGAAGGAACGCTTGAGTGCCAACTTGATGCGCGTTTTGGCTATTGTAATGTTCGAGTTTCGTGTGCCCCCGTAGTCAGTGAAACGCAAGCTAAGCTTGGCTTCATTTATGTTATTCAAGACATCACAGAAGAGCTTGAGAATGAGCGAGAGCAGCGTTTAGCAAGCACGGTATTTGCGACAACCACAGAAGGCGTGTTGGTCTCCAACAAGCATAATCAAATCCAAATGGTAAATCGCGCGTTTAGCGAGATCACAGGCTATGGTATGGAGGAAGTGATAGGTGAAACACCAGCCTTACTGAATTCAGGGCGTCATGATGAGCGATTTTTCAATACGCTATATGATGATTTGATTAACAGAGGCCATTGGGAAGGAGAAATTTGGAACAAGCGCAAAAATGGTGAAATCTATCCAAGTTGGTTGCAGGTGTCAGCTGTGTTTAATGAGGCTCGGGAAATTGATATGTATGTTGCGCTATTTAGCGACATTACCTCGAGAAAACGCAACGAACAGTTGATGTGGCAACAAGCCAACTTTGATAGCTTGACGGGCCTTGCAAACCGCCATCATTATCACGTTAAGTTTGATTTAGCATTGAAGCGAGCAGCTCAGCTAGAAGAACGCTTTGCGATTTGTTTTATCGATCTTGACCGCTTTAAAGCAGTAAATGATACGCTTGGGCACCATATTGGTGATTTACTACTCAAAGAGGCTGCAAACCGTATTAATGAGTGCGTGCGAAGCTCTGATACCGTTGCAAGATTAGGTGGGGACGAGTTTGCGTTACTGCTACAAGATATCAGCTCTATCAGTGATTTAGAGCTGGTTGCGACTAAGATTTTACGCGCGTTAGCCAACCCTTTTCATTTGGAAGGGCACGAAGCTTATGTCTCTGGTAGTATGGGGATCACTTTCTATCCAGATGATGGAACCGATCGTAAAGTGTTGCTACGTAACGCAGACAGTGCAATGTATAAAGCGAAGGAGCATGGTCGTGACTGCTTTCAATTTTATACCTCTGCGATGCATCAACATGCCAAAGCGCGTAGCGTCTTAGAAAGTGCCTTGCATAAAGCACTATCAAATCGTGAATTGTCACTGGTATACCAGCCTATTTTTTCACAGCTTGGCAACGGCGACCTCGTTGGCTGTGAGGTATTGTTACGATGGAAAAGTGAATTGCTGGGCCATGTTTCACCCGACCAGTTTATCCCTGTCTGCGAGGAGTTGGGTCTTATCTTACCGATTGGGGAGTGGGTGCTTTATCATGCTTGCTCTCAAGTTAAAGCTTGGCAAGACAGCTATGGTAGACCCTTATTCATTGCGGTTAACGTCTCTAGTATTCAGTTCAAACGCCAAGATATGGTCGAAGTAGTAAGAAAAGTGCTTAGAGATACCAAACTGGAAGCAAAACACCTGACATTAGAAATCACGGAGTCGGTACTGGTTGAAAACTCAGACAAAATATTGTCGCAATTAAAAGCATTAAGAGAGATGGGCGTGGAATTGGCGATTGACGATTTTGGCACTGGGTACTCGTCGTTAAGTTATCTCAAGCGCTTCCCGCTTTCTAAATTAAAAATTGATAGAACCTTTATTCGTGACTTACCTGAAGATGAAGAAGACAAAGCGCTCGTCAGTGCGATAATCCTGATGGCGCACAAGTTGAATTTAAAAGTGATTGCGGAAGGGGTTGAAACCCCATCGCAGTCGATGTTCTTAAAAAGCTTGCTCTGTGATATGACGCAAGGCTATTTTCACTCTAAGCCCGTGGCACAACAAGAGTTTGAAGCAAACGTTTTAACCATGCAGTATCACAAACAAAGCCACAGTTAACAGGGGTGATCTTGGCATAACTTAGCCAGAGCCGTTTGTGCTTTATAATTACCTTGCTCTGCGGCAAGTTTAAGCCAGTGGATAGCTTTTTTAATGTCTTTTTCACCGCCTTCACCGTCACGTAGCATTGTTGCGTAGTTATATTGCGCCCACGAATTGCCGGTTTTAGCCGCTGCTGCAAATCCCATTTTTGCTTCTTCAAAATCTCCTTGGCTGTAAGCGCGAATTGCTTCTTGGTTCTGTGCTGAGATATTAGGTCCGTTATACAGTGGCTTCGGCTTTTTAAACCTTTGTCTAACAACGCCGCCCAGCACATGGATCCCTACGGGTCTGTAGACGGAAACAATCATTTCATCGTCAAGTAAGTCTAATAGGTTGTCTTTTTCTAATGTCAGTCTTTGTGGCTTAAAATAATGATCGGTCATTAGCATGCTGACACGTATATCTCTGGTGATGTTACGCATCGTACGATAAGTGTAGGCACTTTCTTTCACTTCAATGTTTTCGTCTGTCAGCTCAGTAATTTGTAATACCTGAAAAGCGGGCTCATAGACTTGCTCTGTGTTTTTACCAGCATCAAAAATAATCAGGTCGTCGATTTGTGGAGACGCTAAATACGTTTTATAACTGGCGACTTGTTGTTGGTGTTGGTTAAAAAAGTAAAGTGCAATAGTGACCACAATCAGTGCCGACACGGCAACTTTATATTTACTGATAAAGTTGAATATTGTGTCGTAAAAGGAAAAGAGTACGCTTTTGATTTCCATATTCTAATAATTAGTCATGTATGGGTATGTCTAAAGTAGGCAACTTGAGTGTAGGGGACAAGCATACTTGTCCCCATAAATGTAAGATTTTATTTCCCAGCCATTTTCGTTTTAGCATCGGCAGCCATTAAGGCAAATACGGCGTACGCTGCAGTGTTTTGCTTTAACTTTGCCGGATCGACTTTATCAAGTGTATCATCAGCTGTGTGGTGATAATCAAAATAGTCCGTGCCATCTTGATGTAACGCGAAGATTGGCGCTGATGTAGTATTTTTAAGCGGAATTAAGTCGGGGCCACCATGTGCGCTATTTTTACCAATATAAGTAACACCGAGAGGTGCCAACTGTTTAGCAATCTCACGCACGACTGGTAAAGAAGCTGCATTTACGTTTGACTCAAACGCATAGACTACATCTGCACCAAAGTCGGACTCTGACGCGGCCACAATGCGGTCTAATTCTGCCTGATGCTTTTTAAAATAAGCTTTTGCGCCCCAAAGACCCAGCTCTTCTGCTGCAAATAGGACTACGCGAACACTGCGTTTAGGGCGTTTTACGTCGGCAATATGTTTAGCTGCTGCCATCGTTAATGCAACACCAGCGCCATCATCGAGTGCACCAGTACCCAGATCCCAAGAGTCTAAGTGACCACCAATCAAGACATACTGCTCTGGAAATTCAGTACCCGTGAATTCGCCGATGACGTTGTAACTGGTTCCTTCACCTAAGTCCTCGGTTTGAATATTTAGCGCGACTTTAACGGCATGACCGGAGTTGATAAGGCGTGCTAGCTGATCCGCATCTGGGTTCGCAACTGCAGTAGACGGGATCTTTGTCACTCCCGCTTTATAGTGACTGCCGCCAGTGTGCGCGAAGCGGTGATGGCTGGTGCTGACTGAGCGCATCATATAAGCGATAGCGCCTTTTTTTGCCGCTTCTACGGCGCCGCTATTACGAGCTCTTACCGCCGGTCCATAGCCATTACCATCAATGTCGCGGTTCATGCGGTAATTAATAAAAGCTATTTTACCTTTTAAGCTATTGTCTGGCGCGGCAATCAGCTCATCGAGAGTTTCAAATAAAACTACCTCACCACTTAGCCCATCTTTTGGTGTGCTGACGCTGTTACCGAGTGCCGTAAGGTGTAGCGGTTGTTCGCTCGGTATCAGTATTTTTGCAGACTCATGGTAGCGGCGCCATTCAGGAAAGGTCGCTTCCTCAAGCCAGACTTTGTCAAATCCCAATTGCTCAAGTTGTTTCTGTGCCCAAGCTACCGCTTTTTTATCATTTTCGGTACCCGGTAAGCGTGGGCCTACTTCTGTGGTGAGGGATTCTAGTAGTTGCCAACTTAGGTTGCTGTGGCTTGCCGCTTCTCTGACTTGTTTAACTTGTTCTAATTGTTGTGTAGTAAATTCTTCGGCTTGTAGTGCTGTACTCAAACCTGCGCTTAATAAACCAAATGCCAATAGTGATTTAAACTTCATGATAATCCTTGGTAAAAATGGAGTTACCGAGAGATTAAAGCATAAATTTTGATGTAAGTCCGTGTATTGCGATGAGGATAACTCATCCACAATCTAGGGGCGCTTTATCTTGGAATAATAGAGTAAAGCGGTTAGCGAATTTACACATTTGGTATAAAATACGCGATTAAGATAGCGAATAGGAAAGCACTGTGTCGATCACTTCATTTTCTCAATTACCTCTAAACCAAGCGCTTGCTCAGCGCCTTGTAGATCTTAACTACGTGGTGCCAACGGCAGTACAGTCTGCGAGTTTAGCACTGGCGTTGACTGGACAAGATTTAGTCGTGAAAGGGAAAACTGGATCTGGCAAAACACTGGTGTTCTCACTTGCGCTGCTGAATAAGCTGCAGCCCGAGTGCAATGAAGTTCAGGCTTTGGTGTTATGTCCAACGAGAGAGTTGGCTGATCAAGTCGCACAAGAGATCAGAAAAGTTGCGGCTCTAATTAATAACGTCAAAGTGCAAACACTCTGCGGAGGAATGCCAATTGAACCTCAAACACGGGCGTTGCAACATGGTGCGCATATTGTTGTTGGTACACCTGGTCGGGTTGAAGAGCATGTTTTTAATGGCTCACTCATGCTAACTGAAACGCAGACTGTGGTATTCGACGAAGCTGATCAGATGCTGGATATGGGCTTTACTGAAACGCTAGAAAGCATTTTAGTGTATGTGCCTGAAGTTCGACAAACACTAATGTTTAGTGCGACTTACCCAGACAAGATCATGAAACTGGCTAAGCAATATATGCGTGAGCCAGAGTTTGTTGAAGCGAAAGAAGAACAAGCACACCACAGCATTAAGCAAACCTTTTATAAATTAGACAACAATAAAATGCGCTTTAACGCACTGAGAGTGCTGTTAATGCAGCACCAGCCGCAAAGCTGTATCGTTTTTTGTAATACCAAAGCTGAGACTAAGCGACTATTCGAAGAATTACGCCAGACCGGACTTGCTTGTGTCGAGTTACATGGCGATTTAGATCAAGGTGAGCGTGAGTGGTCATTGCTCACTTTTGCCAATAAGAGTGCCAATATTTTAGTTGCCACTGACGTTGCTGCTCGAGGGCTCGACGTTGAGGAAGTTGAGCTTGTGGTTAACTATCATTTGGCGCTTGAGCCGCAGACGCATATTCACCGTGTTGGTCGCACGGGTCGGGGTGAGCACAAAGGTATCGCAGTATCTCTTTATGGAGAAAAAGAAGCCTTCAAAATAAAACAGTTAGCGGAAATATATGGTCAAGAGCTAAAACATGGCACGTTGCCGGGTCATTCACTACTCGAAAAGCCAGCCTACAAGTCGAACATGGTGACCCTCATGATTGAAGGTGGAAAGCAGCAAAAGCTCCGCAAAGGAGATATCGTAGGTAGTTTGACGGGTGAAGAGGGGATTAGCTTTAAGCAAATTGGTAAGATCAATATTTATGACGTGCAAACATTCGTGGCGGTAAAACGCGAGGCAGTAAAGCCTGCACTACGTAAGCTTAACAATAGTAAGATTAAAAATAAGCGTTATAAAGCCTTACGTGCTTAAGGTCTGTTTAAGTATCTCATACTCATTCATCAAGCGTTTGAAAGTCTCCTCATCACCTGATTTATCTGGGTGATGAGTCAGAGCCAGTTTTCTCCAACATTGGCTTAACACCCTGCGATCATAACTGTTAGGCAGTCGCCAGCGTGTTTTAATCGCGTTTAATTCGTCAGCCTTGATATCAATTTGCCGGCGAGCGCCATTGAATGCAAAGTGCTGCCAAAAGTTATCCAACAGAGCACTCACTTCTTCACCACTGGTTTCGTAATGCTGCCAGTCTAAGTAGTAACTTCTGAGTGGATCATCTAATGCTAATTGATGCTCACCAGAATGTGGTGACAGATAAATATTGAGTGCTTCAACATGCAGGTATTGGCCTTCGGCGAATACCTCTTGCTGAAGTTGATAAAGAGCATTCATGATCAAGAAGTTACGCTTGAAGAGGTTTTTATTTTCATCTTCATCAAGGCGAGGCAGTTGCTGTTGCTCCATCAGGGCGGCGGCAATAGTGTGCACTTTTAAAGATTGATTTTGACAAATTAATCTAAAAATAACATCTGTTAGCGGATTGAACATTGTCGGCTCTTTAGTCTTGGTGTATCTTCACACTACCACGCAGACTAAATGATAGGCAACGGAGAGCAAGAATGAAATTATGGGGGCAACAAAAGCCATGGTCTGTGATTGTTTGTTGTCTGTTTCTTTCAAGTTCCTTTTGCGCCGACGCTGCGTTAAACAGTATTACATTTGCTGAACGTGTTGCGGAGGTAAAGCAAACCTCTGATTGGCAACAACAAAAGATCCTTGGAGCTGAGTTACTTGGTGAGCAAGGACTGGAAAAGGCTAGCAGAATTGATCTTTTGCTTAGCCTCGGTAAGTCTGCTTATCAACAGAATCATTTCAAAGATGCACTTACCTTTCTTAATCAGCTAGAACAGCTAACGCAACAGAATACATTGAGTGACAACCATTTTAATGCGGTAAAAGTCCAAGGTATTTGCTATTTTTATCTAGGCCATTATCAGCAGGCTATAGATTTTTATTCACGGGCATTGGCGTTGGCCAAGCAACGTAACGTCCCGATAGAAGTGGCGAATTTATATAGCAACTTAGGACTAGCCTACTTTAATAGCTTTACGCTCGATTTGGCATTGCAAAATTTTCTAAAAGCGGATGAGTTATATCAAGAGTTTGGTAATGCTCAAGATCATGCTGATATCCTTTTGAACATATCAGGTGTTTATATCCGTCAAGCTGCTTACGAAAAAGCGGAAGAGAT
Organism: Pseudoalteromonas sp. A757; assembly: GCF_004103285.1. NCBI lineage: Bacteria > Pseudomonadati > Pseudomonadota > Gammaproteobacteria > Alteromonadales > Pseudoalteromonadaceae > Pseudoalteromonas > Pseudoalteromonas sp. A757. The sequence continues at coordinate 16,705 of NZ_QNQN01000045.1, forward strand.
GCTCCATGATGCGCTAAGCGCATTCGTCGAGTTAAACGATGAATATGGTGCGGCGCTGGCCCAAGCTGACCTTGGGGTGCTGTACACGGAGACTAAGCGTCCAGCGCTTGCTAAAGCTTCTTATCAAGCGGCAATTGCTTATTATGAAACCCAGAATGATGTTCGTCATCTATCATTTGAATATGGCAACCTTGCTTTATTAAGTTATTCACAAAACCAATTAGAACTTGCCGAAAAAGAAGCAAACTTCGCGCTCTACTATGCCGAAAAGTCACAAAACCCTGCCAACCTTATGGAAGCTCAATTTATCTTGGCAAAGATTTTCTTTGCGCAAGGCAGACTGGATGAAGCTTTGACTAATGCAGAGCATAGTTTAGCTGCAAGTCGAATAATGCATGAACAAAAGAGAGAGCGAAAGGCGCTTGGTTTGCTTGCCCTAATCGAAGCTGCACAAGGTAATATTAAGCGTGCAAGGGAGTATGACTCGCAAAATCAGGAAGCGCAAAACCGCATGATGAATGATGATATGCTCAAGCGTATGAATGACTATCGTGCTAAATATGAGGCCAGTGAGCTGACTCGTGAAGTTGAGATACTCAAGCAAGAGCAAAAGTTACAGTTATTAAAAGAAGAACAGCGCAGTCAGTTACAGTTGTTGGGTGTTGTCATTGGGATATTAACTTTGCTAACCGCCTTCGCCTTGTATCGACGCAAGGTCGAACAAAGAGCAAAACTGGAGTTGAGTCAAAAAGTCGCACTTAGAACATCCGAACTTCAACAAAAGGCGGATGAATTAAAGGCGGCTAACCGAGTTAAAAGCCAGTTTTTGGCAAATATGAGCCATGAAATACGAACGCCACTGACAACGGTGTTGGGTCATGCGGAAGACCTCCTAGTCGAACACGACTTAAATGAGCAGGTGCAAGCGTCGGTTAAAACTATTTATAATCAGGGGCTACATTTAAGGGATCTGGTCAACGATATTCTTGACCTTAGCAGGATAGAAGCTGAGCGTTTAGAGCTTGAATCCACAGAGTTTGCGGTTAGCAGCTTGCTTGCCGACTTATGCGATATGTTCCAACAAAACATCCAGAGTAAGCAATTAGAATTCATCGTGAGTTCTCAAGTCAGATCAAATGCCTATGTTCGCCTCGATTACATCCGAGTAAAACAAATACTGATAAATCTGCTCAGTAATGCCTTGAAGTTTACAGAAAAAGGCAGGATTGAATTAGCCGTATCTGAGACGCATCATGGCTTGTTGTTCACCGTTGAAGACACAGGTATCGGCATGAGTGAGCAACAGATTGGGCGAATATTTGAGAACTTTCAACAGGCCGACAACAGTATCACGAGGCGCTTTGGTGGGTCAGGATTGGGGCTAAGTCTATCTAGTCAATTGGCGCATATGATGAATGGTGAGATTAACGTACAAAGTGCCGTTGATCAAGGCAGTGTATTTTCCTTTAGTGTGCCTTGTACGGTATATCTCAACACCGAAAATGCTGAAGTTCAAATTCCACAATTAAAACAGCCACAGCTGTCGGGAAGTGTTCTGGTTGTTGAAGACCATCCTGAAAATCGTCAACTGTTTTCACGTATGATAGAGCGTACTGGTGCGACGGTATGCGTAGCCGAAAATGGTGCAAGGGCAGTCGAACAGTGTCTGAGTGATTTTCCAGATTTAGTTTTGATGGACATTCAAATGCCTGGGATGGATGGTGTCGAGGCGCTGAGAATTATTCGTTCAGCAGGTTATATGGGGCCAATTTATGCGCTCACGGCAAATGTGCTGACAGAAGAAGTCAAATCATATATTGATTCAGGATTCAATGGACATATTGGTAAGCCGATTAATAAAAATGAATTATTAGGGGTCTTGAATACACATTTAACTCTTGAGTCTGAAGGAAAGCCATATGAGCTTAAGATCGATTTATCGGATTTGCGAGATAGCTTTTCAAATACCTTTGAGCAAGAGCGTTACTTATTAATTGACGCTTGGCAAAACAAAGACTTGGCTACACTTCAGAGTACATGCCATAAACTTGCTGGAGCTGCTTCAATGTTTGAATTTCCAGAACTTGCAAACATCGCAATAGAGTTTGAAAAAGTGCTAAAGCAGGGTTGTGAAGAGCAATTCCAATCTTTGTTTTTGGCGTTGTGCGATCAACTAAAATCTCAAGAGTCTTTGGCCTCTTAAAAGAGCTCTATATCGTCGGAGTCATCCACCTTCAAATTGTCAGGTTGCGTATCATCACTGATAGATATTCGGGAGCTATCTTTTCTGGTATCTAGTTCCGGTGTGTAGTCAGCGATTTTAAAAATAGACAGCTTTTCATGAATGCTTTGTGATAGGGCAATGAGATCACGATTGGACACAGCTTGTATTTTCGTACTCGATAGGGCATCAGAGTTTAGATGAACCATTGACTCTATGCTCTCTTGAGCTGCGTCAGAAGCTTGTTTTTGCTCCCCAACTTGCTGATGAATATCATGAGACATTTGGTTGATAGAGAGCATCGAGTTTTCTATTTCATCAACTTCTTTTGTAGAAGCTTCGCTTAATTTTACTGTGTTATCTGTTTCTTCTAGCGCCGCTTGCATCAGCGCATAAACAGAATCAGTACCGGATTGTATTTTTCTAATAACCTGACTTACTTCTTTGGTTGATTGACTCGTTCGTGCTGCCAGATTACGCACCTCGTCGGCAACAACGGCGAAGCCTCGGCCAAGCTCTCCTGCTCGTGCGGCCTCAATTGCAGCATTCAGCGCCAGTAAGTTGGTTTGTTCCGCAATACCGTTAATCACTTCAAGTACTGAGCTAATCTCATTGCTGTCGGTTTTGAGGAGTTCTATTTGTTTACTGGTTTTTTTGATGTTATCCGCAAGTGTAAGCAGACTTTCTTGGCTTTTATCGGTGTCTAATCGGGTTTGTTTCACCGCCGTTGTAGCATTCTCTACCGATGCGTAGATCTGCTCTAAACTAGTATCCAGGCGCGCAGAAATCTCCAACATAGACTGTATTGAAGTCGCTAAGTATTCACCGTGAGTATGCTGTAGCGTCGCTTTTTGTGTCATGGATGCATAAGTATCTCTTAAGCTATCTGCCATAGGGTGAAGCCGCGAAGAGGAGGAGTAGACTTCGCTAATGATGTGTTCGATGACAGCAAAGCAATCATTCATTAGTAGGCAGGATTTAGAGATATTTTTATCTTGTTCGTTAAAGCGGTAGGTAAGGTCTACCCCACTGTCGGTGATAAAGTTTCGAACGAGATGTTCCATATGTTTTTCTGCAGAGGAAGCGCTTTTAAAACATATGAATTGCAATAACGCTCCTAGTGTTAATGTACCAGCTGCAGCAGCTATCTTAATCGCATCTGAGGAAATAAAAGTAATTGCAAGTGTTACAGAAGCCAAGTTAAACAGTGTGACAGCGGCAATAATACGACTCGGCTTCATGTTACGTCCCTTGGTTCATTATTCAAATCTAGTTTAATTTTATTAGGTAGGTATAGAACAAAAACAGGTAGTTGGCGAACCTGAAATGCAAAAAGCCAGCATAAGCTGGCTTTTCAATAACTAGACTCTAAGTCTACTTACTTACGACGCATTGAGTCGAAAAACTCATCGTTTGTTTTGCTCATGGAAAGCTTATCAATAAGGAATTCCATCGCATCGATTTCACTCATTTCATGCACAATCTTACGCAAGATCCACATCTTTTGAAGCTCATCAGTCTTCGTCAGCAGTTCTTCACGACGAGTGCCTGAGCGGTTGAAGTCGATAGCTGGGAATACACGTTTCTCCGCGATCTTACGGTTTAGGTGTAGTTCCATGTTACCCGTACCTTTAAACTCTTCGTAGATAACTTCATCCATCTTAGAGCCGGTATCGATAAGTGCTGTTGCAATGATGGTTAAGCTTCCGCCTTCCTCAACATTACGTGCGGCACCAAAGAAACGCTTTGGTTTGTGAAGAGCATTGGCATCAACACCACCGGTTAGTACTTTACCTGATGAAGGAATAACCGTGTTATATGCTCGGGCAAGACGTGTAATTGAGTCAAGTAGAATGATGACATCCTTCTTATGTTCAACTAAGCGTTTTGCTTTTTCGATAACCATTTCTGCTACCTGAACGTGGCGGTTGGCTGGTTCATCAAACGTAGAGGCAATAACTTCACCTTGAACAAGTCGCTGCATTTCAGTTACTTCTTCTGGACGTTCATCGATGAGTAGTACCATCAATGTTGCATCTGGGTTGTTGTATGTGATGGACTGAGCAATGTTTTGTAGCAACATTGTCTTACCTGCTTTTGGCGGTGCAACGATAAGTGCACGCTGACCTTTACCAATTGGAGAAGCAAGGTCCAGTACTCGAGCGGTAATATCTTCTGTACTACCATTTCCTCGTTCCATCACCATACGCTCATTAGCATGAATAGGCGTTAAGTTTTCGAATAGGATTTTGGTACGTGAGTTTTCTGGCTTATCGAAGTTAACTTCATTAACTTTCAATAATGCAAAATATCTTTCGCCATCTTTTGGTGGTCTGATTAAACCACTGATGGTATCACCGGTACGCAGGCTGAAACGTCTAATCTGGCTCGGGGAAACATAAATATCATCAGGACCAGCTAGGTAAGATGCTTCTGAAGAACGTAAAAAGCCGAAGCCATCTTGTAAAATTTCTAAAACACCGCCGCCGTATATATTTTCGCCGCTTTTCGCGTGCGCTTTCAAAATAGCAAAGATAATATCTTGTTTTCTTAAACGAGCTACGTTTTCAAGTCCCATGGACTCAGCAAGTTTTACAAGTTCATTGATTGACTTGTCTTTTAATTCGCGTAAATGCATATTGGTGGGTTCTTTATTACAGTTGTCATTCTCGTTAGTTTCACGAGAGAGGTTGATTTGATAAAGCTTAAAGGTTTGTGGCTTTATAAGTTAGCAGCTAGGCGTCGGGTCGTCCAGTGTTTATACAAATTTTATTCTATTAAAAATGATATAGATCAGGCCTACATCTGCGGCAATTATGCCGCAGAGTTTGTAACAACCTGAATTATAGGTTGTTTTCTAAGAACTCAACAAGTTGAGTCTTAGATAAAGCACCAACTTTAGTTGCCGCTACAGCACCATCTTTAAATAGTAATAGTGTTGGAATGCCACGGATACCGTACTTAGGTGGAGTACCAGCGTTTTGATCGATATTTAGTTTACCGATCGCTACGCGGTCACCGTGTGATTCTGCAACTTCATCAAGGATAGGCGCAATCATTTTACAAGGGCCACACCATTCGGCCCAGAAATCTACTAGTACAGGCTTGTCAGATTTGATTACGTCAGCTTCAAAGCTGTCATCAGTTAGTTGGATAATTTTGTCGCTCATTACGCTCTCCGTTAGAATTAGGCGAAATATTTAATGCGTATTTAAACACTCTTGTTTCTTATTGCAAGTTTAAACGTTATGCTTTATTGCTATGACTAAGACACATTTGACCAATAAAAAATTCAACGACTTTGCTTTAGCACCGGAAGTGGTCGCCGGTTTACAGGAAAATGGCTTCGAATTTTGTACGCCAATCCAAGCAAAGTGTATACCTTACATCTGTGAAGGCCGCGATATCGCGGGCCAGGCACAAACTGGTACGGGCAAAACTCTTGCGTTTTTGACCGCGACCTGTCATCGCCTATTGCAGACCAAAAAGGATAAAAAAACGCAACCTCGTGCAATTATTATGGCACCGACTCGAGAGTTGGCTATCCAAATACATAAGGACGCGCAAGTCATTGCGCCACGTTGTGATCTTAAGCTTGCCCTAGTATATGGTGGCGAAGATTACGAAAAACAACGGGCTCAACTGGAAAAAGGCGCGGATATACTAATCGGAACGACTGGACGTTTAATCGATTTTTATAAGCAGGGTGCTTATAACCTCAATGATATCGAAGTGGTTGTGCTAGATGAAGCAGACCGAATGTTTGATTTAGGTTTTATCAAAGACATTCGCTATTTGTTCAATCGTATGCCAGGTCGTGAAGAGCGATTAAATCTATTATTTTCTGCAACATTGTCATACAGAGTGCAAGAGTTAGCATTCGAACACATGACCAATCCTATTCATGTACAAATTGAGCCGGATGTTAAAACGGGCAAACGTATTCAAGAAGAGCTATTTCATCCGTCAACAGAGGACAAAATACCTTTACTGTTGACTTTGATTGAGGAAGAGTGGCCAGAGAAGGCAATTATTTTTGCTAATACTAAGCACAGTTGTGAAAACGTATATGAATGGCTGAAAGCGGATGGCCACCGTGCAGGCTTGCTTACTGGAGATGTGAACCAAAAGAAACGTCAATCAATTCTAGCGCAGTTTACGCGTGGCGATGTTGATTTACTGGTTGCGACGGATGTTGCAGCGCGAGGTTTACATATTCCTGAAGTAAGTCACGTGTTCAACTTTGATTTGCCGGATGACAGAGAAGACTACGTTCATCGTATTGGCCGGACAGGCCGAGCTGGTGCATCTGGGCATGCGATTAGTTTCGCATGTGAACAATATGCCTATAATCTGCATGAGATAGAGGAATACATAGAACATGCAATTCCTGTTTCTCATTATGATAAAACAGCACTATTGACCGATTTGCGTGCACCGCAAGTAAATAAACGTCGTCATTCAGGTCATGGCAATAGTAGTAACAAACAACGTGGTGGTGGTCGCCGAACAGGTGGCTATAGGAAACCACAATCCAAGTAAACTTGGAGTGTAAAGTAGTAAGCGCTTAAAGCGATTTGTTGAGGTTTTAAAAGTGGCAAAGACTGCTTCGAAGGAAGATATTTACGCTGTAATAGACTTAGGTTCTAACAGCTTTCATATGTTGATCGCGAAACATATGGCAGGCGGTATTCACACAATCGGCCGTGTGAAAAGGAAGGTGCGGTTGGCATCTGGGCTTAATGACCAAAATGAATTGTCGCTTGAAGCGATGCAAAGAGGGTGGGAATGCCTGGCTTTGTTCGCAGAGCGCTTACAAGATATCCCCAAGCAAAACGTCAGTATTGTCGCGACAGCGACATTGCGTTTGGCTACTAATGCTCACACATTTATCGAAAAAGCGGAGCAGATCCTTAATCATCAGGTAAATGTGATAAGTGGGGAAGTGGAAGCAAAAACCATTTATAAAGGTGTCGCTCACACATCTGCCTGTCAAGGTAAGCAACTCGTTATTGATATCGGTGGCGCGAGTACCGAAGTCGTGATCGGAAAAGGCTTTGATGCCTTACTGTATAAAAGCTTAAATATGGGCTGTGTGACATACCTAGATAGGTATTTCAGCGATGGCCTATTAAGTCTCGAAAATTTTGACACTGCAGAGCAGGCTGCAAAGCAGGTAATACAGCCTATTCAAGCCAAATATAAAAAGCTTGGCTGGGAGTTAGCTATTGGCGCGTCTGGTACTGTTCAAGCCATTCAGGAAATTTTCGCTGCGATGGGCGAGAATGAACAACTGACGCTAAACAAGTTGGAAGAAGTAAAGCTTAAGGCAATTGAATGTGAAACGGTGGCTGCGCTAACTTTACCTGGGTTAATTGAAGAGCGCCGTTTAGTCTTTGTATCGGGCCTGGCAATTTTGATTGCACTATTCAAATCATTGGGTATTCAATCTATGGGTCTTGCCGGTGGCGCACTTCGTGAGGGTGTACTTTATAGTATGATCCCTGACTTTCAGGCTGTTGATATCTGTCAGCGCACATTGGATGGTTTCACTCAGCGTTATCATGTTGATGCCGAGCAGGCGCTGCGAGTATACGAAGTGGTGTCTGATATTATCGCCCAAGTGTCATCGAGCTGGGGTCTGGATGAACAAACGAGTTTTCACTTGGCAAAGGCAATCGCATCTCTTCATGAAATAGGCTTACTGATTGACTATAAACAGTACCACAGACACAGCGGCTATATATTGGCGAATACTTCGATGCCTGGATATAGCAAAGCGCAAAAAGATATTATCGTTGCTATCGTTAAAAATCACAGAGCCGACCTTGTTGCCAAAGACTTTGATCGATTAGGTTGTCACTTTGAATTCGCTAAGCTGTTATGCGTTGTAGTTCGACTTGGTGTTTTGCTATCTATGCGTAGAAAAGACGATGTTCTACCTAAAGTAACAGTTCAAGCTAACAATGAAGAGAAAAAGTCCCTGACTATGCAAATGCCCGATCCTTGGCTATCTCTTCACCCATTGATGTTAGCGGAGCTCGTTCAAGAAGCGGCTTACCTATCAAAATTCGGTTGGGAATTAAAAATAGAGCGCATTTAGCGCTCTTTTTGTTTGTAAAACATGCAAAAATAACTGTCTTAGAGTGATTTCTATCCAAACGATCTGTTTTTCGCAATTTTTTTAAAAAAAGGGTTGCACTAAAATCGGATCGCCCTATAATGCGACCCCACTGACACGGGGCGCTACGCTGAAAAGCAAAGCAGCAGCGAGTTAGCGTCAAGTAAAACTTAAGTTCGAAACTTCTGATAAAGAAATTCAAAATTAAGTGTTGACAAAAAATTGGGAATGCTTAGAATGCACATCCCTCGAAACAACGAAATGTTTCGAAACGTTCTTTAAAAATATGAAGCAATCATCTGTGTGGGCACTCGTACAGATTGAGTTCTAACAGCAGATTCTAGTTCGCTAGATGACGCAAACAAATTTAGAGTCTCAATTGAACTGAGTGACCAACAGAATAAACATAGTTTATTCAGCACAGTCAATTCGATACCGAAAGGTATCAAAATCAGAATTCAATGAGC
>NZ_QNQN01000044.1:0-17421 GCF_004103285.1 Pseudoalteromonas sp. A757
GGAGCTGGATTCGAACCAGCGAAGGCTGAGCCGTCAGATTTACAGTCTGATCCCTTTGGCCGCTCGGGAACCCCTCCTAAACAACGGCGGTGATAATAACAAAGTTTTTTTCGAAGTAAAGAAAACTACTAAAGTTTTTCGGAAAAAGGCCGATAAATTCGTAATTAGCAAAATAATCGGTTGGAATACATGCAAGTTGATGGCGTTTTAATCAGTGAGTCGCAATTAGGGCCCGCATTAAATATCAGTGTTCATGAGACGCGCTCTGCCGATTTTGCCATGCTGTTATCTATGCTATCAACTGATGCACTAGACTTTAGCCAATTTCATCTACCAAAATCTGAAGCTGCCGCGAAAGATAGCTCAGAAGAAACACTAAAAAAGCAATTTGAAATAGGACCACAAAAGCCGCTTGCACCAAAAGAGTACAATATGCTTATTGGTCAGCATAATGCGCAGCTGGTATCTATGGGAGCGATGGCGACCTTGCGATTGCAAGAAAATTTAAATCCAGAACCTTTTGCTGCACGAAATGATAAAAAGCATATTCCACTCGAAGTTGTAGAAAATTTGGAACCAGCGGTTAAAAGACGTTTGGCAAGTACGCAAGGTAAACTTGCCTTAGTCGCTGAAAAGGCAATGGATGCGGCTGGTTTCTATGATCAAATTGCAACGGGAGATATGCAGAGTATGTTACGCGCGACGGCGTAACAACATTAGCTGCTAAATTGAGCGAATTTAAGACAACCTGGTATTAAACTTGTCATTTTACAACTGTTTGCTTCGTTACTAGACTGACATTAAACGCCACGCTTATCGAGCTTCATGTCTAGGCTAATACCAGTTGTATTAAGTAAATGATCTATTTTGAAGCGGGGAAATAGCTTTAGTAGCACCGCTCTCGCGTCCTGCTACCGCTAAGGTACCTATATCCATATAGGCAAGGCAAAAATTTTGCTATTTAGTTGTTCTAAATGAGAAATTTTTAACGAAGCTAATATGCTATTTCACCCTTCAAATTGATTAGAGAATTAATTCAATTGGTATAAGCTACCCTTAATCATCTTTCGCTCGTTTCAAGCTTTTTTATTGCTTTGTATCTAATCTCTAATTCAGGCTATTTTAGCTACCGTGGCACTTTTTGTACTTTTTATCACTGCCGCACGGGCAGAGGTCATTTCTGCCTACCTTGGTTGTAGGCGTATCATACAATTCGCCATCTAAGTAATACCATCTGCCTGCTTCGGTGATAAAATTTGACCGTTCATGGAGTATATAGTGAGTGTTTTCTGCGATATAGTGCGCCTTAAACTCAACGATCCCCTGAGTAGCTTCTACTGCTTCTTCTAGCACTTCCAATTTTATAAAGTGTGCATAATTAGCAAATGTAGCAATATCGTCGACACTATTTTGTGCTTGTTTAGCCTGGGCGTAGGTGTCATGAATATACTTTGCATCTTTTAAGCAGTATGCAGTATAGCGAGAACGCATGAGTATTTGTGGACGCTCTGCGAATTTTTGTCCCTTAAGGTACGGCTCACAACATTGCGAATAGGGAAGGGATGAATTGCAATAACAAGACATAAAAACTTCAGTTTTAACAAATTTATATCCTGTTATTGTAGCTTGTTAAGCGCTTTGAAAACAGTGTATTGCAACGTCAGATACCGGCAGTTCCATTTTGTTGATAGTTTGCACTGATGCAATATCAGTCCAAATCACCACCGCAGCGAAATTACCATTGCTGATAGCACTTTTAAGTACATACTCAAGGTCGTATATGTGCTTTTGCCTAATGACGAGCAACTTGCTTGCATCAACAGAAGCACTTTCTAGCAGTGACTTGTTTGGTACATTATCGGGCGCAACGAGTAGCGTCCAGCCTTGTTTATGCTGACATTTATGTAAAACTTTAAGTAACTCTAAGCTAGCGACGATCTCATCTTCAACGATAACATTATTGATTTCGTTAAGTGTGTAATAAGTCGAATTGTTTGGCTGTAGAAGTGTATTGCTGTGTAACATAATTGTCTCACTGGTTATCTATACAGTATGTGTATACAGTAGTTTATACAGTGTGTGAATGCAAGAAAAATTGCTAGCTTTTTAATCAATATTCAAGCTTAATTTTTACTTGGTTTAAATTTTCAATATAAAACAAATGGTTGTGATTTTTTGAAATGAGAGCTTAATTGACGAAATTTGAATATGAATAAAGCAATAGGAAATTTTCTCAGCTGCTATACAGTAGTTTTCCTACTGTACTATTGTGACCGTTGCAGAGGGTAAGCGTATGTTTACTTAAGAGAGGCTTGGCTACGCCTAGCCTACATTTTTTTGAGGAGTAAAATTTAATTTATTGGCTAATATGCTGTAGTTGATGAATTTGCTCGTAAAGTGTTGCTGCATAGCATTGTGCATCTCTAAAGCGCTTAGTAGTAAGAAAGCGGCGAACATCAAGTAGTACTTGTTCGGCGCCTTTGTGTCCTTGACTGCTGGCCAAACTCAACCAAGCAGCTGCATGAAATGGGCTGGGTGGCACTCCTTGGCCTTTCATAAACAACAAACCTAAAAAGAACTGTGCCTTTAAATCACCAGTCATCGCCGCCAGTCTTAGCCACTTTGCTGCAAGCGGGAAAGACTTTTCTTTTAGGTAATAGAGACCTTTTTTCAGTGCTTGAGTATTGTCGTGAAGATCTGGGAATTTTGCGTCCGCTTTTAATGGTGACGTCACAAATTCAAGCACATTCAGCAGTTGCTGTTCTAAGTCATGGTTTGCTGAGTTATCGGTGCTATTTTGATCCATATATGTATTCGCAATAATGTTGATAAGCAGAGTGTAGCTGAATTTTAACTATTTTGTCCGAGTTTTAAAGTGATTCGTGTTAAAATCCAATCACTTGTTCCTCAAATTTGTAATTTTAGTTATGCTCGAGCGGTTATTTTCACTGCAAGCTATGCACACCAATGTAAGAACTGAGGTGATTGCTGGCTTGACGACATTCGTTACTATGGTTTACATCGTTTTCGTAAACCCTGCAATGCTAGCTGAAGCTGGTATGGACCACGGCGCTGCTTTTGTAGCAACTTGTATCGCAGCTGCAATTGGCTGCTTTATTATGGGACTATGGGCAAACTACCCATTAGCGCTTGCGCCTGGAATGGGTTTAAACGCCTTTTTTACCTATGGTGTTGTGCTTGGTATGGGTTATACATGGCAAAGTGCATTAGGCGCGGTATTTATGTCAGGCTGTTTATTCCTATTTTTGAGTGTCTTCAAAGTTCGTGAGTGGGTGATCCAAGCTATTCCCATTGTGCTAAAGCGTGCGATCGCTGCGGGTATAGGCGCGTTCTTAGCGTTAATTGCGTTAAAAAACGCGAAAATTGTGGTGGCAAGCGATGCCACATTAGTACAGCTTGGTGATATCACTTCTCCCGGCCCATTATTAGCCATTGCCAGCTTTTTTGTGATTGCGGCGCTCATGTACCGTGAAGTCAAAAGTGGTGTGCTTATCAGCATTTTAATGGTGACGGGTATTGCGTGGGGGCTTGGGCTTGTAGATTATCATGGCGTTGTTGATGTGCCCCCAAGCATCGCGCCGACCTATATGCAGTTGGATTTGAGTGGAATTTTTGAGCTTTCTATGCTCAGTGTGGTGTTTGCATTTTTATTTGTCGATTTATTTGATACCAGCGGCACATTGGTTGCGGTGACGCAAAAGGCTGGATTATCTGACGAGCACGGTCGTATGCCAAGACTGGGTAGGGCATTGTCAGCTGATAGTACAGCGACAATAGCGGGCTCAGTGCTCGGTACCTCAACGACGACTTCATACATTGAATCAGTGTCAGGTGTATCCGTCGGTGGTCGCACAGGATTAACAGCCGTGGTCGTTGGGATCTGCTTTTTACTCATGATGTTCTTTGCGCCGTTAGCGCAAATGGTTCCTGCCTATGCAACGGCTGGCGCGATACTGTATGTATCGGTATTAATGCTGCAAAACCTAAAGTTAATTAATTGGGATGAGATGAGCGATGCTATTCCGGTCAGTGTTGTGTTATTGATGACGCCACTTACGTTTTCTATCGCACATGGTATTGCCCTGGGGTTTATTTCCTATACAGCAGTGAAAGTGGCGTGCAACAAAGCAAATGAAGTCAGTATCAGCGTTTGGGTACTGACACTACTCTTTATCGTTAAGTTTGCTTTTGGTTAAGCTAGTGGGTTTACTTCATTTGTAATAAAAAGGCTGGGAGACCAGCCTTTTACGTAAATTATGGTGTTACCACTTCTTCTTCGGTGCAAATAATACGTCCAAGTCGTCTTGTTCTTGCTCTGCTTTCTTTTTCACCGCTGATGCGTTAGACGCTCTAAGTTCACTGCTGATCTCTTCTAAATAACTTTCCAGCTGTGCCTTTTTCTCTTTTACATAGTCATCATTGTATGAAACTGCGCAAATGGTAGCGTAAGCTTTTTCAAAGTATTGTCTTGCTGAACCGACCATATTTGCGGTCCTCGCTGAAAGCCCTCTTTTTATCTGGCTTTCAACATTGATTTTAAGCTGAAATCGCTCCAGCCTACGATCTTCACCAACGAATAGTTGAGTATCTACTTTGCCTTTACTATGTTCAGAGCGCAGTAGTTGGCGTAACTTTTTTATGCCTTGAACCAGCGCGATAATTTGTTTGTCGTTATCAGGGAGCGCAATTGAATCAGAGTCATTTGATTTTTCAGGCGGAGTATTCAAGCGTTCTTGTGATTCATTCAATCGACTTTTTAACTCTCTCGAAGTTGGAGACAGCTCCACCATTGCGGCTAAAGCGTCGTGCACGCGGCGCTGAATGATACGGATCATGACTTCAGACATTGGAATATTGCTGCCATTCATGATGACGTCTTCCGCTTCTTCAATTACGCGTTTTTGCTTAGCGAGTTCTTTGCGTCTCTCTGCTTCTTGTTTCTCTTTATGTTGCTGGATCGCACTTACCCAAACTGCTATGACGATAAGTGCAACAATCAACATTATTATAATAGAAACAAACATACTGAAATCTCTTTCATGTAACCACCAGTGTAATTTTTTAATCTTACATGAATTCGTACTATTCTGAACAGGTTTACGACAATAACCTGTAAAAAAGATAAAGAATTCATTATTTTTTAGTATAGCCGATGCCTAAATGAGCGGTTAGTTTTAGTGAAAGATAGTCGCCAGATTTAGCTCGGGAGTTCGCAAAAGCATGCCAACAGGCTGGTTATTCGGTCAAATGTCAGTCAGTGTGTCTATGAAAATGCTGATATTTACTACCTCTTGGCTACCTCATTTTTACCAAATGTGCTAGCCTACATAAGGTCGTAACAGGCGGTTTTTATCGCTTTGCACTAAACTCGCTAACAAAAAGCGGTTTTGCTATGGGCTGATGCTCAATATCAAGAGATCATAAGAATAAAAGCAATATGAAATTACAACAATTGAGATATATCGTCGAAGTGTTGAATCACAACCTGAATGTGTCAGCGACGGCGGAAAGTTTATATACCTCTCAACCTGGTATTTCAAAGCAAGTGCGCATGCTTGAAGACGAGTTGGGGGTCCAAATCTTTGGCCGTAGCGGTAAGCATTTAACGCATGTTACGGGCGCAGGTAATGAAATAATTAATATTGCTCGTGAGATCCTCTCTAAAGTGGAAGGGATCAAAGCGGTCGCAAATGAACATACCTTACCAGATCAGGGTAAACTGAACATCGCAACGACGCATACACAAGCTCGTTACGCGTTGCCTCCTGTGATCCAAGGGTTTATGAAAAAATACCCGGCGGTTTCTCTACATATGCACCAAGGTACGCCACAGCAAATCTCTGATGCTGCCGCTCGAGGTGATGCTGACTTTGCTATCGCTACCGAGGCGCTGCACTTGTACAGTGACCTAGTCATGCTACCTTGTTATCACTGGAATCGCAGTATTGTGGTCGCCAAAGACCATCCTCTTGCACAAAAAGGCACTGCACTGACGGTACAAGACGTCGCTAAATATCCGTTGATCACTTATGTATTTGGTTTTACTGGCCGCTCAGAGCTTGATAAAGCATTTAATGCTCATGGTTTGGAGCCACACATCGTGTTTACTGCAACAGACGCTGATGTGATCAAAACCTATGTAAGATTAGGACTTGGTGTTGGTGTGTTGGCATCAATGGCACTTGACGAAAAATCTGACAGCGACTTAGTTTGTATCGATGCGAGTCATTTATTCGAAGCAAGTACGACGAAAATCGGTTTTAGGAAAGGAAGCTTTCTAAGAGGCTACATGTACGATTTTATCGAACGATTTGCACCGCATCTTACAAAAGATGTGGTAGAGCGTGCAAGCTTATTACGAAATCAAGATGATATCGACAAGCTGTTTGAAGGTATGACGCTTCCAGTAAAGTGAAGCACTTGAAAAGTATATGAAAAAGGCCTCAACAGAGGCCTTTTTCGATACTATTGTTCGTACGGGAGCGGATCTGTCGCGTGGTTTAACTCAAACGCTTCGAGGCGTTCTTGGCAAGCTCCACACTTACCGCACGCTTTTTCGCGGCCGTTGTAACACGTCCAAGTGTCAGCGTAATCTAATCCCATTTTTAGACCATCAGTAAGGATATCAATTTTTGAGTTATTAAGGTAAGGACTCACAATTTCAACGGCGTCGTAGTTCGCAATGCGACAAACATCATCCATCTTTTTAACGAACTCTGGGCGGCAATCTGGGTAAATAGCATGATCACCAGAGTGAGCACCGTAAAATACCTTATTTGCGTTTAGAGAGACTGCGTAACCTACAGCAAGAGAAAGCAAAATCATATTGCGGTTAGGCACAATCGTGCTCTTCATGCTCTCTTCTTCATAGTGGCCTTCTGGCACGTCGATATCATCTGTTAGGCTGGAGCCTGACAATAATTGATTGATAGCCGAAATATCAACGACCTTATGAGCAACGCCGAGTTTTGCACATACGTCAGCGGCAACTTGTAGCTCTTTTACATGTCGCTGGCCATAGTTAAAAGACAATGCATAAACCTCATGGCCCTCGCGGACAGCCTTGTTTAATACAGTGTAAGAGTCCATTCCGCCAGAATAGATTACGACAACTTTTTCGCTCATAGGTGATTTGCCTCGATTTTGATAGAGGTTTACTTCAGGGCGCGATATACTACACGGCCGCTGGAGAAATGACAATTTTCTCGCGGTATTTTTCGACAACTTTATCTTAAACACGGGGCCATTTTGTACAAGGTTAACGAAATATTTGAAACAATTCAGGGTGAGGCAAGCTTCACTGGTACGCCTTCAATCTTTTTACGTTTGCAGGGCTGTCCAGTTGGTTGCGCTTGGTGTGATACCAAACAAACCTGGGAAACCAACGACACTTTTATTGTTTCATTGGATAACACTGTAGAAAAAAAGGCTGACTCAGAGTGGTGGGCGAACGCGAGTGCTGACGAGATTTTGGCGATTTTTGAGGCGCGGAGCTACCAAGCAAAACATGTGGTGATCACTGGAGGTGAACCTTGTATGTTTGATCTCCGCCCGTTATGCGAGCTATTGCATAGTAAAGGGTACAGCACACAGATTGAAACCAGCGGTACATTTGAGATCCTCGCACCAACTGACACTTGGGTTACTGTGTCGCCAAAAATTAATATGCGTGGGGGTTACAAAGTACTTCCAAGCGCAATGGCTCGTGCCGATGAGATAAAGCACCCTGTCGCGATGCAAAAACACATTGAGGAATTAGAAGTGTTATTTGCACAAACTGGAGTTGAGCCAAAGCTAGTTTATCTTCAGCCAATCAGCCAAAAAGCCAAGGCCACTAAGCTCGCAATAGACAATTGCAAAGCGAAAAATTGGCGCTTATCAGTTCAAGTGCACAAATATTTAGGGATTAACTAAAGTGATTTTCCTAAGCGTATTTTAGCTAAAAATGCGGTGTGTTTAAGCAGAGGCATTGAACAAACCGCGTGCTTAGGCGTTAAGCTCAATGTAGAGGCTAATAACACTCGTTACTGACCATTTCGATCATTCTTTGCGTTTCACCACTGTTTTCAAATTGATAGAGATTGCGATTGATGTCTTTGAGCAATTCACGCCAATGTGGTTTTTGTTTGCTAAGTGCAAAGTAGAGGTGATTATACTTTATAGGCGGTGTCACGTTTTCAATGTTTCTTAGCAATTCAATTTTCTCCGCTCTAGGCAAATCTGAATAATTGACCGTAAAGCGAAGCACCTTTGGATCGCCTATAACTAAATTTACGCGCTTACCAACGAGTAACTTCACCAGTTGTAAATCATCAACAGCCTCTACCGTTATAAACTCACCGTTATCCATCATAGCATCAAACTCAGGGGTGTTCTGATAGCCTCTTACGACACCGATAAGCTCATTTTTAACTGAGTTTAAGTTACCATCAAAGCGGTCTTCTTCGCCTCTGCGCTTTAAAAAACCGATTTCACCACCAGGAAAAGCGTTAGATAATGCAAGTAGCTCTCTGCGAGTTTTATTCTTGTTATTGTCAGAAGGAGCTGAGTCCTCAATGTAATACTCTGGGAATAAGATATCAGCTTTGCCCGTTTCTGCAGCTCTTACAGCACGAGCCCATGGTAAAAATTCGACATACACTTGATAATCTAAGTCGGTAAGCAGTGCGACAGCAAACTGAAAGGCCCAGCCTTTATTGCAGAGGTTTGCACCGATATAAGGTGGCCAATCTAATGTCACGACATGAATGAAGGCATTTTTACCCTTCTTATTATATAGGTAACCTCCTTGATACTTTTCTCCAGGTACAAGGCGAAACTCGCCAGCTTTAAAGTAGGCGACGTTTAAATTCTCCCCATAGATGAAGCTACTAAACATGAGAGAAAACAAGAGTAATAAGGTCTTTACAATCATCTAAGTCAAAAAAGAGTAGCGAATAGATAAAGTGTAGTGAAGGGAGGTGAAATTAAAAGGAATAATATAAAAAACCAAGGGGCAGTCATGCCCCTTGGTAATCTAGAATATGAAGCTCTATCTTTACTGTACTAATTCTTGTTCGGAGAATGTGTCTGCAAAGAGTGGGCTAGTTAGGTAACGCTCTGCTGCGCTTGGTAAAATAACCACGATGTTTTTATCAGCATTTTCAGGTTGCTCGGCAATTCGCTTTGCGGCAACTAGAGCTGCACCTGAAGAAATACCCACTAAAATACCTTCGTCTTTCATCAGCTGATGTGCCATTGCTATTGCATCTTCATTCGACACCAATTCAACGCCATCAATCAGCTCAATATCTAGGTTGCCTGGAATGAAACCAGCGCCGATCCCTTGGATTTTGTGTGGACCAGGTTTTACTTCGTCACCTGCAAGGGTTTGAGTGATAACCGGCGAGTCAACTGGTTCAACAGCAATTGACTTAACATTTAGGCCTTTTTCATTTTTCAGATAGCGTGAAACACCGGTGATCGTGCCACCTGTACCAACGCCTGCAACGAAGTAATCGATATTACCTTCAAGTGCATCAAAAATTTCTGGACCCGTTGTTTCAAAGTGGATCTTCGGGTTTGCTGGGTTTTCAAACTGTTGCAGTAACACGTATTTTTCAGGGTTACTTGCTTGGATTTCATTTGCTTTTTCAATCGCGCCTTTCATGCCCTTAGCGCCTTCGGTTAGCACTAAATTTGCGCCAAGTGCTTTAAGTAGTTTACGGCGCTCAAGGCTCATCGTATTTGGCATAGTAAGCGTCAACTTATAACCACGAGAAGCAGCAACGAAAGCCAGTGCAATACCCGTGTTACCTGAAGTAGGTTCAATAAGCTCTTTGCCTTCGCTAAGAAGACCTGCTTTTTCAGCTTCCCAGATCATAGACGCACCAATACGGCATTTAACGCTGAAGCTTGGGTTACGCGCTTCCACTTTTGCGTAAACATTGCCGCCAGAAACGCGATTGATTTTAACCAGCGGTGTATTACCAATAGTTAGACTGTTGTCTGCATATACTTTAGTCATTTGTGTTCCCTAATCTAGGTTTACTTGTATTCCATCACTTTACTGCGCATTTCGCAAAACGAAAGGAAAGATTGGCTATAAGATATATCAAATTTGCTTATAGCTAATAGTTATTTAACGGTTGATATTTAAATCAACCAGGCATAACTGAACTTCATAAATACCGTCTTTTCGTCTTTAGTTATCTTTGACAAATCATCGTCTTGATAACCGTGATCGGAGTAGCCTGCAAAGAAAACGGTTTGTGGGTTTAGCTTGTAGGAATAGAGCAGTTGGGTGCTGATGCTTTTATAAGTCGCATCAACATCATCGTTATAATTGCTCTGGTTTCTCGAAATATCCGTGTTGATGATTGCCAATCTCAGATAGCTATTAATGTTAAATTGGTAAGTCAGGCGTATATCGCTCAGATTTGCGCTATAAACTTCCGCGCCATCCGCTTTCATTTTTTCGTATGTGTGGCGCAATCTAACTTCAAAGTGCTTGCCAAGATTGACGTTAATAACCGGGCGGGCGAAGTACAAATCACCAACACGGTTGTTTGCAAGGTCAACACGGTTTCCTTTACTTAATTTCAAGCCTGCGAAAACGCCAGCCATTGGCTTGAACTCCATGTAGGTCCACTGTGAATTCTCGGTAAATAGATCGGTATTGCCGTCAATCGCTAAACGGGTTTCATCATGTCGCAGACCAGTGCGTTTTCTATGTTCAACACCGAAATCAAGAAAGCTTTGCAATGGGCCGTCAACTGCAAAGTTAGTTTGCACTTCTTTTTCTAATAACTCGCCTTGCTCGTTGTGGGAAATATCCCAGTCGGCGTACCAACGTGCACGGTTCCACCAGTTGTTGTCATCGCCATACCAACGGTACTCACCGCCAAAAAGAAATTTATTAAAGTCGACTTGAGTGATAAAGCCCATATCGGTTCTAAGTGCTGCATCGCGAACTTGGTAGCTGGTGAATGCCTTCCAATGCTTGCGATTATGTTCATAATTAACGTAATAGCCAGCACCACGGTCATCTTCGTCAATCACTCTGAGTACACTTTCGTTTAGGTCGCACTCAACGAGCGTACTATCACATAATGCTTCAGCAAAAGCACTATCATAGTCTGTATCTGAGCCAATTAACTGCACCTGCAAGGTATCGTTATCTGTAGGCTTGTATTTGGCGTCTATACTCGCAACTTGGTTGCGATAGTCGTCGCTTTGCCTCGTCGTCGATGTCACGCCTATAGACAAGGTTTTGTTTAGGTCATGACGATATCTAAGCGCCATGTTTTGGCTTTTTCTCTCTAATGAGACAACACTCGAGCCCAGATTTCCGGGAACAACGACATTGAGTCTTTCATCGTTGGCAATAAATCCGGCAAAAGTGTGGCCATTTTTATTACCGGTAAGCTTGACGCCATAATCTGGTGCTGAAATATTCCGAGTATGGATAAGGTTTAGGTGAGAAGAAAAGTAATCAGAATTATCTAAAAAGAAAGACCGTTTTTCAGGGAAAAATAGGCTAAAGCTATTGTTAACGCTCAATTGTCCTGTGTCAGCTTCAACTTGTGAGAAATCAGGGTTTAGTGTTGCATTTAGCGTCGTGTCCGGTGTGATAGCCCACTTTACGTCTAAACCCGGCTCGACATTATTGTTGGCTTGCCATGGCTCTGCAATACCATCATCAATGTCGCGAGACTCTTGCCTATTGGTGACAAGTGTTGGAATAACGGCAAAGTTACTACTTTGCTTAGCCTTAGCAAATCCCTGATATTTGGGCATTTGACAGATCCAGCAAGAATTTGCATGTTGCAGTTGCATGCTGGAGATACGCAATCTTTCATTTCTTGGATAAAAACGCAGAAACTCTAAAGCCATGGTTTTGCTCTCGAGGGAGTCGTTAAAATTCAATACTCGAAGTGGGATTTCAACTTCAACAACATAACCGCCTTTGTTTATTTTTCCTACGCTATCCCAGATACCATTCCAAGAACCATTCTCACTTTTAGTGAGTTCGTTTTCAATGGAGTCTTGTTGTACGCCTAGTGGGTTGATGAAAAACTGATAAGCGCTTTGGGCGTTGTTAAATGAATCAATTTTAATGCCGACAAGGTCATCTTCCCAGGCGCGGTCACGGTCACGATAAAATGCGCGGATCAATTCAGGATTAGGGTCCTTTGCATCAAAAGCAATAAATAAAGATTGACCATTCTCATATACGTAGGCCTTAGTTTGTACTGGACTTGATTGGTTCTCGTATGGCCAAGTGATGTTGTTGATATCTATTTCTAATGCACGTTGCCAAATATTGGCTTCAAGTATCCCATCAATTTTTGCAGAACTATCGATAAATGGGATTTTATTTGGGTCTAGTGCCCATGCTTGACTAGATAGACTAAGCGCGACAAAAGAGTAGGTTACAGCTTTAAGCATGAATTTAATTATTTTACAGAGACTTTTCCAGTATTAGATAATATGCAATTAATCGAAACAATTTATTCTCGGCAGGTTGCAATTATTTACGTTAGGTGGCGAATATGTATACATAAAATGTACAAATCGATTTATCTCCATCGAATTAATAGCAAACATGGCCAAAAACATGTTACAACAACGCCTTTGAAAATCTGCTAGGAAGTAACTATGTCTCTTATATTGAAGCTAGTGGCGGGGATCGTCGCTGGTATTTTGGCGGGTCTGTACTTGCCAACTGTGTTGGTTGAGCTCTTATACACCTTCAAGGTGATCATAGGGCAACTTATCAGCTTTACTATTCCTCTGATAATCCTGCTTTTTATTGCTTCAGGTATAGCAGGCTTACCAAAGGGATCGGGCCACTTGCTTGGTAAGACTGTCGGCTTTGCTTATGGGTCAACCATTATTGCAGGCACGTTGGCATTTTTATTAGTTAATGCTTTCGTTCCGTTCTTTGACGGTGGCATTGCTTATCAGGCTGTAGAAGAGTCTCATCTTAAGAGCTTTATTAATATCGAGATCCCGCCGCTTATGGGAGTGATGACGGCACTTGCAACGGCATTTATCTTTGGTATTGGAATGAGCCAGTGCGGTTTAACTAAACTAAAAGGTGTTACTGACGAAGCGAGAGATGTGATAGATGCACTGCTTGCGAAAGTCATTATTCCAGTATTACCACTTTACATTGCTGGTGTTTTTGCTGAAATGGCAGTAGCAGGTACGGTATTCGACACCCTAAGTACGTTTGGTGTGGTATTGCTTGCCGCGATTATTATGCATTGGTTATGGCTAAGCACCTTGTTTGTGGTGAGCGGCCTGTTACTTGGTAGAAATCCACTAGAATTAATCAAAAATATGCTACCTGCGTATTTTACTGCGATTGGTACAATGTCGAGCGCGGCAACTATTCCTGTTTCTCTTCGTGCAAGTAAATCCAATAATGTTAACGAAGAGGTTGCTAATTTTACCGTACCACTTTGTGCCACGATCCATTTGTCAGGGTCGACTATTACCATAGTAACTTGTGCAATGGCTGTAATGTTGCTTTCTCCTGACATGGTGGTACCGTCATTATCAGAAATGTTGCCATTTATCTTTATGCTTGGTGTAGTAATGATTGCGGCTCCTGGTGCACCGGGTGGTGCAGTTATGTCTGCACTTGGGTTATTGACCAGCATGCTAGGTTTTAATGAGGGCGCAGTGGCTTTAATGATTGCTTTATACTTAGCACAAGATAGCTTTGGTACGGCATGTAACGTCACTGGTGACGGTGTGATTGCACTTTGGGTCGATAAATTTTCCAAGCAAAGTTGAAGTGTGTAAATAAACCTACTTTGAGCCGCTATTGCTAAAATGCTGTAGCGGCTGAAACAAAAATCGCAAAGCGGTGAAATTATAATCAAAGCTTCTTTCATGAATTAACTATTTAGTTAATTCATATCAAAATTGTATTTTTCTCTTGTCTCTATCGTTATGCTTTTAAAAAATATGTGGTAATCTCAAACATCTGGAAGCGGGGCTGTTGGTTGCTTCGCTCCTTTTACCAATATATATGTAGAGGGTGTGCCATTGATTAATGTGCTTTTAGTTGATGATCATGAACTTGTCAGGACTGGCATAAAACGCATTTTAGATGATGTGCGTGGCTTTAAAGTGGTAGGAGAAGCCAAAACCGGTGAAGAAGCCGTAACGTTTTGTCGCCAAAGTGAACCTGACATTGTGCTAATGGACATGAACATGCCTGGTATTGGTGGATTGGAAGCGACCAAAAAGATTTGCCGTTACTGTCCAGATGTAAAAGTTATTGTGCTTACTGTACATTGTGAAGATCCTTTCCCAAGCAAGGTAATGCAAATTGGTGCGCATGGTTACCTAACAAAAGGTGCAGGCCCCGATGAAATGATCAATGCGATACGTGCGGTCAATGCTGGCCAGCGTTATATTGCGCCAGAAATTGCTCAGCAAATTGCCCTTGCGCAATTTAGTGGCCGCAATGACGAAAACCCTTTCCAATCGTTATCGGAAAGAGAGTTGCAGATTATGCTCATGATCACTAAAGGTGAGAAAGCACAAAATATTGCAGATCGCTTGAACTTAAGCTCTAAGACGGTAAATAGTTATCGCTATCGCATGTTTGAAAAGCTCAATGTGAGCGGTGATGTAGAATTAACCCACTTGGCTATTCGCCATAAAATGATTGATATAGATAGTAGTCATTAAGTTCTTTTTAAATGACTGAATTTGATTACAAACCTTTCCTCAAGACATTAACAACAGAACCTGGTGTGTACCGCATGTACGATGTGGACGATCAGGTTATCTATGTTGGTAAAGCAAAAAACCTCAAAAAACGAGTTTCTAGTTACTTCCGTTCAAATATCACAGATAGTAAAACGCGAGTATTGGTCAGTAATATTGACCATATTGAAGTCACGTTAACAAACACTGAAACTGAAGCGCTGCTTTTAGAAAATAATTTAATTAAGAAATATCAACCGCGATATAACATCCTTTTAAGAGATGATAAAAGTTATCCGTATATTTTCCTGAGCGCTCACCAACATCCAAGACTTGCATTTCATCGTGGTAGTAGAAAACAAAAAGGTGAATACTTTGGTCCTTTCCCTAGCAGTGCTGCGGTATCAGAAAGTCTAAGATTAATGCAGAAGATTTTCCCGGTTAGGCAATGCGAAGATGCGTATTACCGAGCACGCAGCCGACCTTGTTTACAGTATCAGCTAAAAAGGTGTTCAGGACCATGCGTTGGCAAGGTAAGCGACGAAGAATACCAAGAACAAGTTGCCATGGTTCGACAGTTTTTGACGGGACGTTCACAGGACGTTATCTCAGCGCTGGTGGAACGAATGGAAACCGCTAGTATGTCTTTGGATTTTGAGAAAGCGGCAAAACACAGAGATCAAATTGCTTTATTAAGGCAAATGCAAGAACAGCAGTCCATTGCAGGAAACTTTGCAGAGCTTGATGTCATTGGTTATGAGCAGAAGAACGGTTTAGTGGCCATTCATGTACTGATGATAAGAGAACATAAGGTACTTGGGACGAAAACACATTTTCCAAAAGTACCAAAAGATTCTGGCGCAGATGAAGTGCTAACTTCTTTCCTTGGACAGTATTATATTTCAACGGGTAACCACTCTAGAATTGCTAAAGAAATTGTATTGCCATTCGAAATAGAAGAGGGAAGTGCATTAGAAGCCGCGCTGACTCAAGTTTCGAAGCGCAAAGTTAATTTCAAATGTAACGTTCGCGGTGAGCGAGCCCAATATCTTGCATTGGCAAATAAAAATGCGCAAAACAGTATTGAAGTTAAACAAAGTGCACAAGACTCAATCACCAAACGATATGCCAAACTAAAAGCAGTGCTAGGGCTTTCAGACATTCAAAGAATGGAGTGTTTTGATATCAGCCATACCATGGGAGAAAACACGGTTGCATCGTGTGTCGTATTCGATGGTCAAGGGCCAAACAATAGAGAGTATCGCAGATATAACGTCACAGGGATCACCCCTGGGGATGACTACGCAGCGATGGATTTTGCATTAAATAAGCGCTACGGCAAAATGTCGGATGAAGCTAAAGTTCCCGATATTATTTTCATTGATGGTGGTAAGGGGCAGTTAGGTAGGGCAGAGTCTTTCTTCGCTGATTGGCAACTCAAGAAAATGCCGATACTGATAGGGGTTGCAAAAGGCACAAGCCGAAAGCCGGGATTAGAAACGTTATTAATAGATGGTGGTCGTAAAACGGTGAATGTCGAAAGTGATTCACCTGCATTACACCTTATCCAGCATATCCGCGACGAATCACATCGCTTTGCAATTGCAGGGCATCGTAATAAAAGACAAAAGCAAAGAACGCAATCTGTGCTTGAAGAGATTGAAGGCGTAGGTCAGAAAAGACGTCAGGCACTACTTA
Organism: Pseudoalteromonas sp. A757; assembly: GCF_004103285.1. Classification (NCBI taxonomy): domain Bacteria; kingdom Pseudomonadati; phylum Pseudomonadota; class Gammaproteobacteria; order Alteromonadales; family Pseudoalteromonadaceae; genus Pseudoalteromonas; species Pseudoalteromonas sp. A757. The sequence continues at coordinate 16,429 of NZ_QNQN01000044.1, forward strand.
AGTTTTTAGGAGGCATGCAGGGAGTTAAATCTGCAAATATACATCAATTAAAGCAAGTTCCTGGGATCAGCCCTGAAATGGCTGAAAAGATATTTAATCATTTGCATGACAAAGCTTAAGCAATCATGCGAACATAGAAAAAAAGACAATACCAAGTAGTTATGTGGAATATTCCAAATACGCTCACAACATTTAGATTGCTACTCATTCCTGTGTTTGCAGTCGTTTTTTATCTTCCTTATTCATGGGCATTTTTTGCCGCCGCTTTTATTTTCTGGTTAGCTTCAGTTACCGATATCCTCGATGGCTATCTTGCTCGTAAGTTGGAACAGTCAACACCATTTGGCGCTTTTTTAGATCCTGTTGCCGACAAAGTGATGGTCAGTGTCGCTTTGGTGATACTTGCTACACATTATGATAATTATTTCATTACTATTTCTGCTGTTGTCATTATTAGTAGAGAAATAGTTATTTCTGCGCTGCGTGAATGGATGGCTGAGCAAGGTAAAAGAGGAAGTGTTGCAGTATCTTGGCTGGGTAAATTTAAAACAGCTGCGCAGATGTTAGCTATTATAGGTTTGATTTGGCAATTATCAGAGTGGATGACAATGCTAAGTTACGCACTTTTAGCTATCGCGACATTGCTAACATTAGTTTCTATGATCCAATATCTCTATGCTGCAAAAGGAGAATTGACTAATTCTTGACTTGAAATGATTATAAACCCAGCGGTTTAGATAAATTTTGAGCAAACGATTCAAAACATTCATTTTTTATGTTGACGCGTTCCAGAACTTCTGTAGAATGCGTCCGTGTTGAGAGGGCAGTATGTCATCTAAATGAAATTTAGATAGCATCACCTAGCAAGTTAAAGTTTAAAGAAACTTAGTAAATAAGTGGATTTAAATAATGGAACGCGAGTATAGCTCAGCTGGTAGAGCGCGACCTTGCCAAGGTCGAGGTCACGAGTTCGAACCTCGTTACTCGCTCCAA
>NZ_QNQN01000043.1:0-11621 GCF_004103285.1 Pseudoalteromonas sp. A757
GATTGTCGTAACACACATAAAAAAGGTCGCTTTGGCGGCCTTTTTTAATGCCTTGTAGATGCGATTTTATATCGCGACCAGTGAAAATACCGTTCTCCATTAAAAGTACTTCTTTTGCCTCATTAACGTTTATAACGAATAACCTGATAATACTCCAATATTTGGCTCTGGCGGCTTAAACTCCATATTCTCACCATATAATCTCCCTAATTTATATTCTGATATCCAGCCACCAGTTACGTAAAAATTTGGTTAATTACGTAAAGGTGTGCACAATAAGCTCATATAAAACCTAAAACTAGGGAGTATAAAGATGTTAGGTCTTTCAGCTCGAACAATTTCCACTGTGCTCAGTATTACAATGTCGCTATGTACCTTTGCAAGTTTTGCTAATGTAGATAAAGACAGATCCTATATTTTGGCAACAGCCTCATCTGGTGGCACTTTTTACCCAGTAGGCGTCGCAATTGCGACACTAACTAAGCTAAAAGTCACACCGCAGCATGGCATGAGTGTCTCGGCCATTACCTCTGCTGGTTCTGGTGATAACCTTAAACTCATGCGTAATAAAGAAGCTGAACTGGCAATTCTACAGGGCCTTTATGGTGCATGGGCGACGCAGGGGACGGGCGCAATGGCAACCGTTGGCAAACAAGATTATCTACGTTCTGTAACGATGTTGTGGCAAAACGTAGAGCACTTTGTCATTGCTAAGAAATATGCCACAACTGGTAATGTCTCTGATTTAAAAAACCTATATTCACAGGGGTTTGGCATTGGTAAGCGTAACTCTGGAACGGAAGGATCTGGAAAGCATATTATGGCAGCACTGGGCGTTGAGAGTGACAAATTCACTTTGGTGCATAAAGGTTATGCGGGCTCTTCTAGCGCTCTACAAAATGGTCAAATTGCGGGAATGAATATTCCGGCAGGAGTACCTGTCAGCGCTATTACAAGTGCTTATGCAGCCGATGCCAATGGCATCACTGTGCTGGATTTCACTGATGAGCAGCTAAATAAAGTCAACGCTGAGGTAGAACTATGGTCACGCTTCGAGATCCCAGCTAACACCTACCCCGGCCAGACTAACGCAATCAAAACGATTGCGCAGCCAAACTTTCTTGCTGCACATAAAGACATGAGTGAGGAGGATGTATACCTTCTCACTAAGGCAATTTATGAAAATTTAGTTTTCCTTCAAACCATTCATAAAGCGACTAAAGCCATGGCGATAGAAAAGGCACTTATTGGACTGCCTGCCAAGCTACATCCTGGTGCGCTGAAGTACTACAGAGAAATAGGTATTGCTGTACCTGATCATCTGCAGTAATGCCTTCAATTTAGCAAAACGGGATGATATCTATCAATGAGTAATATCAGTAGTGAGCAGAATGCGTCACTAGCATCAACGTCCACAGCAGCTCGTAATAGGGTCGCTTTTTATTTAGCGATACTCACGAGTCTGTTGCACCTCTATTTTAACTTGGTCGCCACTTGGCCGGATAACTATATTTCAGCCATTCATTTCATGCTATTTGGTAGCATTATCTTGCTCACCTTGCCACTTAGAGTTGGCAAATTAGCAGTGCTTTCTAGCGTTATTGATATCGGGCTGTTTATCGGTTTAACCGTGAGCTGTGGCTATCTTGTTCTGTACAGTGATGCGTTGGCTGCGCGTAATTATGAATTTGCTACGGCTGACTGGATAGCATCTTCCACCGCTGTACTCCTCGCGCTTGAGTTGGTCCGGCGCTGTATGGGCTGGTTTATCCCGATGATGATCCTACTGGCGATGAGTTATGTACTGTTTTTGGGACAGTATATCGATGGCGTGTTTCATTTTGCGGGTTTAAGCGCAGAAACTATTTTGTTTCGCAATTACTTTGATGACGGCTTGTTTGGACCTATTGCTAAAATTTCTTGGACGTTTGTTTTTATGTTTATCCTGTTTGGCGCATTTCTAGTCCAAGCAGGAACAGGGGATTTTATCATTCGCTTTGCCAATGCGCTTGTTGGTCGCATGGTTGGCGGACAAGGACTTGTTGCTGTTGTGAGCTCGGGTATGATGGGCTCTGTGTCGGGCTCTGCTATCGCGAATACAGCGGCGACTGGGGTGATCACCATTCCATTAATGAAGAAAGCTGGCTTTCCTGCAAAGTTTGCGGCAGCAGTTGAAGCCGGAGCATCGACTGGAGGTCAGCTGATCCCGCCGATTATGGGGGCAGGTGTATTTGTGATGGCCTCTTATACTCAAATTCCTTATCTGACGATAATTGCGGCGGCCTTTGTTCCCGCTCTGCTTTATTTCGCATCTATCGCCATCTTTGTACGTATTCAAGCTAAGCGTTTGAACATCCAGCCAGCATTAGAGTCAGAGCAATTGAGTGCTTGGCAAGAGCTGAAGTCTGGTTGGCATCATTTATTACCTATCGTGTTGCTCGTAACATTGATGATTTATGGCTTTACGCCAACTTATGCAGTCAGTATTGCGACGCTCAGTGTGTGTCTATTTTCTTTGTTTTCACATTCGCCGATGAAGTGGTCAAAGGTTTTGGCTGCGCTTGCAAATGCAACTGAAAACAGCGCTAAGACAGCAATATTATTGGTGGCCATTGGCATGCTGGTGAATTGTATTTCGATCAGCTCCTTAGGGGTTACTTTTTCTCTAATGATAAATGAATGGGCGGGAGCAAGCTTGATACTGTTGTTGGTATTGATTGCATTGGCCTCGCTAATTATCGGTATGGGACTGCCTGTTACGGCATCATATATTGTGTTGGCAACGCTTTCTGCACCGGCTTTGTATGGCTTGATCAGCCAGTCAGCACTGGTAGAGATCATAGTAAATGGTCAACTCAATGACACTGCGACGATGATGATGAGTATGATGGCACCAGCACTAGGTGAGATATATAACCAGCCAAATATTACAGCGGCTCAAGTGTTTACTATTTTGGCAAGCTTGCGCCAGAGGCTATTGATATTATTCGCAGTAGCCAATTTGATGCCACGCATTTGGCCATGATGCTACTTTCTGCCCATATGATTATTTTTTGGTTATCGCAAGATAGCAATGTGACACCGCCGGTATGCTTGGTCGCTTTTACCGCCGCGGGAATTGCCAAAACACCGCCGATGGCAACAGGAATAGAAGCATGGAAAACGGCCAAAGCGCTATACATCGTTCCCTTACTGTTTGCTTATACGCCGTTTATCGGGGGGAGTAATTTCGAGATCATGCAGGTTTTTTTCACCGCGCTTGTGGGGATGTACGCTTTGGCAGCAGCGATATATGGCTATGCGGAGGCGAAGCTCAATAAACCTATCAGGATGGTGTTAGCACTTTTAGGTATCGCTTTAGTTTGGCCGCATCAAATAATCTCTGTAGATATTGCAGCGGCACTATGTGTTGTTGCTGTTGTTATAAAGCAAGTGATAGATAATCGTCTAACTTAAGCTTTGCTATGCTCCATAAAGTAGGCCCCTAAATTGGGGCCTTTTGATATTAAACGATATGTTGGATAGACTGATGTATTCGAGCAGGTAGCAGGGCTTTTAAATACTGCTCTAAGATATGCAGTGATTCTGTGCCACGAATGCCAGCAGCTTCATCTTGCTCTATAAAGCCTTGCTCTTTTAGGCTAGTGACAAATGCACTGAGTACTTTTTTATCAAAAAACTCAGGGCTTTTGATGCCATGCAAAGTTCCTAGTCGGTCAGCAAGAAGTGCACTTTCTTTTTCAAGCTCGCTACGACTTAATCCTTGATGACGCTTAACGAGGTTAATCGTAATTGCATAGCGCTCAAGCGTTAAGTGAATCACTTTACCTAGCATTTCTAATTGTGCCAATGCGCTACCATCTTTGTTAACTGAGGCAAGGTGACCATCAAAGGTGATCAGATCCTTAGCCGCAAAGTATTCGAAAATAGACTCTATATATCCTGTCTTAAGATCTGTTAAGAACCACTCTTTTGCAAACAAGGGATACAACAGCGCTACCTCTTTACGGCACTCATCAACAGTCAAGCTGTAGCGGTTGAAGAGCTGTTGAGCGATTAAGCTTGGTACGGCAAACAGGTGCAGAATATTGTTACGGTAATAATTAAGCAGAGCGCGTTCTTTTTCCTTAACACTAATGATGCTGCCGAAACTGTCTTCAATAATATCGAACTTATCAAGCTTAAGTGCATGATCGAGTAAGCCCTCAGAGCTCGAATCTGGCACCGTCGCATTGTCGTGATAAGGTGCATGTCTGTGTAGTCCAAGATACAAATCGAGCTGTTGTAGCAGTTGTGATTTAGGCAATGCAAATTGCTCGTTACTCAGCAAAATTGTCGCAAGCAAATTAACTGAGTTCAGTGCTGCTGAGTTATTTATCTCAGTCATGATGACATCAGCGAGATCGGCAACTTGCTTGTTCAGCCAAGCAGGTTTTTGAGTTTCGGTGGGGTGGATAGAATCACGCCAATCTGGTTGATGCTCATTTAAAAATTGGTTGACTGATATCGGATCGCCAAAATTTAAATACCCTCTACCATAGTTTTTAAGGTTCTTAATCGCCTTAAAAATACCAAAGATAGACTCATTTTTCTTACTGTTACCAGCCAGCTCTTTGAGGTAAGTGTTGATCTCCATAACATGTTCATAACCGAGGTAAACAGGCACCAGTGAGATAGGCCTGTCTATGCCACGCAACATAGATTGTAGTGTCATTGCCAACATACCCGTTTTTGGTGGTAAAAGGCGACCGGTACGACTGCGACCGCCTTCGGTATAAAACTTAACAGAATACCCTTTGATAAATAACTGACTCAAATACTCCTTGAATACCGCGGAATAGAGTTTGTTACCAGAGAAGGAGCGGCGAATAAAGAAGGCGCCACTACGACGGAAAATCGGCCCCGCAGGGAAAAAGTTGAGATTAACGCCAGCTGCGATGTGCGGTGGTACCAAACCCTGATGGTAAATCACATAAGTGAGAAGCAAGTAATCCATATGGCTACGATGACATGGCACGTAAATGATCTCATGTCCTTTGTCCGCAAGCGCTTGTACTTTGTCTGAGTTATTAACTTCAATACCATTATAAAGCTTGTTCCACAGCCAAGTTAGGGCTCTATCAGCCACGCGTACCATGGCGTCTGAATAGTTTGCGGCTATTTCGTCTAATAACCTAAGTGCTTGTAGCCTTGCTTCTTCCTGACTTAGACCTTTTGCCTTTGCTTCGTCAGCAATAGCTTTTTTAATGCTTTGTGACGCTAAGATAGAATTAAATAGCTGTTCACGTGATGGCAATTTGGGACCCGTTGCAGCCAACTTTTGACGGCGGAAATGCACGCGTGCAACGCGCAGCAGCTTATGTGGTAGCTCCTCAACGTCTGCTTTATCGTTTAACAATTGATTAAGTTCAATCGGGCGGGAAAATCGAACAAAGTTATCCCGGCCTGAAAACAAGATCACAAAGCATTTGCGCAGCCAGCTCGGTGTTAATGAGTTGGATAATAAGGTTCCCACACCTGGCTTTTCTTTACCTGGATTACGACCCCACAATATGGTGACCGGAATAACCTGCGCATCGGTATTGTCATCATCTTTTAGCGCTTCAAAAATCGCTTTGCTATGTTCAAGTGCATCACTTGGTTTATGACTATTACCAAAGACACTTGGCGGAGTCTGGATCCCAACAAAACGATTGAGCTCTTTATTGCCAATTCGCGCTTTTTGAGACGGTCTTGGTAAACCAAGCTTTTTACACATAACGTCTAGCGCGACCATGTCTGATACCGAGTCGAGTCTCGCTACATAAAATGTGGGAATGCTGGGATCTAGCTCGTAATCCTCAATGGGATGCTCTGGCAATACTTTACTTTTAACAAAAAGCCAGTTGCTACAGCGAGCGATGGTTGTAAGCAAATAAGAAAAAATCTGCATGGGAATACCGAACAATTATCATTAGCCATAGAATACCAAGATTTAACTGGACTGACCATTTACAAAGGCGTCATCCATGTTTTCTTGTCGCAATATTTCACTATTGAAGGTTAACAGAAGCGAATGCTTGAGTAGAGTGAATTTTGTTCTATGTGCTTTGTGTGAGTGAAATATTATGTATGTTCAATGCACTGTATCTGCGTGACAGCGTCTACGGATCCCAACGATAAAATTACTTTGTATTAGTTGTTGCATTTATCACCAATATCACTATAATATGCAGACTTTCTTGACCATAGTGTCTAGAAAAGTAAATGAAAGGTCTGGATTTCAGGCCCTATGAACAGGAACTCCAATTGTGAGTTCAATGGTAGAAATAAATTAACAACCGACTTCTCAGGAATTATTGAGCTAGTCTCGGTCGTTTTTTTATGCTCTTTTTAAATGCTCTTTTTATTTTGAGGTTTAAGAATGTCAAATCAACGCATTCGTATTCGCCTAAAAGCTTTTGACCACCGTTTGATTGACCAATCAACGGCGGAAATCGTGGAAACAGCGAAGCGCACTGGTGCACAGGTTCGTGGTCCAATCCCACTACCTACGCGCAAAGAACGTTTCACAGTATTGATCTCTCCGCACGTAAACAAAGACGCGCGTGATCAGTATGAAATCCGCACCCACAAACGTCTGATCGACATCGTAGAACCAACTGACAAGACTGTAGACGCTCTAATGCGCCTAGACCTTGCTGCTGGTGTTGATGTTCAAATCAGCCTGGGTTAATCGGAAGATTAGAGAGGTTTTAGGAAAATGGCATTAGGTCTAGTCGGTCGTAAAGTGGGTATGACACGTATCTTCACTGAAGATGGTGTATCTATCCCTGTGACAGTTATCGAAGCGACTCCTAACCGTGTTACGCAGATCAAATCTGACGCAACTGACGGTTATAACGCGCTTCAAGTTACTGCAGGCGAGAAAAAAGCAAGCCGTGTAAACAAACCAGCAGCGGGTCACTTCGCTAAAGCTGGCGTTGAAGCGGGTCGCGGCCTGTGGGAATTCCGTCTTAACGGCGGTGAAGGTGAATTTGAAGTAGGTTCAGAGCTAACTGTTGAACTTTTCACTGAAGTGAAAAAAGTAGACGTTACTGGTACTTCAAAAGGTAAAGGTTTCCAAGGTGGTGTTAAGCGCTGGAACTTCAGCATGCAAGACGCAACTCACGGTAACTCTCTATCTCACCGTGCTCCTGGTTCAATCGGTCAAAACCAGTCTCCTGGTAAAGTTTTCAAAGGTAAGAAAATGGCCGGTCAAATGGGTAATGTTCGTTCAACGACACAGAACCTTGAACTAGTACGTGTTGACGCAGAGCGTAACTTGCTTTTAGTTAAAGGTGCAGTACCTGGCGCTATCGGCGGTGACGTTATCGTTAAACCAGCTGTTAAAGCATAAGTCCTGGAGATTTAGTGATGGAATTAGCAATTAAAGGCGCTGGCGCGCTTGAAGTTTCCGAAGCTACTTTTGGACGTGAGTTTAACGAAGCATTAGTACACCAAGTAGTTGTTGCTTATGCAGCAGGTGCTCGTCAAGGTACTAAAGCTCAACTGACACGTTCTGAAGTACGCGGTGGTGGTAAGAAACCATTCCGCCAAAAAGGTACTGGCCGTGCACGTGCTGGTACAATCCGCAGCCCAATCTGGCGCAGCGGTGGTGTGAGCTTTGCAGCTAAGCCGCAAGATCACAGCCAAAAAGTTAACCGTAAGATGTATCGCGGTGCGATCAAGAGCATTCTTTCTGAGCTTGTTCGTCAAGATCGTCTAGTAGTTGTTGAAAACTTTGGTCTAGAAGCACCAAAGACTAAAGAACTAGTAGCTAAGCTTAAAGAACTTGAGCTTAAAGACGTACTAATCGTGACTGAAGAAGTAGATGAGAATCTATTCCTTTCTGCACGTAACCTGTACAAGGTTGACACGCGTGACGTAGCTGGCATCGACCCAGTAAGCCTAATCGCTTTCGATAAGGTTCTGATTACTGCTGCTGCTGTTAAGCAACTTGAGGAGGCGCTAGCATGATCCGTGAAGAACGTCTTTTAAAAGTAATCCTTGCTCCACACATCTCTGAGAAGAGCACTGTATCTGCTGAAGAAAACAACACTATCGTTTTCAAAGTAGCTAAAGATGCAAACAAAGCAGAAATTAAAGCTGCTATTGAAAAGCTTTTCGAAGTAGAAGTAACTGGTGTTCGCACTCTAAATGTTAAGGGTAAGACAAAGCGTACTGGTATGCGTTTTGGCCGTCGTAGCGATTGGAAAAAAGCATACGTTACTCTTAAAGAAGGTAGCGAGCTAGACTTTGTCGGCGGCGCCGAGTAATAAGGGGAGTTAGAATTATGGCACTTCAAAAGTGTAAACCAACTTCTGCGGGTCGTCGTCACGTCGTTAAAGTGGTTAACCCTGATCTACACAAGGGTAAGCCTTACGCTCCGCTACTAGAGAAAAACTCTAAATCAGGCGGTCGTAACAACAACGGTCGTATCACGGTTCGTCACATCGGTGGTGGTCATAAGCAACACTACCGTGTAATCGACTTTACACGCACAAAAGATGGCATTCCAGCTAAAGTTGAGCGTCTAGAGTACGATCCAAACCGTAGCGCAAACATCGCTCTTGTATTATATGCAGACGGTGAGCGTCGTTACATTATTGCACCTAAGGGTCTTAAAGCAGGTGATGCAATCCAATCTGGTGTTGATGCACCAATCAAGGTTGGTAACACACTACCTATGCGTAACATCCCTGTAGGTTCTACTGTACACAACGTTGAACTTAAACCTGGCAAAGGTGCGCAAATTGCACGTTCTGCTGGTGCTTACGTACAGATCCTTGCTCGTGAAGGTCAATACGTAACACTACGTCTTCGCTCTGGCGAAGTTCGTAAGGTTGAGTCTGATTGTCGTGCGACTCTTGGCGAAGTAGGTAACGCAGAACACATGCTACGTTCACTAGGTAAAGCTGGTGCAAATCGTTGGCGTGGTATCCGTCCTACAGTTCGTGGTGTTGCCATGAACCCGATTGACCACCCACACGGTGGTGGTGAAGGTCGTACTTCTGGTGGTCGTCACCCTGTATCTCCATGGGGCGTACCTACTAAAGGTTACAAGACTCGTAAGAACAAGCGTACTGATAAGTTTATCGTACGTCGTCGTACTAAATAATAGTTGAGGAATTGCCATGCCACGTTCTCTCAAGAAAGGTCCATTTATTGACCTACACTTGCTGAAGAAGGTAGAGAAAGCGTTGGAAAGCGGTGACAAGAAGCCAATTAAAACTTGGAGCCGTCGTTCAATGATCATACCTAACATGATCGGATTGACCATCGCTGTCCATAATGGTCGTCAGCACGTTCCTGTGTTCATCACAGACGAAATGATCGGTCACAAACTAGGTGAATTTGCACCTACACGTACTTACCGCGGTCACGCTGCGGATAAGAAAGCTAAGAAGCGTTAATCGGAGGGTATGATGGAAGCATTAGCTAAACACAAATTCGCCTCTGGTTCGGCGCAGAAAGCACGTCTAGTGGCAGATCAGATCCGTGGACTTCCGGTTGATCGCGCGCTAGAAATCCTGGCGTACAGCCCGAAGAAAGCGGCTGTATTAGTTAAGAAAGTACTTGAGTCTGCTATCGCGAACGCGGAGCACAACGAAGGTGCTGACATTGATGAGCTTAAAGTGGCTAAAGTATTTGTAGACGAAGGTCCTACAATGAAACGTATTATGCCACGTGCTAAAGGACGCGCAGACCGCATCCTTAAGCGTACAAGCCACATCACTGTTGTGGTATCGGATAGCTAGGAGATATAAGTAATGGGACAAAAAGTTCATCCTACTGGTATTCGCCTAGGTATCTCAAAGCCTTGGGTATCTACTTGGTACGCGAATACAAAAGATTTCTCTGAACAGCTTTTTGGCGATCACAAAGTACGTCAATACCTTACTAAGGAATTGAAAAGTGCTTCTGTAGCTAAGATCGTTATCGAGCGTCCAGCTAAATCAATCCGTGTAACAATTCACACAGCTCGTCCTGGTGTTGTTATCGGTAAAAAAGGTGAAGATGTTGAAAAGCTTCGCCAAGCTGTAACTAAGCTTGCTGGTGTACCTGCGCAAATCAACATCGCAGAAGTACGCAAGCCAGAGCTAGATGCACAATTAGTTGCTGACGGTATTTCTTCTCAGCTAGAGCGTCGTGTTATGTTCCGTCGTGCTATGAAGCGCGCAGTACAGAACGCAATGCGTCTAGGTGCTAAGGGTATCAAAGTTGAAGTAAGCGGCCGTCTAGGCGGTGCTGAAATCGCACGTTCTGAGTGGTACCGTGAAGGTCGTGTACCTCTACACACTCTACGTGCTGATATCGACTACGCAACTTCAGAAGCTTTGACCACTTACGGTATCATCGGTGTTAAGGTTTGGATCTTCAAAGGCGAAGTAATTGGTGGTCTTCCACTAGTTCAAGAGCAAGAGAAGCCAGCTAAACGTGCGCCGAAGAAAGCTAAAAAAAGTGCTAAGTAAGAGGTAGCGACTAATGTTACAGCCAAAACGTACAAAATTCCGTAAGGTACACAAAGGCCGCAACCGTGGTCTGGCTACCAGCGGTAACAAAGTTAGCTTCGGTTCTTTCGGCTTGAAAGCGACTGGCCGTGGCCGTATGACTGCTCGTCAAATCGAAGCAGCTCGTCGTGCTATGACACGTCACGTCAAGCGTCAAGGTAAAATCTGGATCCGTGTATTCCCAGATAAGCCAATTACAGAGAAACCGCTTGAAGTTCGTATGGGTAAAGGTAAAGGTTCTGTTGAATACTGGGTTGCTGAAATTCAGCCTGGTAAAGTACTTTACGAGATGGAAGGTGTTTCAGAAGAGCTTGCTCGTGAAGCATTCGACCTAGCTGCTCGTAAATTACCTTTCAAAACAACATTTGTAACTCGGACGGTAATGTAATGAAAGCTAGCGAACTTAAAGACAAAAGCGTAGAAGAGCTAAATGCTGAACTTCTAGAGCTTCTTCGTGAGCAGTTCAACCTGCGCATGCAAGCGAGCACTGGTCAGCTAGCTCAAACTCACGAGCTTAAGAAAGTACGTCGCAATATTGCGCGTGTGAAAACGGTTATCAACCAGAAGGCAGGTGCATAATGAGCGATAAGATCCGTACTGTACAAGGTCGTGTAATTAGCGACAAAATGGACAAGTCAATCGTTGTTGCTATCGAGCGTCAGGTTAAACACCCGATCTACGGTAAGTTCATCAAGCGTACAACTAAGTTGCACGCACACGATGAAAACAACACAGCACTAGCAGGTGACGTCGTGACTATTCGCGAATGTGCGCCAATCTCTAAGAAAAAATCTTGGACGCTAGTTGACGTGATTGAACGTCCTAAGAAAGCTTAATTTTAGTTTTTAACTAAATTAGACTTTTATAAAGCCCCGGCATTAGCTGGGGCTTTTGCGTTTCTGGATAATTTTTATAAATAGCTATCGAGCGTCAGATTAATACCAATTGTATTAGGTAAATGAGCAATTTGAAGCGGAGAAATAGCTTTAGTAGCTAGGCAAAAATTTTGCTATTTAGTTGTTCTAAATGAGAAATTTTTAACGACGCTAATATGGTATTTCACCCTTCAAATTGATTGGAGACTTAGTG
>NZ_QNQN01000042.1:0-11581 GCF_004103285.1 Pseudoalteromonas sp. A757
CTCGGCAACATTGATAGTGTGATTACGTCAAAATCGCTTGGTACTTATACCGTCAGTATCCCTTGGTAATCACACTAATTCAGTTAGATATTTGGAAATCCTTACCCGATCCTTTTCCTGCTTGGATTGAATAAACGATTAAGTGAACTAGCTCAATCATGAGCCAGTGTGATTACGTCAAAATCGCGTGATGCTTATACCGACAGTAGCCCTTATCACACTTATTCAAATCAGGCGTAAATTGAAGCCGGTGAATTTCACTCTCAGACTTGCTCAGGTAAATCTGAGAGTGATTATCTTGCTCACTTATAATTGGAGATAAATAGCGCTTTAAAACCCCATAACTTCTGAACACTTATCCACTTAAGTATTTGCTTTCTTAACAAACTTCGCTGTCACCATCATTTCACCAACGCCATCAACCTTACAGTCAAGTTCATGGTCTTTTTTATCTAGCACTCGCCTTACCAAAGCCTTAGTACCAATCTTAATGACTTGTGAGCTGCCTTTAATTTTTAAATCTTTAATCACAGTGACTTTATCGCCATCAGCTAATAGTGTGCCGTTGGCATCTTTTACTTGAATGTCGTCCTCGGTAGCAGTCGCGTTAGGATCCCATTCGTAAGCACATTCAGGACATATTAGCTGACTTTGATCTTGATAAACATATTCAGAATTGCACTTGGGGCAAGCAGGTAAAGACATAATTAACTGTATCACTTTTTAGGCTGTGTATCATCGGCATATGATACTGTAAAAGTGAGTAGAGCGTCCTCTATATTCTTCTTTAAATCGCTATTGAATTAAGAATAGCTACCCAAAATGTTGCGGCACGACAATTGCTTAGTTATTAATCTATATTTCATCATATAAAGGATTACCTATGCTTGTTAGTCAAACTCAAGGGGTTGGCTCACCAACAATTTATAGCAGCCAGAGCCAGAATCAACCAAAAGAGGCTGAAGCAGTACAGAAAGACACTCAAGTCTCCATTAGCCAAACCGCAAACAATGCCAAACATAATTGGCAAACTATTGCCTCTAAATACAACGTTCACAATATTTCAGCGGCAGAAGCACGAACTATGTCCCGAGAACTATTCGAAGGTGGGTTTATTGGTTCAGGTCAGATGATGGCTATCGGCGCGCCGATATCAATGACTGAAAACCCACATGAAAAGACTGATTTACTTGGAGATATGAAGCGTACATTTGAAATTTCAGCAGCTAGCGGCGGGCTCAATAAAACCTCACGAGAGATTTATGCTTCGGCGATCACTACGCTTGAAAATCTCGCCAAGACACACAGAAATAATATACCAATTTGAGGGAGCAAATCTGATGCTAACTGAATTAGAAATTTCTCATTTAGAGCATAAGTAGCAAAACTTTTACATCGCCTACATGACCGTGGATACGTTGGCAGTAGCAGAATATGGTAGCGGTATTATCGACAAGATTTTCCCGTCTCAAAATAGATCACTTCATTAAGCGGATGAGTATAAGTTGATATCCATTAAATTACAGACACAAAAAAAGCAAGCCTTAGCTTGCTTTTTCTTCATCTATTAAGCGATTAAAGCTTAACGATGTTCTCAGCTTGAGGACCTTTTTGGCCATCAGTTACTGTGAATTCAACTCTCTCGCCTTCAGCAAGTGTACGGAAACCGTCACCTTTGATTGCGCTGAAGTGTGCGAACACGTCAGGGCCATTTTCTTGAGCGATGAAACCAAAACCTTTAGACTCGTTAAACCACTTAACGGTACCTGTAAGAGTGTTAGACATAATACTAATCCTGATATAAAAACAAAAACCAATGCTGCGCATTGATGAGCTATGCCCATGTGGGCGCATAGACCTAAATTTGTAGAGTGGATAAAACTTCAGGACGGTACTACTACAAGCAAACACTTATACAACAACGTAATGGAGATTTTAAAACACTGACTCAAATTCTGTCTATGAACATCATATAGGGATTCCGCCCTAAGTCAATGTATTTTTAATCATCAATATGACTTGCTAATGACAAGTATCAATATTTTTTTAGCGCCTTTTTTAACCCCCTATTTTTAAAAAAAATATTTCCCTAACTTCCAGTAAATACAAGAGATTGCAATAAAATATTCATAAAGCATCGGAGGCTTTTTTAACGCTAATTCTCGAATTAATAACACCACTTGACTTATGAGTATTAGCGCGGCCTTCATGAGCTCGGTATCACCCTTTTCCCTAGCGGTAATTAGCTGGGAGTCACAATGTGACACCAAGGTGTGTCTTAGGCAACGCTCAAAGTAATTTCAAAGCAATTGAGTTGCTCTTCCAATCAACCTTGGGGATGAAATTGTATATTAGCTCGATGAGAGATTTCCCACTTAAAGCAACTAATAACAAAGCCTTTTCCTTACATGATACGGAAATAGGTAAAGCTAGCTTATTACAATTACAGACTGGGGAACTAGGGCTACATTGGTTTTCTTAGGGTCAGATGAAAAATAGCTTTCAAAACGCTTGCTTTCGGCTAATCACAAATAAGGCCACGAGCGAAACCAAAATAAACAGTGCAGCGAGTAAAAAGGTCAGCGAAAATGCCATATTAAGTTGTGCAGAGCTTGCCACTGCCGCACTCTTTGTCTGCAGCAACAAGCTAAATACACCACCAAGTAATGAAGCTCCAGTCATTAGTCCTAAGTTTTTACATAAATTAATGAGTCCAGCTCCCATGCCCTTTTCTTTTTCGGCTACAGTCGTCATCACAAAGGTATGGTGAGCCGCTAGAAACAACTGCCTTCCGGGAGTTAGCATAAATAACGCCACAACATAGCCATAAAGTCCAAATAATGAAGGTAGGATTGCAAAGCTAATTGCCCCAATGAGGATCATCAGCAAGCCCAAAAACATAGCAAACGCGATACCAAAATGATCAACCACCTCGCCTGATGGATAACCTGCGACAGCAGCAATACAAGGTCCAATAGACACAATAAGACCAACCGTGACCGGGCTCAGCCCTAACGCATAAGTGAGATAAAAAGGCCCAACAACTAATGTCGACATTGCGATGGCGTCAACTATAAAGCTCACGATTAACGAGGTATTGCGTAGCTTGTGTTTCAGAAAAGCTAAACTCACAAGTGGAAATTGAGCACGCTTTTGGCTTTGTACAAAACAGTAGATAAAAGCCACAGAAAAGAAGAAAAATACGCTATGCAAGACAAGACTAAACGAACTACTCGATGGCATAGCCAACACATAAAATAGGCATGACACCGACAGCCACGCGCTTCCAATAACATCAAAACGCTGTAGCTCAGGTGGATTTGCGACATCATCAGGCAGAAATCTTGCTATTAAAAAGTAAGCTGCACCACTGAGCAATATCATCAACCAAAAAGTGAACTGCCATGATAACCACTCTAGCATTGCGCCACTTAGCAATGGCCCCAAAGCCGTGCCAATCGCAGCGGTAGTGCCGAGTAGCCCCATTGCAAGTCCAACTTTACGCTTTGGCATCACAACGCTTGTCAGTGCAAATACTTGAGATAATAACAGCGCAGCGCCAATGCCTTGGAACAGCCTAGCAGCAATCAGCATCCAAAGATTTACGCTCAGCCCAGCGGCAATGGAGCCTACACAAAAGACGCTGATTCCAATGCGCAGCGCCCTTTTTCGGCCTACGCTATCTCCAACAGCGCCAGCACCAAGAATAAACGCGGTAAGCGAAAGCAAATAAGCCACAACGACCCAATTCACCAATGCCTGCCCCACGCCAAATTCCTCCGCAAGTGTTGGCAATAAGACATTGATACTGCTCATGCCAAGCGTTGGCAAAATGAGTACCACAGCTAAGCTGAACAACACTCGCTTTTGTCCGGTCCCCAGAGCAGTTTTATCCTCTGTATTTACTGTACCTTCTAACATGTGTTACCACTCCTACCATTGCGCCATGCTAATAAGAGGTAACTGTACTACTTCAAGTGAACTTGAGGTCAAGCGTGATTAGGTTTGAAACTGGATTGGATTAATTGGATCAACAGCAAAGCCTTAGATAGTTTTAGCGAATCGACTGCCTGTAACTTAATGTGCTGAGCAGCAGTGATTGGATCTCCGGCACAGCACTTTGATTATTAGATCCCTAAAACCTTGTCGCTATGTTATTTATCACATTTTGAAACTGTAATTGTTGTCCAAAAACCTCTATTTTATGAATTACTTGCGCTTCAAGAACAAACACTATCCCGTGTGTTTCCTCTTTGTTGTAATTACTAAATATCGTAATTTCTTGAATAGATTTTTGTTGGACATTCTGTATTTTATAAGCGCTTGCGACCTCTTCTGAAAGTACCTGGAGCCAAGCAGGCAATTTCATTCTTGAATCGACCTCAAACAAACTCCGTACAAATTGATGTTCATGCCCAGATAAATCAACAGCAGGTACAAACTTTTGCGGATCTAGCGTTTCGTGAAGCAGTTTACTGTCTTTAAACGCCAACACTAAC
Organism: Pseudoalteromonas sp. A757; assembly: GCF_004103285.1. Lineage (NCBI taxonomy): Bacteria > Pseudomonadati > Pseudomonadota > Gammaproteobacteria > Alteromonadales > Pseudoalteromonadaceae > Pseudoalteromonas > Pseudoalteromonas sp. A757. Next base: position 4,500 of record NZ_QNQN01000042.1, read on the forward strand.
GTTTCAGACACATGCGAAATAGTGATTGGTGAGTCAACCTTTAACTTGACGACCTTCGATAAGATAAGCTCTTGAGCGCTAACCTGCGTGCCCCAAAGCAATAGAAAAGTTGCAAATATCATCCTTATCATGCGTTGTTCCTTTCAATTTATTTTATGTGATTGCCGCAAAGCGGTTTAGCTTTCAGAGATCTCCTTGCAAGCAACTCGCTTTTGATTGCATAAACGGCAAACAGGCTAGGCTAGAGTATAGTAATTAACTTTGCCTGAATACGAATATTGCTAGGTTAAATTTCCCCGCCATCTATTGGAAATAACTCATTATCACTCAGGTAGTTACCCTTTAGATTAAGTGGTCAAGTCAAGCCCAGTCCATTTAGAGCTGTTACTTGACTAAATAACCTAATCGCCGCGACACTATATAGTAAGAATAATTTTTCCCACCGCACGCTTAGATTCACTTCGCTGATGAGCCTGCACAACTTCTTCAAAGGGAAAAACAGAGTCTATTTTTACCCATATCTGTCCCTCACTAAGTAAGTTGGCAATATGCGCTAGCTTGCTGCGATCAGGGGCAACCCAAACTCGGTGAAATTCAACACCATAAGACAAAGCAACCTCATGCTTAATTTCATTCAGCGTAGAAACTAGCTTACCTTTAGGTTTGATGACCTTAAGTGAACGCTCCAATAAACCTTCTTCTCCGATTGCAGCAAACACTAGATCGATATTGCGCACGATTACTTCAAACTGCTCATTGCGATAATCAATACACTGATCTACACCTAATTCATATAGATACGCATGATTAGGAGCTGAAGCAGTGGCGATAACGTAAGCTCCGGCCAGCTTGGCATATTGTATTGCAAAAGCACCGACAGCACTGGACCCTCCATGAACCAACACAGTTTGTCCAGAAGAAACTTTACCTAGGTCGTGAATTGCCTGCCACGCTGTCAGAGATACCATCGGCACCCCCGCGGCTTGTTCAAAACTGATATTTTCAGGCTTTTTCACAACTAACGCGCTATCAACGATTACCTGCTCGGCATAAGCACCTGGTTGGCCAATTGGGATCATCGCCATTATTTCATCACCCACTTGAAAACCTTGATTATCACCCACAGTTTCTAGAACCACACCAGCAACATCCCAACCTGCAACAAGAGGCAAAGAAAAAAAGTTTTCCAGCATCCCTGCTCGGATCATTGTATCGACAGGGTTCACACTGGCGGCTTTAACTTGAACTCGTAGCTGACCATTTTCAGGTTTCGGAGCGCTGATTTCGATAATATTAAGTTGATCTGCTTGTCCGTATTGCTCAATGACGATGGCTTTCATCTTTTCTTTCCTATTTTAGTTTGGCTTACGCCATTATGTTCTGATATAGTCATGTCGTAAAATTGATGATTGATATATATATCATTCTATAAAGGAATGAGTTATACGTTGTATTCACAGATCAAGGTCAGAGTGTCGAAACCTCGAAATCACACTCGTTATGGAAGTTGCACTAAGAAAAATAAATGAGGGAAAATGGCTAAGCTTGATATCAACCTGCTAGTAATTTTTGACGCCATAATGGCTGAACAATCGGTTACAGCTGCAGCAGATAGACTAGCGTTGACCCAACCATCAGTGTCAAAAGCTCTTTCAAGGATGCGCTATGTCTGGAAAGACCCTCTGTTTGTTCGTGATGGTCGAGGGATCAAACCAACACCGAGAGCCGAAATACTATGGCGAGAAGTCCGTCCGGCAATTCAGACTTTAATCGAAGCGACCTCCGAACAACAATTTGCTCCTACTAGAAGCGAACGCACATTTCGTATCGCATTGACTGACGGAATGACCCGTATACTCTGGCTGCCACTACGTCAACGGATTGAGCAGCAGGCACCGAAAATCAATCTGCACGCAATGCCGTTTCGTGGTAATGGGGAATCACTGTTGCTCGATGCTAGAGTTGACTTGGTGGTGGACTACTATGAAAACCAGAACCGCAAAATTATTCGCCAGCACCTATTTGATAATCATTTTGTTTGCCTGATGAGGCCGGAACACCCACTTGCTCAATCAGCCCTGTCTCTAAAGCTATTCTCGAACTCAGATCATCTGATGGTATCCCTATCCGGCGATACGAGCAGTGTGGTCTGCTCGGCATTAGCAAAACATCACCTACAGCGGCGTATTGCAGTAACAGTCAATAGCTTTTCTGCTGCAATTGATTTGATTAAGCAAACAGATCTACTCTGTGTGCTGCCCTATCTAGTTGCACACTCAGAGATCGCTACCGGAAGTTTGGTGAGCCAACCTCTACCGCTTAATGTATCGCCAGCCCCAATTAGTATGGCATATCATATTCGTACTGAGGCAGATCCAGGTGTACACTGGTTGCGTCAACAAATAATGGAAATTACGGCAGCGATACAATCATCATCCGACCAAGTGCCATAACGCTTAAAGACTGTTCGTAAAAGTTACATACTATTCCCTTAATGTAAATTTGATACTAGACTCAAAACTGCTAACCCGTTGATCAAAAATCAGTTTGCTAAAATACATTTTCAGAAAAGATAGATAATTAGCATGATTGTTGTTTGTGGCATGTCAAACAGTGGTAAAACTTCGGTTGTTAAGCAATGAACAAGTTAAGCGCACCTAAAAAGCTGGCCATTAAACGTTGCTAAATTTACCAGCGTCTAATGTAGTTTTGTTTTTATTTGCTCTATTTTTCAACCGTCCATAGCTAAATACGGAGGTTTTATGGATTACAAAAAATTTTTACCTAGTGAAAATTTATCCTCATTTATCAATTGCTTTTGGACACTGGAAGTTGCTGCGGATAAGAGTGCTGTAAAGCAACGCATTGTTCCTGATGGCTGTATTGAGTTGGCCTTTATATTGGGTGATGACATTAAGCGCTATACTTCGGAGCATGACTACATACTGCAACCTCGCGCCATGGTGCTTGGACAAACGGTTTCGCCTTTTTATATTCAACCAACTGGAGATGTTCGCACCTTTGCAGCTAGCTTCTTTCCTTATGCCTTTTCCCACTTTATCTCGAAACCGATAAAAAACTTAAAAAATAAGGAAACTTCGATTTACGAATTATTTAAGCCCGATGAGGCCGCAAAGCTAGAAAGCGATATCATTCAAGCACAAAACACACGCCAAAGGATTGAGGTTTTAGAGGCCTTTCTCCTTCATAAGCTGAGCGACCCGCAGACAATTGAGCACATTGTAAAAACAACGGTAGATATTATCTTTGCACAAAATGGCGATATATCTATTAATGCAATCACCAAATCAAATCCCAACAAAAGACGCCAACTAGAGCGGAAGTTTTTAGACCTTGTCGGCATAAGTCCAAAACATTTAAGTAAACTTGTGCGCTTGCAAAGCGCGTTAACACTCCTCATAAATCGTGAAGACAACCTCACCAACATCGCGTACAAAAGCAATTACTATGATCAATCTCACTTTATTAAGGACTTTAAAGCGCTCACAGGGGTAAACCCGCGAGATTTTCTCAATGACGAAAGCATGGCGCTTTCACTACTTTTCTATAAATAACACTGTCGCTTTTTTACAATTGATAATTATCCACTAGAGCTACCCTAAACCTGCTATCGTTTAAGCTAAACGAGCACCTAGACACAACGCTAGTCACTCGAGGTACTGGCTAACTTAAATAAAAAATAAGGACAACGACATGCATAGCTTCGCATCAATTTTTGAAATTCCAGCAACCGACTTAACCCGCGCCGTAAAGTTCTACAGCCGCATTTTTACTGTCACGATTGAGACCATAGATATGCCTGAAATGACAATGGCACTCTTCCCGTATGAAGGGCAATCTACCATAGGTGTGATTGTTCAAGGCGAAGGTTACACTCCTTCCAGCACTGGCGTCACTCTGTATTTAAATGCGGGTGAAGACTTACAGCAAGTGCTATCAAAAGTAGAAGAAAGCGGTGGGAAAATACTGACCCCCAAAACCCCACATGCAGACGAAAGCGGTTTTTTCGCGTTATTTTTAGATACAGAAGGCAATCGCTTGGGTCTGCACTCACCAAAGTGAACATAAGGATAAATTATCCGGAAATCTGTGCTTAAATTTCTGTGAAAATTACCACGGGTGTCGTAGATATCCCCGCATAAGCGCCATTGAGCACCTCGGGGGAGGCGAGATGATTTTCACTGTGGCCGCGTGCTGTGGTGACGAGATTGTATGTTGTCATTTCCATCTCGCCAGATTGTACGACATAAAATACCTATTAATATGAATCCATAATTCACAGCAGAATAATAACGGTGACATTTAGAGTAGGTGATTGAATCAACTAAAGAACTCGGCTAAGGTTGGCACAACAATGGAAAATATATTGAAAACGAGTAACTCTACAGACTCGTGATGATTTCTAGCGAAACAGGAAGGTGAGATGTCGATTTCATTTGAGACTTCAAGATTAGTCATAGCAGAAGTTGAAGATGATCTCTCTTCTTCGGCTCGCACATCACTACTTGAGCAAATCCCTAAGATACTTACTCCTTCAGTGGTCCAGAGCCTTCCTCCTTATTTTCATGACATCAACTCTATCCAAGCAGCTGAAATCTGGATCGAGAGAATGTTATCGGATAGCCGTTTACTTCAAGTAAGGTCAGAAACTCAGGAGCTAATTGGGTTTTTATTCGTATATGTAGAAAATGAACGAGAAGCTCATATCGGATATTTAATAGCTGAAAAGTACTGGGGGAAAGGGCTCGCAACTGAATTACTTAAAGGCTTCATCGAAGCGGCCTTATTGTCAGAGTCTTGGGTGAAACTCATTGGGGGTGTGGATAGTTCAAATACAGCATCGTCTAATTTACTAAAAAAGTTAGGCTTTGAAGAGCAAATAGGTAGCGACAGCAACGTCCTTTTCTTTGAATATACGCTCCACAGACCACCACCATAACAAGAAACTATAGCGTCAGTAACTATTCATATGAACTGACATCTCAGACAAAGCTTGATGAGTTGTTAAAACAAGTAACCCCATTTAGCTCAAAACATATTAAAAATATATTAAATCGGTCCGATTATGATGCTTTGAACGGTCATCTAGCAGAATTCAGGGATTTTGCGAACAAATATACGGATAGAGTCTGCGTATTAATTCAGTTAAGATAGTCACTGACTTTTCTATATTAGCTTTTGGTTCATTCCTTGAACTTTGCAATCAGAAAAGCAAATTTAAAGCGGGGTTAAAGGCGGTTACATGCCTTGTTTTTTACTTTAATGCTGGAGTTTATGCAGTCTTAAGGCTGCCTACTGATGAAACGCTCAGCACGCGCAAAGAGCTTGTCACACTTATCTTTCTGCTCGCTATATTCGACTGAATCTTCCGTAAGAGTATCAAGCACTTCTTTTGCTTGACGATATTCACCTACCACTTGTTCAAGTTTACCTTCAAAATCCTCTTTCCGTGTTTTTTTACTACTTTGTCTTCTTGGCCTAGCCATATCTCACTTCTCTTTAAATCAAAGTCCCAATAATTTTCTTCGCTCTCGTTCAGACAGAATATCTTCGATTTTTCTTCTTACAACGTGAATATTATTTGACTTACTTTTATCAAGAGCCATATCTTCGCCATTCTTTGTTTTCAACTGTTTTTTCAATTTAAAACCCTACCTCTCAAAACAAAATAATATGAACAAAAAACGCATAAAAATCCCTATCGATGTGAGTTAAATCGCACATCAATTAAATGGAGTTTTATGAAATTATGGTGTTAATATTGAAATGGACTTTCACTTTGAGAGATGGATATTGACTGGAAGCCCTCTCCAGTCAATTCGCTACTTATACCAAAGTAACGTTAGCAGCATTTGGACCTTTAGCCCCTTCTCAACATCAAAAGCTACTTTTTGATCTTCATTCAGTGTTTTAAAGCCTTCGCTTACAATTGATTTAAAGTGAACAAAAACATCTGGACTACCATTTTCAGGTGTAATAAAGCCAAAACCTTTTAACTCATTAAACCATTTTACTGAACCTAAAATCTTGTTAGACATATATACCTCGATATATTAAAAATATTAGTTACTAAGTATGTAATAAAGGAAAAGATATCGCAGAGCATATATGACGAACTGGTTCGAAAGGAAACTGAGAAGAACTTGAACTAAATGTTACATTAATAGGTAACTTATTGAGTCACCCACGATACACGAAATATAACTAATAGATATAATTTTCTTTTTTATTTTATTTATTCAATAAAATCAACAGCAAAACCCTTAGCATTACACTTCGACTATAGGTGCTTACTACACCTCACTCAAATACTGAATCATCCATCCTGAGCGATTCTCTTCTTTAAAATCACAACTGGTTAAACGATATTGAACGAAGTTATCTGTTAAGCAGTGGGTGTCGTGGATATCGCCGGCTTTGAGCATGTTTGATCCTCGGGATACAAGATGGGTTTCGCCGCTTGCTTATTGTGATGGGTGTCAGTTATTTTCCTTTGTAACCCTTGCAAACGGCTTCACCGTAAAAATCGTAGAAGATCTTACAAGCAACGTATTCCCCCTCCATCACACCCGAAAAACATAAGCCGATATGCAATGTGCCGACAGGATGTCGGCCAAGTCTTGTCAGGCACTGGGACGTGCCTTACAAGACGGTTGCACTATATCGGCTTAGGGTTTGAGGATTGAGTGTGATGCTGGGGCGAAGTTTTCTTGGTTCGCTCGATCGCGTCGTTTAAAAAGAATGAACAAGAAGCGCAAGGATTCGCTTTGATATCAGCCAAGGAGGGGATTTCTCCAATAACTCGAGAGTATGTGTAAAGTCAGCCTGTCCTCCTGACAGGTTTCGACGCCCATCCATGGGCTACGACATACTTTTCTTTGATGCCCAAAGAAAAGTATGCAAAGAAAGGGCACTCCCGACATCACACTGACTCCTCAAGTAAATCGCCAATATGAACGTCACCGCTGTGTAAGGGCCATCCTTGGCCCTGTCACCGCTTTTCACGCATCCATGCGTTGAAATGACTCATTGGCACTTTACTTTCGGGTGTGATGAGGGAG
>NZ_QNQN01000041.1:0-3447 GCF_004103285.1 Pseudoalteromonas sp. A757
ATTGACTCAAGTGGTAACGTCAACATCTTTGCAGACAAGTTACTGACCTTAAAAGGCAAAGCCATGACCGTGTTTGACGGCAGCATGGAGCAAGATATTGGCGGTAAACAAAGCGCCACGATGCCGAGTGTACCGCAAATTCAAGCCCTCTCTGAGAATGCTCGACTCTCACTGGCCGCCGATGGCATTGCCACCATGGCGAGCAGTACCATTGAGTTGTCTTATACCTATCAAGATGGCAGCCCAATTATGGGCGCACCTTATACCATTCGATTTGCAAACGGCACAGAGCTGACTGGTAACTTAGACGACAGCGGTAAAGCAAAAATTGAGAATGCCCCACCCGGTCAATACACCGTGCAATATGGTGAGGACAAACGCGATTACCTACCAGAAGATAATCGCCCTAAAAACCCTCTGTATGGACAAATCACCCCAGCGCGAGCGGCTGAAATGGTACGCAGCGGCAATACCGCACCACTGATAGAAGCCAATGGCATTGCAACCCAAGCTGGTGATTGGTTATGGGGCACACTGCAAGGCGACTTTAATCAAAACCCCTCTACGTCACAAATCGTGGTAGGTACCTTGATTTCCATGATACCAATTATCGACCAAGTCATGGATTTACGAGATATCATTGCCAATGTCATGTTACTGACTGACGATGATGAAGCCAACGACACTGACGCTTGGCTTGCCTTTACCTTGACCGGCATTGGTTTAGTGCCAGTAGTAGGCTCAGCAGTCAAAGGCGTGGGCAAGGTTATCTTAAAAAATACCGGAGAGTCTCTCTCTGCTGCGCTTGCCGTTTTACGCAAGCTCGGTAAAGGCGACCCAGTTAAATACCTAAGAAACATCAACTGGCAAGACCTAGGAAAACAATCCGCCACGGAAGTTAAAAACATCGTCAAAGGCCTGCGCGATTCACTTGATGACATGTCTACCAGTTGGCACTACGACCTACTGCTTCCAGACGCCGCCATCGAAGGCATGCAAGCCACGGTAAAACGCCTAGACGAGGTCACCCCCAAAATCGACCAGCATATGCAACAAGCCGCCCAAGAAATCGGGCAGCGAGTTAATAAAGCACTGGATGAATATCAAGGCCAACCACCAATTCGAGGCGTCACCGACAAACCAACCAAAGCCAAAGCCGATGAGTTGGAGCCGCCAAAAGGGAATGAGTTACCGGGGGCTAAACTCAAAGCTATAAAAATGAAGAAGTATAGACCTCCTTGCTTCATGCCTGGCGAAGACTTAGCGAAGAACTTTAAGGGTGGTAAGCAAGCTCTAGAAAAAGAGTTTTATAAACAACTAAAAGCTCAGCAGCACGGCATCAATAAAATGACGGTTGAACAATATTTAGAAAACCGTAAAACCTTGACTGACCTTGTTAAAGAGCATGGACATAAAAAAGCAAGAAAAATTCTAACGAATGGCGGAATGGCACAAGTATCAGCAAGAAAGAAGTTAGAGGACGAAATGTATGAATCAATATTAAAAAGTTTGAGAAAGCAGGGTATTAAAGGTCGAAATGCTGATAAAGTCGCAACAGAGAAGATAAAAGAACAAATGTCTCAGTTAGCTGCTTTACATGATCCTGACCTGATAGCGGGCGGTAGTGATAAGATCAACAAACTCGGAAATAAAAATGTAAACTCCTCTCTCGGTTCTCAGTGGTCTAAAGGGGGGAGAGTTTCCGGTATGGATGAGGCAGCAAGGGTTGCGTTGAGAACAATGGGCCCTACCACCCAAATGAATATAGAATTAGAACGGTGTAAGTAAGGAGGTTAGAATAATGACCAAACAATTTGAAATAGATGAAGATTTCGAGTGGTTTCTTGAAAAGTTTGAAGAGCCTAGTGAAAAAAATCAAGCCCCAGCAGAAATAATAAAAAAGTTTGAAGGTAAACTACCTACTAGATTATTAGAATATTGGAGTGAATACGGATTTTCTGGTTTCGGGGAAGGACTTTTTTGGTTAACTAATCCCGATGATTATGATGATACCTTAGATGCATGGCTTGGAGATACAGTTATCGTCGAGCAAGACACATATTATGTAATTGCTCGCAGTGCATTTGGTGAGCTATTCTTATGGGGAGAGAAATTTGGACATAAATATCTAATCGACCCATCTCACGGTTGGATTATAGAGAAAGAAGGTAATGCCGAAGACATAGCAGTTGGAGAAGAAAACGATGCCATACAGTTTTTCTTTGGTGCAAAAAGGCCAACATCGCTGGATATAGATGATACGAGTGAAGGCTTACTTTTTGAGAAATGTAAACTTCGATTATCTCAATTAAAATATAACGAAATGTATGCTTTTGAACCCGCTTTTTTTCTTGGTGGGCAGCCTACCATTGACAATGTCAGTAAAGTAAATATTTTCGCCCATCTAAGTGTATTAGCATCATTTGGTCAGAAAGAAATACTAGACCAACAAGGGCTTATAGCTAAGGCTTATTCATAATAAATGCTCCTGTTATTAAAGTAGCAAATAAAAACCACTTAACTCCTTACCACTAAAAACACTTACTTATTAATTGAAAATGCGATGATGATTAACTTTGAACTCATCGCTAATCAAATTGACGTCAGCGCCAAACAAAATATCACCCTTAAGGCGGGTCGCAGCCATCGCAGTGTTATCCAAAATGATATCAACCTCAAGGCAGACAACAACCTTACCATTACCGCTCCCGCGGGAAGTCAAATCATTCAAAGCCAAGGCAATATCACGATTAAAGGCAGTGGCTCTGGCAACCTCACCCTTGCCAATGGCGGCAGTGAAATCAGCATTGACTCAAGTGGTAACGTCAACATCTTTGCAGACAAGTTACTGACCTTAAAAGGCAAAGCCATGACCGTGTTTGACGGCAGCATGGAGCAAGATATTGGCGGTAAACAAAGCGCCACGATGCCGAGTGTACCGCAAATTCAAGCCCTCTCTGAGAATGCTCGACTCTCACTGGCCGCCGATGGCATTGCCACCATGGCGAGCAGTACCATTGAGTTGTCTTATACCTATCAAGATGGCAGCCCAATTATGGGCGCACCTTATACCATTCGATTTGCAAACGGCACAGAGCTGACTGGTAACTTAGACGACAGCGGTAAAGCAAAAATTGAGAATGCCCCACCCGGTCAATACACCGTGCAATATGGTGAGGACAAACGCGATTACCTACCAGAAGATAATCGCCCTAAAAACCCTCTGTATGGACAAATCACCCCAGCGCGAGCGGCTGAAATGGTACGCAGCGGCAATACCGCACCACTGATAGAAGCCAATGGCATTGCAACCCAAGCTGGTGATTGGTTATGGGGCACACTGCAAGGCGACTTTAATCAAAACCCCTCTACGTCACAAATCGTGGTAGGTACCTTGATTTCCATGATACCAATTATCGACCAAGTCATGGATTTACGAGATATCAT
>NZ_QNQN01000040.1:0-3356 GCF_004103285.1 Pseudoalteromonas sp. A757
ACGTCACAAATCGTGGTAGGTACCTTGATTTCCATGATACCAATTATCGACCAAGTCATGGATTTACGAGATATCATCGCCAATGTCATGTTACTGACCGACGATGATGAAGCCAACGACACCGACGCTTGGCTTGCCTTTACCCTCACCGGCATTGGTTTAGTGCCAGTTGTGGGCTCAGCCGTCAAAGGCGTAGGCAAGGTTATCTTAAAAAATACCGGAGAATCCCTCTCGGCTGCGCTTGCGGTACTTCGCAAGCTAGGCAAAGGCGACCCAGTTAAATACCTAAGAGACATCAACTGGCAAGACCTAGGAAAACAATCCGCCACGGAAGTTAAAAACATCGTCAAAGGCCTGCGCGATTCACTCGATGAAATGTCTACCAGTTGGCACTACGACCTACTGCTCCCAGACGCCGCCATCGAAGGCATGCAAACCACAGTAAAACGCCTAGACGAGGTCACCCCCAAAATCGACCAGCATATGCAACAAGCCGCCCAAGAAATCGGACAGCGAGTTAATAAAGCGCTGGATGAATATCAAGGCCAATCACCAATTCGAGGCGTTACCGACAAGCCCACCAAAGCCAAAGCCGATGAGTTGGAACCACCAAAAGGGAATGAGTTACCGGGGGGGAAGGGATTGCACCCTCTCAAAGCAGGCATGAAAGCATACAAGGTCCCCTGTTTTAAACCAAGTGATAACTTAAGGAAAAAACATAAGGGCGACTTACGTGCTTTAGAACAGAATTACGCAAGGCAACTTAAGTATCAAGAAGCAGGCTTAAATGATTTAACCATTGGTGAATACAGAGAAAACCGCGATCGATACAAAAATATGAAGCGTAAGGGGACTGGAACTGCTCAAAATGGTTTTAGAGATAAGTTCAGATACAAACTATATAAATCTCTCAAGAAATCATACGGTAGAAACAAATCACGTACTGAAGCAAAAAAATTAGCTGCGCAAAGAACAACAGAAATTATGAACAATTTACATGCATTACATGACCCTGATATGGGCGCTGGCGGTTATGATAATGTTACTCGTCTGGGTGATAAAAGAGTTAATGAATCTATAGGTCCGCAGTGGGCTAAAGCGCCTATAGGAAGTAAAAAAGGAAGTAAAACACGCGTTGAATTAATGGATGAGCAAGTTGAAAAAGCATTTAAAGAATATGGCCCAGATGCTAAGTTAAACATTAAACTTGAGCGCTGCCCGTTAAACAAAAAGTAGAGAACCCATGATAGAAACTAATGATGACGATTTAGCCTTTTTTTTAAGCGAATTTGGCCAACCAACAACAATTGTACCCGCGACTACCGCTGATATAGAAGCGTATCGAGGGAAGCTCCCTGATCAGCTACTTGAATACTGGCAAATACTCGGCTTCAGCGGTTTTGCCGATGGTTTATTTTGGTTGACAAACCCCGCGGATTATCAAGACATCCTTGATCGATTTTTAGAAGATACCCCGTTTGAGCAAGATGATATTTATTATGTTATTGCGCGCAATGCTTGGGGTGAACTTCAGATTTACGGCGAAAAAACAGGTGAATCCCTAGAAATCAGCCCGCACCTTAACTGGATAACAACAAGCGAAGGAAGCGAGCAAGATATTGCAGCTGGTAAGGCTAACCAAACTGCAAAAGATTTTATAGCGCTTCAAGAGCCTGAGCAACTTGATATTAAAGATAACCAAGGGAAACCACTTTTTCCTGCGACATTAAAAAAACATGGCCCACTCAATGCCGATGAAGTGTACGGCTTTGCGCCATTTTTATTTATGGGTGGCGAGAAAAAAGTCAAGAATATTGAAAAGTGCGATATTTTTGCCCATTTGAATTTAATTGCCGATATGGGTGATATGGAAATTATTGATATGGCTTCTATGGTACGTGGCGCTATTAAGCAGCACGAGTAACGCTGTATGCAAATGTGATTAGTAACGGCACACATCACTTAATGAATCATCAAGATGACCGTATCCCCGGTTACGCATGATGATTCATTAGACACGTTTTTTAATATTAACTTACCAGTTAGCTAGGGCCGGATTCCACTTTGCTCATAGATTAACAAAGAATAACTCCGTCCTAGAATCACCGTTCCAAGTTGCTCCTCTTCTCAGGGCAAACACTAGTTAACTTATCAGTATTGGTTTAGTGCCAGTAGTGGGCAAGGTTATCTTAAAAAATACCGGAGAATCCCTCTCCGCTGCGCTTGCTGTACTGCGGCTTTTTACCCAAAGAAAAGTCGACAAAGGCGACCCAGTTAAATACCTAAGAGACATCAACTGGCAAGACCTAGGAAAACAATCCGCCACGGAAGTAAAAAACATCCAAAGGCCTACGCGATTCACTCGATGAAATGTCTACCAGTTGGCACTACGACATACTACTCCCAGACGCCGCCATCGAAGGCATGCAAGCCACAGTAAAACGCCTAGACGACATCACCCCCAAAATCGACCAGCATATGCAACAAGCCGCCCAAGAAATCGGACAGCGAGTTAATAAAGCACTGGATGAATATCAAGGAGAGTTACCACAGGTTGGTGTTACCAATGTGCCGAAGAAATCTAAAGCGCCGGAGCTTTCAGCTCCAGAAGGAAACGATCTCAAAGGTGCCCCTGTTAACAAAGTTAATCCGCCATCACGTAAGACGCCTAGTGACTTTACGCAGCATAAATCACTAAACCATAGAAAAGGTGCTACTGGTGAGTACAATGCACACCAATTAATGTTGGAGAATGGCTATACACCACTAGGTAAAACCGATGGTAATTATAAACCAGGACAATCCGGTATTGACGGAATATATCTGCACCCAAATCCACCACCAGACTATGTGATTACAGAAGCCAAATATAACACCTCTCCATTAGGTAAAACTAAAAATGGTAAACAAATGAGTAATGCGTGGGTAACAGAAAAAAGATTAGAACAAGCAGGAATTGACGAAAAAACAAGACGTAAAATCCTCAAGAGCCTTCAAAAAAATAAAGACTCTGTACAAAAATTATTGATTCGAAATAAAGAAGATGGAACTTTAGTAATTAAAGCATTAGACAAAAATGCCAATATTATAGACAAGCCAGTGACCCTGTGATAGGAGCAGAAGATGTTAAGAGATACTTTAAAAAATAAAGAATATTATGATGATAGGGTTTCCTTTAGACTGGAATGTATTGAAGAAGATGTTGAAGAAATCAAATTTGATGATGATCCTGCCGATGTGAAGATGAAAGGTTCATTTAGGCTAGTTAGTGACTCATTGTATCTTCTTCATCAGAAATACTCTCGCGGCGATGATCTCTCAGAATTTAAGCCACTTTTATTAAATATGTTGACCTA
>NZ_QNQN01000039.1:0-2734 GCF_004103285.1 Pseudoalteromonas sp. A757
ATGCAAAATGACGGTGTAGATAGTTTCTATGTCATTGCAATAGATGCGTTTGGAAAAATGTATATTTGGGGTAAAAAATCAGGGAGTAGTCTTTCCATAATAAGCAGCTATGGCATGATTTTTCCCACCTTCGAAAACGAAGAATATATCGCTACGGGAGAAGAAAGAAGCTTAGATTTGTTCTTCTCTGTACAAACGACAACCCAAATTGATTTAATTGATATCAATGAACAACCTCTTTTTGAGCGAACTTTGGAGAGGTTAGGCCCTCTTGAAAATGGAGAGATCTATGGCTTTGCGCCAGCTCTTGCCCTTGGTGGCGAACCTAAGCTTGAGAATCTCCAAAAGGTAAAAGCCACGGAACATTTAGCTTTCCTAGCTGATCTTGGAGAGAAGCGTGTTATGGCCGATATCGTTGCGCTATCTAACCAATTACCCCATAACCAATAGCACCTTTTTAAGTCCTTTAAATACATAGATGTTGCAAGGTCTAGCTCAATCATCCTAGCCAATATATTCCAGCAAAAGACATAGACTATATATGATCACTAAATGTAATGACTCTTATGAGTTAAATAACTCAAGCATCTTTGAATTAGAAAATTTTTGTAGAATTAAACTTCCGTATTTGTTTATCGAGTTTTTCCGCAACAATAATGGCGTTGCCTTTGAAGGACTCACTTACGCCATAGACAATAAGGAGCGGTTGATTGAGCGAACACTTCTTATTACAAACGATTCCAAGTTGTCAGACGATATTATGCAGTACGAAATAAAAGTGGTACTCGCTCAGATTGAAGAACGCCTAACCGACAATGAAGATCTAGTGGGTGTTGAGTTACTTCCTTTTGCTTATGTCTTTGGTGGAGACTTTTTATGTTTAAACTTCAAAGATAGCAATACTGAACCGTCAGTTGTACTCTGGGATCATACTGGATCAGATGAGTTAAGCCCTGTTTATGCGCTAGTTTCTGATAGCTTTGAAGAATTTATTGAAGGTCTTTGCGAGTCTGAATATGGATAAAATAAACGATTAGTTTGCTTTCTCCCTTATCAGCATGGGGTATTGGATTTCGTGTTTAAGGAAGATACGTGTCAGATAAGTAAAGCAATTTCGGCAGGAAATCGCACTCCGTTCAGATGGGTTGTTTACAGCTTGGTAAAACATCCACAGACCATAAAGTTCGATGCGTCACTAGTATATGGACCAGCATAAACAATGGAGTTCAGGGCAGAGCTTCTCTTCAGCCAATAGCCGCTCGCAAAGTATACTATCAATCTAGCCCAACGATGGGTATTTGCCCCAAAACATAAGGAAAGATAATGGAAAATTTACCTATAGACTTGCGCGATGAAATTGATGCTCTCTATATTTCTGCATACAAATTATTAGAAGCCAACGATGTTGATACTGCTCAAGAAAAAGCAGAAGAAGCATGGAGGTTATTACCTGAACCGAAATTTGATTGGGATGTCACTCTCAGTTTTGTTACCGGAATTTGTAAAATGTATCGAGAATTAAGCTTACACGAAAAAGCCCATAATATTATTAATGAGCTTTTAGACTCAGACCATTTAAATGACTATGATGATGGGCCATTATTTTTGAAAGCTACATTATATTTTGAGCAAGGAGAGTTTAAACAAGCATATGAATGGTTTGCTAAAGCCAATTCTATTTCACGAGGTAGATGCTTTGTAGAACAGCCTAAAAAATACAAAACTTTCTTTAATGAGTATAACCAATGAATGTACATGACCAGATAGAAGAGTATTGCGAGCAAGGTAATGACCTTTTTGATGAAGAAGATTTTCAAGGCGCAATGACACTCTGGAAAAAAGCTTTCGATTTACTCTCTGACCCAGATGAAGAGTGGGATCAAGCCGTTTGGCTTAAAGTATCTATTGGGGATAGTTATTATATGCTTGATGACTATCAACAATCCCTCGATTCAATGTTAGATGCATTAAACCACCCTGAAGCACTCGACAACCCATTTATTCACTTTAGAGCTGGCCAGTGTCATTATCAGTTAGGTGATAAATAGCGCAGTAAAAATGCTCTACTTAAGGCCTATATGTTAGCCGGAAAAGAAATTTTTGAAGACCACGAAGACGATGGACTGTTTTACTATGACTTTTTGAAATCCGAAATCCGGCTATAAACAGGCCAACTCTAAGGACAGCAAATACAATCACACATTACCCCCAATTAGTACAGGTGTAGTAGGTAAAACAAAGTGAACTTCTAATGAAATGGTATCTCTATTGGTTTCAACCGTTTGATAAAATTGCACATAACACCTCTAGGCATACAAGTGTCTATTTGAGGAAAAGGATATGAATTATGTTTAACTGTGAGCCGTACTTATGGAAAGAAAATAAGCCGACTTATCATCCAAATTACCTAAAGGCGCTTGAGCTAGAACTTCAAATTAAGTTTCCAATCGCGTTTTTAAGCTTCATAAAATTACACTTTGGAGATAAGCCAATCTGTTCATCTTTTGAAGTCGGAAAAGGACAGAGTGCAATCGCACACTTCCTTCACTGCCAAGATTTAATAAATGATGATTTGGAAATTTATAGTATTTCAGAAAAAAAAGAGGAAATAGATGAATTTTTATCGAAAAAGATAGTACCAATCGCCATTACCTTTTGTAACTCCACCCAATTTAGTACAGCTATTTCGTAGAATTTTATGCAGCCTCAAGATAACCAATTGGTGTCATATCGC
>NZ_QNQN01000038.1:0-1823 GCF_004103285.1 Pseudoalteromonas sp. A757
TTTTTACCCCAAATATACATTTTTCCAAACGCATCTATTGCAATGACATAGAAACTATCTACACCGTCATTTTGCATTTTTTCGAATTGAGTTCCTCTTAACCACTCAGTCAAGATATCTTGATAATCTTTTGGATTCACCATCCATAAACGGCCTTTCCCCCAACCACAAAAGCCGTATTCTTTCCAATACTCAAGTAAATTATTAGGTAAAGTACCTTGGTAATATTGGGTTTGCTCATCTGTTGGTTGAATCGCTTCTATCGCTGGGCCAAACCCACCAAAGTGATAAAAATTGTCAAAAAACTTATTCATTATTTGCACCTATGTAGGTGTATATTTAACTTACTCGGACTAAGTATAAATAATGTGTTTTGTGCCTCAATACTCATATCTGAAAGGGCCCCATTAATATTTGTATGTAGGGGGTTATCTGAGTAAATCAACCGGGACATAACCGCTATCTTCTAAAGATTCTCTTGGTATTTCTAGAACATTAGCGACTAAAGCTAATTCAAAGCACCAATAACCAATATAATAATCCGTGTACTCGAATTCGCATTCACAATTGTGATTATCATGCCAGTCCGCCAAGCCCTCTAACTTACTGTACCAATTTTGTGCAAATTGGTTGAGTAAATCAGGCTGTTGTTCACTGGGTACTGTCAAAGCGAGTGAAAGGTTTTGATAAATTTCAGGGTAGTAGAGTGTGGGCGAAATAGGTCTATCGTTATCACCAAGTGCAATGGCTATATTATCAAGTAAGGTGTCTTTGCCGCGTTCGCCAATAACGTCTAGCACTTCTTGAATATGAGCTTGAGCGACATCACAGGCTTGTAAGAGTGCCAGCCACCACAAAGTGTAGATATAACGATTGATATTAGGGGAGCCGACAGCATCAATTTGCCCGCCTAGCTTTTCAAAAGCATAGCGATATATTTGATGATTTGCAGGTAACTTATCACAGTAGTGTGTCAGTTGTTTGCGATACGGCAAAATCGCTTCGGTATAGCGCTTAACATCCCCAAGGTGAGCACCGTATGAGTAGTGCGCTACCGCTCGCATAATCGCGAGCTGATATATACGCTGGGCAACATTAACTCGCTCGCTAGGTGTGGTAAAGTTACCTGCATCGAGGGCTTCTTGTGTTTCTTTGATGCCAACTTCAATGTCGACTAAGAATGCTTCGAAATAATCGTTACTTCTCCGTGTATCGCGCACCTTTATCTCCTACTGATTATCTTGCCAATGTACGAGGTCTTTGGGGTAGTATGGGTGGTCAATAAAGCTGCTATCATCAATATTGAATAATTTAACAACAAGCGCAATTTCCCAGCACCAATAGCCAATGTATGCATCTGTATCCATTAAATGATAATCAGGGCTACCCTCCAAGACATACCAAGCCTCTAGATAGGCTTTTGCAAGTGCTGGACGTTGCTCTGGACTTCCTTCAACTACTTTGTACAGCTTACCGAAACGTTTTTTGAACAGAGTATCCGCTGCTATTTCACGATTAGTGTCACCTAGGATTATAGCAATTTTATCAAATAGTGCGTCTTGACCTTGATTACCGATAAGACTCAGCACTTTTAGGTAGTATTCTTTATCCATATTTAAACAGTAAGCGAAACTCAACCATTTAAGATGATCTTCGAGGTAATCTTCTCTTAGTTCTTCCCAGCCAATTCGTTCTACTTGCTCTTTATCTGGCAAGGCGTCAGCATAGTCCTTTTGCCATTGGCGGTAGGTCAACATATTTAATAAAAGTGGCTTAAATTCTGAGAGATCATCGCCGCGAGAGTATTTCTGATGAAGAAGATA
>NZ_QNQN01000036.1:0-1721 GCF_004103285.1 Pseudoalteromonas sp. A757
TGTTAACACCAAGCGATTTTGTCGTACTTTAATTACCACGCGACTTTGTCGTAGTCGCTAATTACCAAGGGAAATTGACGGTTATCTTTAACCGTGTTCTTTGAATGTTTTGTATAAGCATTTGAGGAGCGCTAAGGGTGATTGTTTTGAATTCTAAAGCTCAATTAACAGTTGATATCATTGCTAAAGTGGCAGAGCGTAAAATTACGATAGCTAATGCCGCTAAGCTCCTCAATAAATCCAGGCGTACTATTGAACGTTATTTGCAGCGTTACCGAAGCCAAGGTCTACAATTCGTTGTTCACGGGAATACAGGCAGCGAGCCAATTAATAAAACTCCAGATAGGCTTAAGCAGCAAGTTCAGTCGCTGATCCGCGAGAAATACTATGACCTGAACCTGTTGCACCTCGCCGAGATGCTAGAGGCTCACGAACACATTGTTGTTAAGCGCGAGACACTACGTAAGTGGGCACATGATATCCACCATGTAAAACGAGCCAAGCGTAGGCGTAGCCGTGTTTACAAACGCAGAGAGCGGATGGAAGCACCAGGACTAATGCTGCAAATGGACGGCAGTACACATCGTTGGTTCGGTGATAAAAAGTCGTGCTTAATCGCTATGATTGATGATGCTAACAGCGATATCCATGCAGAGTTTTTTCCGTCAGAAACGACTGAAGGGTGTATGAAAGTTATGCGCTCAGTTGTTGAGAAGTACGGCATGTTTAAAACGCTGTATGTGGATAGAGCAGGCATCTTCGGTGGACCTAAGCGTTGTAATTTCTCTCAGATGCAACGGGCCTGTGAGGAGTTAGGAATTGAAATCATCTTTGCCAGTTCTCCTCAAGGAAAAGGTCGTATTGAACGTGCCTTCGATACTCTGCAAGACAGGTTGATACCAGAGTTACGGCTCAACAATATTACTGACATGACGGGCGCTAATAGCTACCTCCAACACGTCTTCATCCCGCAGTTTTGGCGTAAAAACCTGATGGTAAAATCTAAAATATCAAACACCGAATATACGCCTGTATCACGCTACATCAATCTAGATGATATCTGCATCACCAAGGTCTACCGGAAGATCCGCAATGACCATACGTTTAGCTTCAGGGGAAAGTTCTACTTCATCGACTCGCCGCTTAAGTACTCAATCGCTAACCAGAAAATTGAAATTCGTACGGGTAAAAATAAGCAGTTCGATGCGTACTTCGCTGGGCGAAAACTACAGGTAACCGAAGTCAAGGAGCCTGATAAGCTATCCTCTGAAGACTATGAAATCCAGAAGAAACTTGATGTATTGGCACTGGCTGACAAGCTAGGAAATGTGGCAGAAGCTTCACGCCTAAGTGGTGTCTCCCGCGATACTATTTACCGCCATCGTAAGCTGATAAAACAAGGTGGGATCGAATCGTTAAAACGTCAGGAAACGCCAAATCTTCACCACAAAAATCGTACTGATAGAGCTATTGAGGAAGTCGTCATAGAATTCTCACTGGCTAACCCACACATGGGACAATCCAAAGTGTCACGACTGCTCAAGTCTGAAAAAAACGTCGACATACATGCCAGCGGCGTTCGCAATATCTGGCTAAGAGAAAATATGAATACTACTGCGTTACGGTTAGCAAAACTTGCCGAAACTCGGCAACATTGATAGTGTGATTACGTCAAAATCGCTTGGTACTTATACCGTCAGTATCCCTTGGTAATCACACTA
>NZ_QNQN01000035.1:0-1268 GCF_004103285.1 Pseudoalteromonas sp. A757
ATGGCAAAAGAAAAGTTTGAACGCGTAAAACCGCACGTAAACGTAGGTACAATCGGCCACGTTGACCACGGTAAAACAACTCTAACTGCAGCAATCACTAACGTACTTGCAAAAGTATACGGTGGTGAAGCAAAAGACTTCGCATCAATCGATAACGCTCCAGAAGAGCGTGAGCGTGGTATCACAATCTCAACTTCACACGTTGAGTATGACACACCAACTCGTCACTATGCACACGTAGACTGTCCAGGACACGCCGACTATGTTAAAAACATGATCACAGGTGCTGCACAGATGGACGGCGCGATCCTAGTAGTTGCTGCTACTGACGGTCCTATGCCTCAAACACGTGAGCACATCCTACTTTCTCGTCAGGTTGGTGTACCTTACATCATCGTATTCATGAACAAATGTGACATGGTTGACGACGAAGAGCTACTAGAGCTAGTAGAGATGGAAGTTCGTGAACTTCTTTCTGAGTACGACTTCCCAGGTGATGATCTACCTCTAATCCAAGGTTCTGCGCTTAAAGCGTTAGAAGGTGAGAAAGAGTGGGAAGACAAAATCGTTGAGCTTGCAGAAGCACTAGATTCTTACATCCCAGAGCCAGAGCGTGACATCGATAAGCCATTCATCATGCCTATCGAAGACGTATTCTCAATCCAGGGTCGTGGTACAGTAGTAACAGGCCGTGTAGAAGCTGGTATCATCAACGTGAACGACGAAGTAGAAATCGTAGGTATCAAAGAAACTACGAAGACAACTTGTACGGGTGTTGAGATGTTCCGTAAGCTTCTAGACGAAGGTCGTGCGGGTGAGAACATCGGTGCACTACTACGTGGTACTAAGCGTGACGAAGTTGAGCGTGGTCAGGTTCTATGTAAGCCTGGTTCAATCAAGCCGCACACTAAGTTCACTTCAGAAGTATACGTACTATCTAAAGATGAAGGTGGTCGTCACACTCCATTCTTCAAAGGTTACCGTCCACAGTTCTACTTCCGTACAACAGACGTAACTGGTGACATCCAGCTACCAGACGGCGTAGAAATGGTAATGCCAGGCGACAACATCAAGATGACTGTTGAGCTAATCGTACCAATCGCGATGGACGAAGGTCTACGTTTCGCTATCCGTGAAGGTGGCCGTACAGTAGGTGCTGGTGTTGTAGCAACAATCGAAGAGTAATCTGTAGATTGTCGTAACACACATAAAAAAGGTCGCTTTGGCGGCCTTTTTTAATGCCTTGTAGATGCGATTTTATATCGCGA
>NZ_QNQN01000034.1:0-1252 GCF_004103285.1 Pseudoalteromonas sp. A757
TACACTTCGAAGTGGATTAATGCATAAGCGTTAGGATATTTGAGATCTAAGTGCTCCCTTGGAAATAAAATCGGTTGGTTTGCATCGCCAATTCTTTCATAAAGATAGCCCATTCTATGTCCACTTCCCCCATGACCTCCATACTCAACATGCGCAGATTTAATTAAAAATGGCGCTTCAGGCTGTTTACCATCTTTGGTTGCTATTGTTACAACTATCGGGCCTCTGAAACCAAAGGACTTATCAAATGCACTACAGCCAATGAGCGTTAGGACTAAAATACACAGAAAACTGTGACCAAACGTTAAATACTTTTTCATAAAGTAAACCATAAAATAATATACTAGATAGCCGTAATCACTGGATTATCTGAACTACCAGAAATTCTATAACCAAGGATACTAGCCAGTTGAGAGACTTCTTCGATCACAAAATCCCCCTATAATTAATGTAAACCTTCAAAGCAACAACACTTACCTTTTTTACAGTCCATTATATTCGTGTTCTCTTGGTTTTTTTAATTGTTCTTGGCAATACATCAAAAGCCCACAGTCGGTTTCTGGATAGCGATAATATAACTCTTTAAATATCGGGTTATATTTTTCTCTCACCGCTTTTTGTATTTCTTTTGGAAGCACTGGTAAATAGTCGGTTTTTATGGAATCAATATGCTGTGATACCAAAGTTCCTAAACTGTGCCTAGTCTTTTCAAATAACGAACTCTGGCGATAATATTCTGGGCTATCCGGTGCAAGCTGCTCCATCGCCAAGCTCGCGCGCTCAGCCTCTTTTTCTATTCGGGCCAAAACTGCCTCCAGCGGAACCACTTCAACTGTAAAGGGAATTGGGTCATCAGCTTTGCTTGGGGCAAAACCTGCACTCGAATAATTAATATGGTACATAGGATGATACACTTCGAAGTGGATTAATGCATAAGCGTTAGGATATTTGAGATCTAAGTGCTCCCTTGGAAATAAAATCGGTTGGTTTGCATCGCCAATTCTTTCATAAAGATAGCCCATTCTATGTCCACTTCCCCCATGACCTCCATACTCAACATGCGCAGATTTAATTAAAAATGGCGCTTCAGGCTGTTTACCATCTTTGGTTGCTATTGTTACAACTATCGGGCCTCTGAAACCAAAGGACTTATCAAATGCACTACAGCCAATGAGCGTTAGGACTAAAATACACAGAAAACTGTGACCAAACGTTAAATACTTTTTCATAAAGTAAACCATAAAATAATATA
>NZ_QNQN01000033.1:0-1188 GCF_004103285.1 Pseudoalteromonas sp. A757
TGTAACTCCCCCAAAAAATGAAACAGTTCATAAGTAGAATTTTCCATTAACTAAAATAGGAAAATTTACGATGAGAAAAAGCAAGTTCACCGAAACCCAAATTGTCAGCATGATCAAGGAAGCTGAATCAGGTATTCCTGTGCCAGAAATCTGCCGCAAACATGGTATCGGCCAAAGTACGTTTTATAAATGGCGCTCAAAATATGGCGGGATGGAAGCTTCAGACGTTAAGCGACTTAAAGAGCTTGAAGAAGAAAACCGTAAGCTAAAAGATATGTTTGCAACGCTTAGCCTAAAGCACTCGATGCTTGAGGATATCATCGCAAAAAAGCTGTAAAAACAAGTAGGCGCAGAGCTTGGGTAGAGCATTTAAGAGCTCAATTTAACGTCAGCGTCGCATTTGCTTGTGAAGTGGCAGGGCTAAGCCGCTCAGTTTTTTATTACAAACATAAACGGCCGTCAGATGATGAAGTTATCGACGCATTACTTGCGCTGGTAGAGCGCCATCCTAGGTGGGGGCTGCCTAAGCTATTCAAAAGGCTTCGCAATAAGGGTAAGCCGTGGAATAAAAAGCGTGTTGAACGCGTTTACAACATGCTAAAACTAAACTTGAGACGTAAGGGGAAGCGCCGTATTCCAACAAGAACACCTGAACCATTAAGTGCACCGACACAACATAATGAATCGTGGTCAATGGACTTTATGAGTGACGCATTAAGCTATGGACATCGTTTTAGAACACTGAATGTGCTGGATGATTTCAACCGACAAGCACTGGCGATTGAGGTCGATACAAGCTTAACTTCTGAACGAGTTATTAGAACGCTACAACAAATTATTGCTTGGCGAGGAAAACCAAAGCAGATTAGAGTGGACAATGGCCCAGAATTTACTTCAACGGCACTCGAAGATTGGGCAATGAAAAATGACATCAAGTTGGAATTTATAGAGCCAGGCAGTCCTTACCAAAATGGTTTTGTGGAAAGGTTTAATCGGAGTTACCGTGAAGAAGTGCTAGATTTATACTTGTTTGAGTCACTGCAAGAAGTACGTGAAATCACTGATGAGTGGTTAGATATTTATAATTATGAGCGACCTCATGATTCACTAGGCGATATGACACCAATTGGTTATCTTGAGGCTGCATAAAATTCTACGAAATAGCTGTACTAAATTGGGTGGAGTTAC
>NZ_QNQN01000032.1:0-1091 GCF_004103285.1 Pseudoalteromonas sp. A757
GCGAGTATAGCTCAGCTGGTAGAGCGCGACCTTGCCAAGGTCGAGGTCACGAGTTCGAACCTCGTTACTCGCTCCAATATTCTTCATGGCGGAATGGCAGAGTGGCCATGCAGCGGATTGCAAATCCGTCTACCTCGGTTCGACTCCGGGTTCCGCCTCCATATCGCATATTCTCTTTATTCTTAATATCCCACTAATTTACCTTTTTGTTATCCAAGAACACCACTGTTACTGATTTATCCACATCTTCTTTTACTTAAACACTGTTTCTTTAGATCCCATAATTATTACAACCACTAACTAATAACAAGAATCGAAAGTTAATATTCAATGCCTTTATAAACGCATCTATATTCATATTTTCGATAAAAGGTATCATTTTGGTATCTAGTTCCGCCTATTGGATAGGCTTACTGCTTCTTAGTGGCTTTGTATTTTCACCTCCACATAATTTACGTACGCCTTTTCTACATAAAGAAGAATTGACTTGGCTTTGTTTCGAGCTCTATATGTAAGTTGGCAAGTTGATATGCTAACAGATGTTACATAACGCTAGTTGTTCCTTAGTGATGCTTAAAGTTTATGTAGACTCGCGTGATCTCAATCCGGTCTTTTTGGGTGAAAAATATACTGTTTCGACATGTTTCGTTTGTTTTTTGTTCGAACAAACCTTTTTTATAAGTTTTAATGGAAAAAGGGGTTGCACTAAAATCGGATCTCCCTATAATGCGCATCCACCGACACGGGGAGCAGCGCTGAAAAGCAATAAGCCAACGAGTTGGTAGTCGAGTAAAACTTAGCTTTGAAAACTTCTCAAGAAATTCAAAATTAAGTGTTGACAAAAAATTGGGAGTACTTAGAATGCACATCCCTCGAAACAACGAAGTGTTTCGAAATGTTCTTTAAAAATATGAAGCAATCATCTGTGTGGGCACTCGTACAGATTGAGTTCTAACAGCAGATTCTAGTTCGCTAGATGACGCAAACAAATTTAGAGTCTCAATTGAACTGAGTGACCAACAGAATAAACATAGTTTATTCAGCACAGTCAATTCGATACCGAAAGGTATCAAAATCAGAATTCAATGAGC
>NZ_QNQN01000031.1:0-1070 GCF_004103285.1 Pseudoalteromonas sp. A757
GACATCAACTGGCAAGACCTAGGAAAACAATCCGCCACGGAAGTTAAAAACATCGTCAAAGGCCTGCGCGATTCACTTGATGACATGTCTACCAGTTGGCACTACGACCTACTGCTTCCAGACGCCGCCATCGAAGGCATGCAAGCCACGGTAAAACGCCTAGACGAGGTCACCCCCAAAATCGACCAGCATATGCAACAAGCCGCCCAAGAAATCGGGCAGCGAGTTAATAAAGCACTGGATGAATATCAAGGGGAGTTACCACAGGTTGGCGTTACCAATGTGCCGAAGAAATCTAAAGCGCCGGAGCTTTCAGCTCCAGAAGGAAACGATCTCAAAGGTGCCCCTGTTAACAAAGTTAATCCGCCATCACGTAAGGCGCCTAGTGACTTTACGCAGCATAAATCATTAAACCATAGAAAAGCGGCTGCGGGTGAGTACAATGCCCATCAATTAATGACGGAAAAAGGCTTTGTACCATTAGGTAAAACCGACGGTAATTTTAAGCCCGGCGAAACTGGTATAGATGGGATTTATTTGCACCCAAATCCACCACCTGATTATGCTTTCACTGAAGCGAAATACAATAAAAGTAAATTGGGAAAAACCAAAACAGGCAAGCAACTGAGTGATCAGTGGCTAACGGAAAAACGGCTCAGGAAAGCTGGGTTGAACGAGGAACAGATAGCAGACATACTAGAAGCCATTGAAGATAATGATGGCAGAGTCATAAAATTGCTTATCCGTAATAAATTGGATGGCAATCTAATAGTAAATATACTGGATAAAAACGCCCACAATATTGGTAAAGCAACCGGATTTTAGGACATATAAATGCAAAGAGATAATTTGAGAGATATTGATTATTACAATGATAGAGTTAACTTTAGAGTAAAGGTTATCGAAAAAAAAATACAGAAAGTCCAACCTGATAGTCAGTTTGAAGCTGAAGTCAAAATGAAAGGTTCATTTAGGCTAGTTAGTGACTCATTATATCTTCTTCATCAGAAATACTCTCGCGGCGATGATCTCTCAGAATTTAAGCCACTTTTATTAAATATGTTGACCTA
>NZ_QNQN01000030.1:0-1070 GCF_004103285.1 Pseudoalteromonas sp. A757
TAAACATAGCTGTTGCTGTCTTCACCAAAGTTATTGATACCATACACGCCAACTTTACAAGTCACCGGTGGCTCTGGAGGTGTAACTTCCTCTTCCTCTGTCACTACTACGTTGTCTAATAACGCACCCAATGAATCAGAAGTACCTAAGCCTTGAAACCGAAGTTGTGTTGAACTGCTCGTCGCTTCAACTGTGTACTCGTACTTTGTCCAGCCTCGGGTCGTTGCATTCATTGTTGCTAGGGTTGTATCACCAAACCATGCTCTTGCTCTATTTGTAGAGTTGTCACCTACAATTCTTGCTGAATAATAAAAACTGACCTTGTAGCGCTTGCCAATCACAGTTGGAATATCTTGATAAATTGAGTAGTTTCCCGTCGAATCTAATTCAATATGACTGTCACCGCTCTGCGAATCTATAAAATTTATCGTTGTCTTTTGGATTTCAAGTTTCGCACCTTCTGTACTCCACCCTTCTATCTCATCTAGTAACGCCCAAGTCCCAGCTATTAAAGAGTTGTTTTCAAAAGAACCATTAGAGACTAAGTTTTCTGAACCTAGTACCGAGAATGGTAAAATTAATATCACCTTGGCTAATATCTTTTTCATAATGCATCTCTCGCTGATTAAATACTAATATAGATAAAGCAAAATTAAGGCCAATTTCAATTAAAGATAATTTTCTTTAATATCAATGTGATAGTTATATTTATAAGGATATATCCTGTGTATTTAGTCTTAAGTTTTGAAATTTGCAAAAAAGTTTTCATTTTGCAAATGGAACAGGCAACTTCATTAGTCGGTCGAACCAGACACTTCATTTAAAATATCTATGAGCTTCTCTGTTCAAAATTAGGCAGGATCGTAGGAGGGTTTCTAAAATTGTGCTTGATGTGTTAAATGAAATGCTATTTTAAGCTATCGGATCACCAATCTCGCCCCTAGTCAACCCAAAGATAAATACTTCTATGTAGCGATATAGAAGCTTGGGTCCAAAACGAAAAAAGCGAGGGTTTCCCCTCGCCTTGTCTACTGTCTACGTGTTTCTGTATTTATTCACAGTAGTTCGCT
>NZ_QNQN01000029.1:0-955 GCF_004103285.1 Pseudoalteromonas sp. A757
TTAATTAGCGTCTACTTTAGTATTCAATATTAACTTCTGGCGAAGTTAAACTGTCTTTGACGATACAAACCATTTTGGGTTGTATGGTTAAGTGACTAAGCGTACACGGTGGATGCCTTGGCAGTTGGAGGCGATGAAGGACGTACTAACTTGCGATAAGCCTAGTCAAGCCAGTAAGAGGCGCTTGAGACTAGGATTTCCGAATGGGGAAACCCACCTGCTTGCAGGTATCGTTAACTGAATACATAGGTTAACGAGGCGAACGCGGAGAACTGAAACATCTAAGTACCCGTAGGAAAAGAAATCAACCGAGATTCCGAAAGTAGCGGCGAGCGAAATCGGACCAGCCCTTAAGCTTTAGTGTAGTTAGTGGAACATGCTGGAAAGCATGACGAAACAGGGTGATAGTCCCGTACACAAAAACTTATCTAAAGTGAAATCGAGTAGGTCGGAGCACGTGAAACTTTGACTGAATATGGGGGGACCATCCTCCAAGGCTAAATACTCCCAACTGACCGATAGTGAACCAGTACCGTGAGGGAAAGGCGAAAAGAACCCCTGTGAGGGGAGTGAAATAGAACCTGAAACCGTGTACGTACAAGCAGTAGGAGCCTACTTGTTGGGTGACTGCGTACCTTTTGTATAATGGGTCAGCGACTTATATTCTGTAGCGAGGTTAACCATTTAGGGGAGCCGTAGCGAAAGCGAGTCTTAACTGGGCGCTTAAGTTGCAGGGTATAGACCCGAAACCCGGTGATCTAGCCATGGGCAGGTTGAAGGTTGAGTAACATCAACTGGAGGACCGAACCCACTAACGTTGAAAAGTTAGGGGATGACCTGTGGCTAGGAGTGAAAGGCTAATCAAACCGGGAGATAGCTGGTTCTCCCCGAAATCTATTTAGGTAGAGCCTCGGACGAATACTTACGGGGGTAGAGCACTGTTAAGGCTAGGGGG
>NZ_QNQN01000028.1:0-839 GCF_004103285.1 Pseudoalteromonas sp. A757
AGCGAACTAGAATCTGCTGTTAGAACTCAATCTGTACGAGTGCCCACACAGATGATTGCTTCATATTTTTAAAGAACGTTTCGAAACATTTCGTTGTTTCGAGGGATGTGCATTCTAAGCATTCCCAATTTTTTGTCAACACTTAATTTTGAATTTCTTTATCAGAAGTTTCGAACTTAAGTTTTACTTGACGCTAACTCGCTGCTGCTTTGCTTTTCAGCGTAGCGCCCCGTGTCAGTGGGGTCGCATTATAGGGCGATCCGATTTTAGTGCAACCCTTTTTTTAAAGAAAGTTGCGAAAAAACGTTTGTTCGAGCAAAAATAGAGCGAAACGCTTATTTTTGACACTTTCCTGTGTAAAAAGAGAACAAAGAAGAGGTCTACTGTATCGTTTATGTGTGGTACCGCATGCTATCAATACGATTGAGGCACTATTTTATAAGTGGGGATATCGCTTAAGAAGGTTCGAGAATAGTTATTGAATTGCTAGGAATGACTCTTTTTGTTGGTCACGATATAAAATCGCTGCTACGACAAAGAGTTTATCGCGAGGTAAACTCGCTCCCACCACAAAAATTCTATCTTTGAAATCGAGACGTAAAGTCACTGCTTCAACAAAGAGTTCATCTTTTAGAGCGTAATAATAAAAAGTCTGTACTCCTTATCGGAGAATGACCCTTTTCACTGGTCGCGATATAAAATCGCAGCTACAAAGCATTAAAAAAGGCCGAACTCCTATCAGAGAACGACCCTTTTCATTTATCGCGATATAAAATCGCATCTACAAGGCATTAAAAAAGGCCGCCAAAGCGACCTTTTTTATGTGTGTTACGACAATC
>NZ_QNQN01000027.1:0-778 GCF_004103285.1 Pseudoalteromonas sp. A757
AGTCTATTAACTTCTGTCGCTTATAAACCACTTTGGCGTTGTATGGTTAAGCCTCTCGGGTAATTAGTACGAGTTAGCTTAATGCCTCACAGCACTTCCACATCTCGCCTATCAACGTTGTAGTCTTCAACGGCCCTTCAGTTGACTCTAAGTCAAAGTGAGAACTCATCTCGAGGCCTGCTTCCCGCTTAGATGCTTTCAGCGGTTATCAGTTCCGAACGTAGCTACCGGGCAATGCAATTGGCATCACAACCCGAACACCAGCGGTTCGTCCACTCCGGTCCTCTCGTACTAGGAGCAGCCCCTCTCAATTCTCAAACGCCCACGGCAGATAGGGACCGAACTGTCTCACGACGTTCTAAACCCAGCTCGCGTACCACTTTAAATGGCGAACAGCCATACCCTTGGGACCGACTTCAGCCCCAGGATGTGATGAGCCGACATCGAGGTGCCAAACACCGCCGTCGATATGAACTCTTGGGCGGTATCAGCCTGTTATCCCCGGAGTACCTTTTATCCGTTGAGCGATGGCCCTTCCATTCAGAACCACCGGATCACTATGACCTACTTTCGTACCTGCTCGACGTGTCTGTCTCGCAGTTAAGCTTGCTTCTACCATTACACTAACCGTACGATGTCCGACCGTACTTAGCAAACCTTCGTGCTCCTCCGTTACTCTTTGGGAGGAGACCGCCCCAGTCAAACTACCCACCAGGCACTGTCCTCAACCCCGGTTCAGGGGCCTAAGTTAGAACA
Source organism: Pseudoalteromonas sp. A757 (assembly GCF_004103285.1). Taxonomy (NCBI): domain Bacteria; kingdom Pseudomonadati; phylum Pseudomonadota; class Gammaproteobacteria; order Alteromonadales; family Pseudoalteromonadaceae; genus Pseudoalteromonas; species Pseudoalteromonas sp. A757. Next base: position 757 of record NZ_QNQN01000027.1, read on the forward strand.
TCAACACTACAAGGGTGGTATT
>NZ_QNQN01000026.1:0-757 GCF_004103285.1 Pseudoalteromonas sp. A757
AAAACGAAAAAAGCGAGGGTTTCCCCTCGCCTTGTCTACTGTCTACGTGTTTCTGTATTTATTCACAGTAGTTCGCTACATACGTTAAGTCATTGATGTGCTCTGGACCATCCATGACAAAAGTCGATTCTGCAGTGTTTGGATCTAATGTATAGATCTTTGCATCTTCTCCTTTATTGCGGCCAGACACGTATAACGTACCATCTGAGCTTACCGCCAAACCAGATGCCCAATTCACACCATGTTCGCCAACTAAGTCTAACGTCATCGCGCCTTTGTCTAACGTGTAAAGTGCTTTGCCTGTGAGGACGTAAATTACATTTGTGTCTGCTGAATAAGCAATGTCACCATGTGAAAATTCATCACCAGCATAGCTTAGCTTGCCAAATACTGTTTTTTCACCCGTCTGCATATCAAACTCATACAGATAAGTTTTACTGGTCGCTAATAACTTAGTGCCGTCTGGCGTTACTGCTGAGCGATAAATCGGCCAAGAAACCGCATTAGCAGCTAAAGTCTGCTCCGCGTTGTCTAATGAGACCTTCCACAGTGATGACGCTTTAGTTGCGCTATCATTTTGCTCCATAAAGTATAGCTCACCATCATGTGCGGCGATATTTGAAGCTGTATTGGCTACCCCATCAACGTACGCATAAGTACCGTTGGTGACATCAAAATGATAAACATAGCTGTTGCTGTCTTCACCAAAGTTATTGATACCATACACGCCAACTTTACAAGTCACCGGTGGCTCTGG
>NZ_QNQN01000024.1:0-674 GCF_004103285.1 Pseudoalteromonas sp. A757
TGCGGAAGTGGCGGAATTGGTAGACGCGCTGGATTTAGGTTCCAGTATCTTCGGATGTGAGAGTTCAAGTCTCTCTTTCCGCACCATGTTCTTGATTGGAACTAAAACAATCAAATTTTCGTTGGAGTATCGCCAAGCGGTAAGGCAGCGGGTTTTGATCCCGCCATTCCCAGGTTCAAATCCTGGTACTCCAGCCAATGGCTATGTAGCTCAGCTGGTTAGAGCACATCACTCATAATGATGGGGTCCCCTGTTCAAATCAGGGCATAGCCACCATTTACAAATGCGGAAGTTTTGGAATTGGTCGATGTCTTAATATAGACGCTGGATTTAGGTTCTAATAACTAATGCGAAATGATATGCGGAAGTGGCGGAATTGGTAGACGCGCTGGATTTAGGTTCCAGTATCTTCGGATGTGAGAGTTCAAGTCTCTCTTTCCGCACCATGTTCTTGATTGGAACTAAAACAATCAAATTTTCGTTGGAGTATCGCCAAGCGGTAAGGCAGCGGGTTTTGATCCCGCCATTCCCAGGTTCAAATCCTGGTACTCCAGCCATCTCTTCTTGAGATGATAGCTACAAATAGAATATCTACTGTGCGGAAGTGGCGGAATTGGTAGACGCGCTGGATTTAGGTTCCAGTATCTTCGGATGTGAGAGTTCAAGTCTCTCTT
>NZ_QNQN01000023.1:0-637 GCF_004103285.1 Pseudoalteromonas sp. A757
CAAAATGGTTTGTATCGTCAAAGACAGTTTAACTTCGCCAGAAGTTAATATTGAATACTAAAGTAGACGCTAATTAACCATCGAAATGATTAATCGGCATTTTCTTTCGAAAACTCGATAAATAACTTTCGTTATCTATCAGAATTTAATTTTTCAGCTTTTCCAAATTTTTAAAGAGCAAGAGAATAACTTCTCAGAGTTAAAAACTCTCAGTTACTTGAACCTGAGTAAGAGTGTTTATCTATAAGAAGGAGTAGTAAAGTGGTGGAGCTAAGCAGGATCGAACTGCTGACCTCCTGCGTGCAAGGCAGGCGCTCTCCCAGCTGAGCTATAGCCCCACATTACTAGGATAACATTGTTTGCTTTACCAAACTTCTTATTGAGGCAAGGCATTAAGTGAGGACGTTTAGTCTTTCCTAAACGACGAGCTTAATAACGCAGCATCGGCAAGAAGTGGTGGGTCTGAGTAGACTTGAACTACCGACCTCACGCTTATCAGGCGTGCGCTCTAACCAGCTGAGCTACAGACCCAAACAATGTTTGTGTTCTCTAATTCTAATCAACAATCATCTGTGTGGACACTTCGAACAAATAAGTTCTAAATCGTATAAGGAGGTGATCCAGCCCCAGGTTCCCC
>NZ_QNQN01000022.1:0-576 GCF_004103285.1 Pseudoalteromonas sp. A757
TAATAAGGCCCTGACGATGTTCTACTTTCACATGGGAAGCCCACACTATCATTGACCGGGGCCGACCCTTCGGCTGTTTTGTTTCACTTCTGAGTTTGGGTGACAAGAAACCGAAGCAACGCTTCGCAGTTCGGGGAAATGAGCGCATGGATACGTGAAGGGGAGATACTCATGGAAGTACTTTACTTCAAACGCAAAAAAGCCCGACTCTCTCGAATCGGGCCTTCTCTAATAAGGCCCTGACGATGTTCTACTTTCACATGGGAAGCCCACACTATCATCGACGCTGTTTTGTTTCACTTCTGAGTTCGGCATGGGGTCAGGTGGTTCCAAAACGCTATGGTCATCAGGAAATCTGGGTGCAAATGTCTAATGACATCGTGCCTCGCACGAGCATTCCATTTGCGCAAGGTGAACCGATTTCGCGATATCGCTGAGGTTGGTCACCTTGTTTAATTCTTAAATCTGGAAAAAGCGATTAAATTCTTTTGTCTACTTTAGTCTATTAACTTCTGTCGCTTATAAACCACTTTGGCGTTGTATGGTTAAGCCTCTCGGGTAATTAGTACGAGTTAG
>NZ_QNQN01000021.1:0-495 GCF_004103285.1 Pseudoalteromonas sp. A757
CTAACTCGTACTAATTACCCGAGAGGCTTAACCATACAACGCCAAAGTGGTTTATAAGCGACAGAAGTTAATAGACTAAAGTAGACAGAAGAATTTAATAGCTTTTTCCAGATTTAAGAATTAAACAAGGTGACCAACCTCAGCGATATCGCGAAATCGGTTCACCTTGCGCAAATGGAATGCTCGTGCGAGGCACGATGTCATTAGACATTTGCACCCAGATTTCCTGATGACCATAGCGTTTTGGAACCACCTGACCCCATGCCGAACTCAGAAGTGAAACAAAACAGCGTCGATGATAGTGTGGGCTTCCCATGTGAAAGTAGAACATCGTCAGGGCCTTATTAAAGAAACCCGTTGCAGCAATGCGACGGGTTTTTTGCTGTTTGGGGCATAGAGATTTGAGATATAAAACCTCGCGAGGTAAACTCGCTCCTACCACAGCATCAGCACTGACCAGCGTGGTCGGAGGTGGTTTACCCACCGAGCTGTTGG
>NZ_QNQN01000020.1:0-431 GCF_004103285.1 Pseudoalteromonas sp. A757
TGCTAAGCCAGCAAGCGCTCGCAGTTTGTTAGGTTTGTCCGTCGTCGTTTTTGCAGTGTTTCGCAGTAAGCGGTTATCCTACGCTCTCGGCCAACCGCGCCGTGGAATATCCGAGAAAACTGCGTAGTAAGTTTTATCCAGTTCTCAGGCTCAATATTGAGTCGAGTGAGTATGGGTTGTGACTCAAAGATATAGCCTCGTTTGTCGGCGCGAATACATTGGCCTGTGAGTTCAACCAACTCAATATAGGATTTGAGCTCGAAAGGCAGGCCTTTTGGCATATGTTTTCGTGGGCTGCCAGCAAAGCGTAGTAGGCTTTTTGGCTGTTTACCTAATTTTGCATGGTCGATGCGTTTTTTGATGCTGGTGTAGTCTGAGGTTTCAGGCGTTGCGGCAATGTTGGCTCTAATGGGGTTTAGGTCTACGTAAGC
>NZ_QNQN01000019.1:0-400 GCF_004103285.1 Pseudoalteromonas sp. A757
GCGAGTATAGCTCAGCTGGTAGAGCGCGACCTTGCCAAGGTCGAGGTCACGAGTTCGAACCTCGTTACTCGCTCCAAATTTGCGGCGGAATGGCAGAGTGGCCATGCAGCGGATTGCAAATCCGTCTACCTCGGTTCGACTCCGGGTTCCGCCTCCATTTCTCAACATATCCACATGCGAAAGCAAGCCCGATGCCCGGGTGGTGGAATTGGTAGACACAAGGGATTTAAAATCCCTCGCTGGTAACAGCGTGCCGGTTCAAGTCCGGCCCCGGGCACCATTTATTTTTCACATATCAAATTTACCAGTGTGAAAAATGGAATGCGAGTATAGCTCAGCTGGTAGAGCGCGACCTTGCCAAGGTCGAGGTCACGAGTTCGAACCTCGTTACTCGCTCCAA
>NZ_QNQN01000018.1:0-398 GCF_004103285.1 Pseudoalteromonas sp. A757
CTCCCTCATCACACCCGAAAGTAAAGTGCCAATGAGTCATTTCAACGCATGGATGCGTGAAAAGCGGTGACAGGGCCAAGGATGGCCCTTACACAGCGGTGACGTTCATATTGGCGATTTACTTGAGGAGTCAGTGTGATGTCGGGAGTGCCCTTTCTTTTGCGCAACGATTCTTTGGGCATCAAAGAAAAGTAAGTCGTAGCCCATGGACGGGCGTCGAAACCTGTCAGGAGGACATATTAGCCTTACCCTCCCTGGCTGATATCAAAGCGCATCCATGCGCTCCTCGTTCATTCTTTTGAAACGACGCAAAAGAACGAACCAAGAAAACGTCGCCCCAGCATCACACTTAATCCTCAAATCCTAAGCCGATATAGTGCAACCGTCTTGTAAGGCAC
>NZ_QNQN01000017.1:0-390 GCF_004103285.1 Pseudoalteromonas sp. A757
GGCCCTGTCACCGCTTTTCACGCATCCATGCGTTGAAATGACTCATTGGCACTTTACTTTCGGGTGTGATGAGGGAGACACAAGACGCTGATAAATTCTTGTGGTGCTTGTAAGCGATTTAGCTGCTTCAGGAGATAAAACCAGAATTAACAGTCAGCGTTACTTTCATCTCTTCATCGCACCTGAAAAACATACTTCTCGGCGGGTAAACCGCCTCCCACAAAACTATTTGTACTGTGAGATCGGAGCCGCAATTTTTTGAGCTTGTAAACTACTCTATCGCTAATAAGAAAGTGGAAATTTCACAGGCGACTTATTCCCCCTCCATCACACCCGAAAAGCATAAGCCGATATGCAATGTGCCGACAGGATGTCGGCCAAGTCTTGTCA
>NZ_QNQN01000016.1:0-389 GCF_004103285.1 Pseudoalteromonas sp. A757
CCTGTACAATTATCTTCTTTATTTGCTCGGCGGGCGATGTCTTCGTTAAGCACTCGCATAAACCAGCTAATATCTGCGAGCCTTTCTCTGTACTTATCAACCAGCTCATCGAGTATCAATTGCTCCGACTCATTGAGTGGCTCATCTTCAATAAACTTTTGGCTTATCCAATTGCCTTTAAATAACTTGTGCCATCGCATCACAGTCGCTTTATCCGACAGGCGCTTAGCCTTTTTATCATCAACATATAAAACAATGTGGGTGTGATTACTCATCACGGCATAAGCACAGACATCAATACAAAACACGGAGCCCAGCATCAGGAGCTTTTCTTCAACCCAATCCCGGCGGTGCTCGTATGATTTTCCAGAAAATTTATCTTCACCGCA
>NZ_QNQN01000015.1:0-384 GCF_004103285.1 Pseudoalteromonas sp. A757
GATTAGCGCAGCTTGGTAGCGCACTTGGTTTGGGTCCAAGGGGTCGCAGGTTCAAATCCTGCATCGCCGACCACTTTTAAAATAAGAAAGTAGCATGAAGATGTTTACGAGTTTGCGCCCTTAGCTCAGCTGGATAGAGCAACGCCCTTCTAAGGCGTCGGTCGAAGGTTCGAATCCTTCAGGGTGCGCCATCTTATTTTAATCCACATGTAGTGGCGGCTGTAGCTCAGTTGGTAGAGCCCTGGATTGTGATTCCGGTTGTCGTGGGTTCAAGTCCCATCAGTCGCCCCATCTACATGCCAAAATTAGTCGGCGATTAGCGCAGCTTGGTAGCGCACTTGGTTTGGGTCCAAGGGGTCGCAGGTTCAAATCCTGCATCGCCGA
>NZ_QNQN01000014.1:0-362 GCF_004103285.1 Pseudoalteromonas sp. A757
TGGTTCTCCCCGAAATCTATTTAGGTAGAGCCTCGGACGAATACTTACGGGGGTAGAGCACTGTTAAGGCTAGGGGGGTCATCCCGACTTACCAACCCTTTGGCAAACTCCGAATACCGTAAAGTACTATCCGGGAGACACACGGCGGGTGCTAACGTCCGTCGTGGAGAGGGAAACAACCCAGACCGTCAGCTAAGGTCCCAAAGTGTATGTTAAGTGGGAAACGATGTGGGAAGGCTAAAACAGCTAGGAGGTTGGCTTAGAAGCAGCCACCCTTTAAAGAAAGCGTAATAGCTCACTAGTCGAGTCGGCCTGCGCGGAAGATGTAACGGGGCTAAACATACCACCGAAGCTACGGCTGC
>NZ_QNQN01000013.1:0-343 GCF_004103285.1 Pseudoalteromonas sp. A757
GGTTAGAGCACATCACTCATAATGATGGGGTCCCCTGTTCAAATCAGGGCATAGCCACCATTTACAAATGCGGAAGTTTTGGAATTGGTCGATGTCTTAATATAGACGCTGGATTTAGGTTCTAATAACTAATGCGAAATGATATGCGGAAGTGGCGGAATTGGTAGACGCGCTGGATTTAGGTTCCAGTATCTTCGGATGTGAGAGTTCAAGTCTCTCTTTCCGCACCATGTTCTTGATTGGAACTAAAACAATCAAATTTTCGTTGGAGTATCGCCAAGCGGTAAGGCAGCGGGTTTTGATCCCGCCATTCCCAGGTTCAAATCCTGGTACTCCAGCCATC
>NZ_QNQN01000012.1:0-325 GCF_004103285.1 Pseudoalteromonas sp. A757
GCAACCCGGATTTTCCTAAGTCACCAGCCTACAGCCTTTCACATGGACAACCAACGCCATGCTTGCCTAGCCTGCTCCGTCCCCCCATCGCATTCATACCGAGTACGGGAATATTAACCCGTTTCCCATCGACTACGCTCTTCAGCCTCGCCTTAGGGGTCGACTCACCCTACCCTGATTAACATGGGATAGGAACCCTTGGTCTTCCGGCGGAGGAGTTTTTCACTCCTCTTGTCGTTACTCATGTCAGCATTCGCACTTCTGATATGTCCAGCATGCCTCCCGGCACACCTTCAGCCACTTACAGAACGCTCCCCTACCCCGC
>NZ_QNQN01000011.1:0-312 GCF_004103285.1 Pseudoalteromonas sp. A757
GGATGAATGCTGTTAATCGACCTTTAATAAGGCCCTGGCTCGCTACGAACTAGGATGTTTTACTCTCTTTGTTTGGGGAGCCCAACAGCTCGGTGGGTAAACCACCTCCGACCACGCTGGTCAGTGCTGATGCTGTGGTAGGAGCGAGTTTACCTCGCGAGGTTTTATATCTCAAATCTCTATGCCCCACATAGCAAAAAACCCGTCGCATTGCTGCAACGGGTTTCTTTTATTTGGCCCTGACGATGTTCTACTTTCACATGGGAAGCCCACACTATCATCGACGCTGTTTTGTTTCACTTCTGAGTTCGG
>NZ_QNQN01000010.1:0-307 GCF_004103285.1 Pseudoalteromonas sp. A757
TGGTGGGTCATGATGGACTCGAACCATCGACCAATGGATTAAAAGTCCACTGCTCTACCAACTGAGCTAATGACCCGCTCAAGTATTAAAAGTGCCATTAATTCATCCTGAAGAGGTGTTCCGGCTCGTCGTCCTGACTCGCGTTCAAAAAGCTGCGAAGCCTTGCTTCGGTCTTTTTTCACCCAACTGAGCTAATGACCCGCTCAAATATGAATTCTAAAGCTTGTAAAGTGGTGGGTCATGATGGACTCGAACCATCGACCAATGGATTAAAAGTCCACTGCTCTACCAACTGAGCTAATGACCC
>NZ_QNQN01000009.1:0-298 GCF_004103285.1 Pseudoalteromonas sp. A757
CATCGACGCTGTTTTGTTTCACTTCTGAGTTCGGCATGGGGTCAGGTGGTTCCAAAACGCTATGGTCATCAGGAAATCTGGGTGCAAATGTCTAATGACATCGTGCCTCGCACGAGCATTCCATTTGCGCAAGGTGAACCGATTTCGCGATATCGCTGAGGTTGGTCACCTTGTTTAATTCTTAAATCTGGAAAAAGCGATTAAATTCTTTTGTCTACTTTAGTCTATTAACTTCTGTCGCTTATAAACCACTTTGGCGTTGTATGGTTAAGCCTCTCGGGTAATTAGTACGAGTTAG
>NZ_QNQN01000008.1:0-280 GCF_004103285.1 Pseudoalteromonas sp. A757
AGCTCAGCTGGATAGAGTACCTGGCTACGAACCAGGCGGTCGGAGGTTCGAATCCTCCTGCGTCCGCCACTTTTCCTTAAGTGGTTAAATATAAAGGCAGGAAAAAGGTGGTCGAAGGTTCACCTTCAAAAAATACGTCCTGAGTCCAGCACTTTTCTTTAGGTGGTTAAATATAAAGAAAGTTGGAAAACTATACATTCATAACGGACGCATAGCTCAGCTGGATAGAGTACCTGGCTACGAACCAGGCGGTCGGAGGTTCGAATCCTCCTGCGTCCGC
>NZ_QNQN01000007.1:0-278 GCF_004103285.1 Pseudoalteromonas sp. A757
TTGGTAGACGCGCTGGATTTAGGTTCCAGTATCTTCGGATGTGAGAGTTCAAGTCTCTCTTTCCGCACCATGTTCTTTCAAGTAGAACTCAAACTCTTGAACTTACTTCTATTGCTAGGTATCGTCTCGACACGAAGTGGAAGCGGTAAGATAGCCTAACTCAAATCTGGGCTAAATAAGATTTGAACTTACCTCTATTGCTGGAGTATCGCCAAGCGGTAAGGCAGCGGGTTTTGATCCCGCCATTCCCAGGTTCAAATCCTGGTACTCCAGCCATC
>NZ_QNQN01000006.1:0-264 GCF_004103285.1 Pseudoalteromonas sp. A757
AGACGTTCAAAGCTGGTCAACGCTAAGTGGTATTTGCCGCACGCTAGCTGCACAAGCTGCAAACGTTCAGCCGTAATCGACACGACTCACAGTTAACAGGATAAAAAACATGAACAACGTATTAAAACTACAAGAAATGACATCGACTTCTGAAGCAGACGTTCAAAGCTGGTCAACGCTAAGTGGCATTTGCCGCACGCTAGCTGCACAAGCTGCAAACGTTCAGCCGTAATCGACACGACTCACAGTTAACAGGATAAAAAA
>NZ_QNQN01000005.1:0-255 GCF_004103285.1 Pseudoalteromonas sp. A757
TTCAATCACGTCAACTAGCGTCCAAGATTTTTTCTTAGAGATTGGCGCACATTCGCGAATAGTCACGACGTCACCTGTGAGTAGCTGTGTTGTTTTCATCGTGTGCGTGCAACTTAGTTGTACGCTTGATGCTTTCTTTCTATAAAGAGTACCGTAGATAGGGTGGTTATACCAATTACACTAAGTCTCCAATCAATTTGAAGGGTGAAATACCATATTAGCGTCGTTAAAAATTTCTCATTTAGAACAACTAAA
>NZ_QNQN01000004.1:0-229 GCF_004103285.1 Pseudoalteromonas sp. A757
GCAGGACGCGAGAGCGGTGCTACTAAAGCTATTTCCCCGCTTCAAGATAGATCATTTACTTAATACAACTGGTATAAGATTGATAAAAGGGAAGCATTGCAGCTTCCCTTTTTGGCTGGGTAAACTAGGGCCTGTTGATCTTTCAAGTTTGTTTTTGCAGCAGTTTGATTGGTATTTATACAAGGCAGAGCCAGCGTAGCATAGTCATTCTATGTAAGTCTGGCGATAA
>NZ_QNQN01000003.1:0-225 GCF_004103285.1 Pseudoalteromonas sp. A757
TCAGAAGTGAAACAAAACAGCGTCGATGATAGTGTGGGCTTCCCATGTGAAAGTAGAACATCGTCAGGGCCTTATTAAAGAAACCCGTTGCAGCAATGCGACGGGTTTTTTGCTGTTTGGGGCATAGAGATTTGAGATATAAAACCTCGCGAGGTAAACTCGCTCCTACCACAGCATCAGCACTGACCAGCGTGGTCGGAGGTGGTTTACCCACCGAGCTGTTGG
>NZ_QNQN01000002.1:0-218 GCF_004103285.1 Pseudoalteromonas sp. A757
GCGTCCCCTAGGGGATTCGAACCCCTGTTACCGCCGTGAAAGGGCGGTGTCCTAGGCCTCTAGACGAAGGGGACACAGATGTGTCACTAGGACTTTATTTAGCTGTTTATTCTCTTGCTAACCGAGTTACCTACCAAAGTAAGTGGCGTCCCCTAGGGGATTCGAACCCCTGTTACCGCCGTGAAAGGGCGGTGTCCTAGGCCTCTAGACGAAGGGGA
>NZ_QNQN01000001.1:0-211 GCF_004103285.1 Pseudoalteromonas sp. A757
ATACCAATTGAATTAATTCTCTAATCAATTTGAAGGGTGAAATAGCATATTAGCTTCGTTAAAAATTTCTCATTTAGAACAACTAAATAGCAAAATTTTTTGCCTTGCCTATATGGATATAGGTACCTTAGCGGTAGCAGGACGCGAGAGCGGTGCTACTAAAGCTATTTCCCCGCTTCAAGATAGATCATTTACTTAATACAACTGGTAT